>CAZEWS010000009.1:0-27663 GCA_964515985.1 uncultured Rikenellaceae bacterium | reverse complement strand
AAATTACTCGCTTCGCTCATGAGATCGCCCCGATAGCCATCGGGGCTAAGTTGTTAAATGGTTAAATTGCTAAATTGTTTGAGAAGTTTTTGTGTGTTAAATTGCGAAATTTATACCTGTCCTTTCGGAAAATTGTTGGAAATAGTGCAAAGAGCATGGGGCATGGGATGAAGAGCGGAGAGCTTAGACAGAAATGTAGAGCCGAATTGTATTCGGCTGGGAAAAGACCTGCCAGTGTCTCCCCGCCCGACATAACGAATCAGTCGTTCGGGCGGGTTCCTTTCCCCCGCCTGACCGGCGGGGCAGGCAAGAGGAGAATTTTGGGTTAGTAAACATTAAAAACCAGAAACTACAAACTAAAAAACCTATTGTATTTTTTAAGTTAAATTATAATTTTGACACTTAAATTAATTTTCTTAATTCCTATGAAAGACAAGGTTGTCATCATTACAGGCGCTGCTTCCGGAATCGGACTGGCGGTGGCAAAAGAATTTGCCTGCCAGGGTGCAAAGATTGTTCTGGCTGATCTGAATCAGGAAAGCCTGTCGGAAACAGAGAAGGAATTATCAGAAAGCGGGTTTGATGCTTTTGCTATCAAGACTGACGTCAGCAGGGAAGAAGATTGTAAAAACCTGGTTGATAAGACCATAAAAAAATACGGAAAAATCAACATTTTGATCAATAATGCAGGCATTTCCATGAGAGCCTTGTTTACCGAACTTGACTTGAAAGTGATAAGGAAACTGATGGATGTTAATTTTTGGGGAACAGTATACTGTACTAAATATGCCTTGCCATATATTCTGGAGCAGAAAGGTTCGGTTGCAGGTGTTACTTCAATAGCCGGAATTCACGGACTGCCGGGCAGGACAGGTTATTCGGCCTCAAAGTTTGCTATAACCGGATTCCTCGAAACCATCCGGATCGAAAACATGAAGAAAGGACTGCACGTCCTGATCTTCGCCCCCGGATTCACATCGACTAACGTCCGGAAAACCGCACTGGTAGCCAATGGTACCGCTCAGGGAGAATCCCCAAGGCAAGAGGGAAAAATGATGACACCCGAACAGGTTGCCAAACATATGGTGAGAGGCATAAGAAAAAGAAAACGCTGTATCGTTCTGACTTTTGATGGAAAAGCCAGCGTTTTTATTAAAAAATTCTTTCCAGGACTTCTCGATAAACTCTTTTATAATCATATGGCAAAGGAGCCGGATTCGCCCTTTCGGTAGGCAGTGGATTGGTTGGTATATTTGTAGTTTTGTTTTGCTAATATCTCTGGCAGTTGTGGATACAAGTTCAATGTTTAATGTTTAGTGTTCAGAGTTTAATATAATTTAGCAGGAATAATATAACCTTTTAAAACCAAGGTAAAGAAACAATTTATCAATAGTTAACGCTTATTATTATGGCAACAATTGAAAGATTTGAACAAATTGAAGCATGGAAACTTGCTCGTGAGTTATCAAAAGGAATATATTGGATTACAAATAACACAAAACACAAAACATGTTCACCTCCGATACACAAATACGCGTCAGGTATGGCGAAACCGATAAAATGGGAGTTGTATATTATGGCAACTATCCACTCTATTTTGAGGTTGGCCGGACCGAATTAATCAGGGAATGTGATTTGACTTACCGAAAACTGGAAGACGATGGTATAATTATGCCGGTAATTTCCCTGAATATTAAATATCACCAACCAGCCTATTATGATGATCTTTTGACTATTAGGACTATTATGAGGGAATTGCCTGGTGTCAGAATCAATTTTTGTTATAAGATAATTAATGAAAACAAAGAATTAATAGCAGAAGGTGAGACCACTCTTGTTTTTACCGATGCTAAAACCAAAAGACCCCGGAAAGCACCGGATTATCTGCTTGAGGCATTAAGGCCATTTTTCGTTTGATTAAGTTTATTATCACGTAATTTGTAGAAGGTAAAAACCCGTCCGCCTCCCGATAGCTATCGGGATTGCGGTCCGACGGGTCTGTCTGGAGTTTGCAAGAGCCTTATTGGTTTCCATTGGAGTAAAAAACTATATTAAAAATTGTTTACCCTTTTTGTAATGAATTCGTTTATGATTCGTCTTGTTAATGAAAGTCGGTCAAATTGATATTTTAAATGATCTTAATTAATAACTAAAATCACGAATCATGAAAAAAATTAGTCTGATCCTTACCCTGGCAATATTCCCGTTGCTTATCACTGCACAAAATAAGGCGGTAGATAAATTATTTGATAAATATGCAGGCAAGGATGGTTTTACAACCGTGTTCATTTCAAAAAATCTGTTTAAAATGGTGGCTGATATGGAACTGGAAGACCCGGAGTTAAACGATGTGATTGACAATCTGGAAACAATAAAGATCCTTGCTACGGATGATTATGAAAACAGAGAAGGGGTTAACTTTTATGATGAGCTCATGAAAGAGTTACCCATGAATGAATACGAGGAATTGCTCATGGTGAAAGACAGTGACCAGGATGTCAGATTCCTGGTTAAGGAAAAAGATGGCATTATAAAAGAATTGCTGCTGGTTGTTGGCGGAAGAGATGACAATGCACTGATCAGTATCACAGGGGATATTGATCTGAGGCACATTTCAAAAATTTCAAAATCGATGCACGGATGTGGTTTGGAACATCTGGAGAAGCTTGAAGAAGACGAAAAATAATAGCAATTGGGGAGAGATAGGGGTGACCGGATGATAATGCAGAAAAAAAATCATAAAATTAATTTACCAGGATTTTGAAATAATGGAAATAGATTGTACTTTATAAAGTTATTGTTTACTCCGGATTGATGAAGGCTCAGGAATTTAAAAAAAAGGTTCTTCCCCTGAATAAAAAAATGTATCCTTTTGCGTTGCGATTGTTACGGAACAAGGAGGAAGCAGAGGATATTGTTCAGGAAGTATTTGTAAAACTCTGGAACCGGAAGGATAAGTTGGAAACCTTAAACAGTATTGAAGCCTTTGCCATGACAGTTACAAAAAATATGTGTCTTGACAAATTGAAATCAATCCGGACTGTTTCGTTGGAAAATACAAAATCATCTGATAACCCGGCAAGTCTTGAAGAATCACCAGGCAGGCAATTAGAATTAAAGGATACTGTATCGAAAGTAAAGCAGATTATTGATATGTTACCTGATCAGTACAAAATGATCATTCAACTCAGGGATATTGAGGGGTACAGTTATGAAGAAATAACAGAGATACTCAATGTAAATATCAATACCTTAAGGGTAAATTTATCCCGGGCAAGAAATAAAGTCAGGGAGCTATTGTTAAAATACATGAATCATGGACCTTCAAAAAATAGAGAAGCTATTACAGAAATATTATAATGGTGAAACAAGCCTGGAGGAAGAGGAGGTTTTACGAACTTTCTTTGCCTCCCGGGATGTACCGGACCATTTGGAAGCTGAGAAGGAGTTGTTCAGCTATTATTATAGTCAGTCCTGCGATGAAGCAGCTAATCCCGGTCTGGAAGGGAAAATACTGGATGCTATCAGAATTGAAGGAAGTCGCTACAGGATGCAACCTGTGAAAAAAAGGCTTTATTTGTTTACCAGTGTTGCTGCCAGTTTTCTAATCCTTTTGGGTTCATACTTTTTGATTACCGGCAAAAATGGAATTGGATTTTCACTTAAAAAATATGAAGATACCTATGAAAGCCCTGAGCTGGCATACCTGGAGACAAAAAAAACCTTACTCTTAATATCTGAGAAATTTAACCGGGGAACAAAAGAATTGCAGACACTTTCGACATTCGACAGGGTGGCAAAGGAATTAAATAATATATCGAAGGTTAGATATGCGACAGAAAGCCTTTATACTTTTTCTTTGTTTGGAACAGGGGTTAGGGGGCTTGAAAACTTATCGAAATTTGAAAAAACCAAAGAACGAATATCCAAAAAACCAGAATGATATGAATATAACAATGAATATTAATCAAACAATAAACAGTAACGTTATGAAAAAAAGTATAACAATGCTTTTGCTTTTGGTTGCATCCATAGTCACTATGGCTCAAAAGCATCCGGTTGATAAATTATTTGAGAAATATGCCGGAAAAGAAGGCTTTACAACCGTTTTGATCTCCAGCAAAATGTTCAGCTTGTTTTCCAATCTTGAAACCGATGATGAAGAGTTTGATGATTTGATGAACAGCCTTAAAAGTATCAGGATCCTTGCAACGGATAATGATGTTGAGTTGGATAAAAACATTAATTTCTATGATGAGATCATGAAAGAATTGAAAGTTAGTGAATATGAAGAGTTGATGGTTATTCAGGAAAAAGACCAGAATGTTAAGTTCCTGATCAGGGAAGTTGACGGGAAAATAGTTGAACTGCTTTTGGTCTCGGGCGGCATGGATGGAAATGCACTGATCTCGATCAAGGGAGATATCGACCTTAAAAACATATCGAAATTGTCAAAATCGATGAATGTCGAAGGACTTGAGGATCTTGAGAAGATCGATAAAAAGAAAAATAAGGATTGAAATAAATGTGACTATTTTGTGTTTTTTCTCTCAACACACTGATTGTTTGCAAATAAATTATCCGAGATGAAAAAAGTTTATACTTTACTGTTTCCAATCCTTTTCCTTTTGGTAGTAGTTTTTGTTTCAGGATGTCAAATTCATAACGAAAAGGCAGCAGAGGAAGTGTTCGATAAATATGAAGGGCAGGAGGGAGTGTATACTTTTCGTATTCCACCAGGGCTGATCGGAATCTTTTTAGATGAGGAAGAGGACAGGGAACTGAAAGAAACGCTAAGGGAAATGGATTTTATTAAAGTGATGATCCTTGATGAAAAAAAGACTAAATCGAGTAATAAAGATCAGATTCTGCAGGAGTTCGACCAAAAACTGGCAGAAAGCAATTTTGAGGATATCCTGTTGGTCAATGATGGTCAACAGACAATTAAAATAAAAATCCGCGAAGAAGAAGGTTATGTTTGCGAAATGATGATCCTGATTACAGATAAAGATGCTTTCCTTGGATTAAGCCTTGTTGGAAAAATCAGCCTTGATCAATTATCCTCAGTTGCAAAAACTATTGATATTGAAGACTTTATGGAGATAGCTGATTAATCTTCAAGATACTCTCGCACTGGCAAGTGACTGTTTTGATGATATCAAGAAGATTATTGAAGATAAAATCGAAGAGTTTGAAGGAGGAGGTCGATAGAATCAATTTCATCCGGAAAAATCTTTAAGGGTTGTGGAGTTGCCACAACCCTTTTTTTTAGATGTTTCTAAAGATTAAGGCCGAAAAGTTTATGCAGATGAAATTATTTTCATTGTAAATCAGGCACTACAGCCTGATTTTTTATGTCCTGAATAATTCAATTACCGTGATTTCAGGGGGCATACCGATCCGGCCAGGGTACCCGATGTAACCAAGTCCACGGTTTACATACAGGTATTGATTCCCCTCTTTATACAATCCTGCCCAGCGGGGGTATTTGTATTTGATCGGGCTCCAGTGGATTTTTCCGGTTTCGATACCAAATTGCATACCATGGGTATGACCTGAAAATGTCAGATCAACATTGGTTTTTCCAAGTATTTCAGCATCCCAATGACTGGGATCGTGTGACAAAAGGATCTTAAAGGGTATATTTTTCACATTTTGTTGAGCCATGTTAAAATTTCCGTACTGTGCAAAGGGAGGTTTGCCCCAGTTTTCCACACCGGTAACGGCGATTTGGTTTTTGTTAACTCTGATTATTTCAGATTGGTTCAATAATAGTTTAAACTCCAGTTCTTTATGTGCGTTTTTAATTTGTTCTAAATTGGCCTTTTTTGCTTCTTTGGATTTCCAATAATGATAATCACCATAATCGTGGTTTCCCAGGATAGAATATTTTCCCAGCCTGGCTTTCATTTTGCCCAATATTGTCATCCAGCCTTCCAGTTCACCGGCAAAATCGTTTACCAGGTCCCCGGTGAAAAATATCAGATCAGGCTTTTGTGCATTTATCATTTCGATAGCCTCTTCAACCCTTCGCCAGTGTCCGTATAATCCACCAATGTGGATATCAGAGATTTGTACGATCCTCAGTCCATGAAACGCTTCCGGAAGATTTGGAAAATGAAGATTTTTATGAACAATCCGGAAATTAAATCTTCCCTTTACCATGCCGTATATTATAGATGAAAAAGGCAGAGCGGCGAGGATCAATCCCATACGGGATAAAAATCTCGAACGGCTGATTTTCCGGGTTGTTTGGGCTACCAACGGAGACCTTCTACCGAATAATAGATTTACAACAAAAGATACTCCTTTAATAATATCCTCAGTAAAATGAAAAACAATAAAAAGTATTTTAGGTATATAGAAGGTAAGAAACAGACCTACAAAGAAAAAGAGGTTCCTCTGTGCCCTTGCACCCTGATCGAAAGATTCATTTAATAAAATTAAAATAATACCAATAACAAAGAGAGAAGTTATAATCCAGAATGTACTGTATATTAGAATCTTAATCCAATTAATTGATATGGATTTATTGATTAACCTTATTCCTTTAAAAGCATAAATATCAATCAATAGTATAATCACTACAAAAACCAGCATGCTCTAAGATGTTTGTAAAATGACTACTAAAATATATATTTTATCGTAACGGAATTTTAAAAACGCATTCTAAAAATCAAGTTATGTGGCTTTTCAAATTCGGTTCAGGTCAATCTGATCTGTTCACTTAAAGAATATTTGCATCCAGCAACATATTGAAAAAAATTAAAATATTTTAAATATCTTTTGCATTTTTACGTTTATATTTTAATTATTTGTTTTTATAAAATGAAATAAATCCATTGAGATTATTTATACAACCTAAAATTTTGATTATGAGAAAGTTATTCATTTTATTATTGTGTTTATCCATGGTATCCGGTGCAAATGCACAGATCAAATTTGGCCTGAAGGGTGGTGTTAACTCGTCCGCCATTAATTTAAATGAAGTCATTACCGTTACTTCAGGTACGGAAGAATATGATTTGGAGGGGCTCACGGAGAGGACGATTGGATTCCACGGGGGATTTATGCTTCGGGTGACCTTTTTCGGTGCTTTTATCCAGCCGGAGTTGCTTTTCACTTCAACCGGGGGTGAGGTGACAGTAAAAGATATTTATGATTACAATCCGGGCAAACCCGGGGAATGGACTGAAAAGCTGGAATTTAAAAAGCTGGATTTTCCGGTTATGGTAGGTTATAAGTTTGGACCGGCCAGATTACAGTTCGGACCGGTTGCCAGTTTTATTATTAGCAGTAAAGCAGATCTTTTTGATACTGCAGGATACGAGGAAAAATATAAGAGCGCAACCTTTGGATACCAGGCAGGTGTGGGAATTGATATTTTGAAGAAAGTTACGTTTGATTTCCGGTATGAAGGAAATTTAAGCAAATTGGGCGACGGTATGACTATTGGTGGTGAGGATTTTAATTTCGATAGCAGACCCAACCAGTTGATTTTCAGCCTGGGAATATTCTTTTAAACGATTATTTAACCCGTGTATTATGAATTGTTATTGCCTCCGGAACCAAGGAGGCTTTTTTGTCTGAAATATTATAGGATCATTCTTTCTAAATCGTTACTTTTATTGAAATAAATCATCACAGAGTGATACTGGGTGTAAACTGGCTCATACTATTGAATATTCTGACAACGATCCTGATTCTGCTATACACAGGAACGATCATTTTTACTGTCATTTTTGTTATCCTTGAGAATCGCGATCCGGTAAAAACCATTTCGTGGGGGCTGATCATCATCCTTGTTCCTGTAATCGGTATTATTGCCTACTTGATTTTTGGCCAGAGTTACAGAAAACAAAAGATTTTTTCGAGGAAAGGCTTGACTGACCTCGAAAGGATAAGTATCATGAGCCAAAATCAGATTATTGATCTTCCAAAAAAAGAATTTCTGAAAGATGAAAAAATCAGGAGCAAAAGGAAAATTATTACGCTTTTACTCAGAAACAGCAAGGCACTGCTAACTGAACGTAACAGGATTGATATACTGAATAACGGACGGGAAACCTTTGATTCAATACTGTATGAATTAGAAAATGCCAGGGATAATATTCATATGATATTTTTCCGTTGGGAATCAGGTAATATTGGAAATAAAATAAGGGATATATTAATCAGAAAAGCCAGGGAAGGTTTACAAATCCGGATTATATTTGACGACGTGGGAAGCTGGAAGTTGAGCAAGCACTATATATCCTCCTTAAAGAATGTGGGAATTGAAATTTATCCTTTTATGCGCGTGCGGTTTCCGTATCTTACCAGCAAGGCGAATTTCAGAAACCACCGTAAAATTATTGTGATCGATGGCAGGATTGGGTTCATGGGAGGCATAAATATAGCCGACAAATACATACATGGCACAAAACGTCTTGGTTTTTGGAGAGATACACATTTACGCCTGGAAGGGGAGGCCGTTCATTCACTCCAAACAATCTTCAGTATCGACTGGTATTTTGTATCAAAAAATATCATCGAGAACGAACCAAAATATTTTCCATTATACAAGATTGAAAAAAATTGCCTTGTTCAGATTACTGCCTGTGGTCCCGATTCCGATTGGGCGAGCATCATGCAGGCATTTTTTACAGCCATAAGTACTGCACGGAAAAATATATATATATCCACGCCTTATTTTTCACCCAACGAAAGCATACTCACCGCCCTTAAAACAGTCGCCCTTGGTGGTGTTGATGTACGGTTGATCTTGCCGGCAAATTCCGATTCCACAATCTCATACTGGAATTCTATTTCCTATATCGGTGAGTTGCTTGAAGCAGGAATTAAAGTGTATCTGTATGAAAAAGGCTTTAACCACTCAAAACTATTAATGGTAGATGGGATTTTTTCTACTGTTGGTAGTGCAAACATCGATTATCGCAGTTTCGAACTTAATTTCGAGGTGAATGCCCTTATTTATAATGAAGAATTTACGGAAAGACTGGAAAAAATATTTTTCGATGATTTATCTCAAAGTCGTCTGATCTCCCCGGATGAGTGGAAAAAGCGTTCGAATAGACAAAAACTCAACGAATCCCTGGCCAGGGTACTGGGACCCCTTTATTAACAAATTTTAACATTCTTTTACGATAATATTCGTAGAAAAAGTTGGAATTACGAATTTATTCGTATATATTTGTCTACGAAAATGTTCGTATTTATTTTATTAAACAATGAAAAGTAAACAATGGATTAAACCAACTGATGCTGAACTGGAGATATTACAGGTTCTATGGAGCCATGGACCATGTACTGTCCGGTTTGTTAATGAGCACTTAAACGTCAAAAAAAGGGTAGGATATACCACCACGTTAAAGTTCATGCAAATAATGACCGAAAAGAATATGTTGGGCCGGAATGAAAAAAGCCGTACACATATTTACAGGCCTCTAATAGCGAAGGAAGAGACCCAGAATCTTTTACTGGACAAGTTCCTGCTCAATACATTTGGAGGTTCGGCAATGAAGCTTGTAATGCAGGCATTGGGTAATCACCAACCAACTCAGGAAGAGCTTGACGAAATAAAGGCATACATTAAAAAAGTCGAAAGGAGCCAAAAATGAATGTATTAAGCAATCTGTTACCGGAGAAGTTGCTTCACGCAATTGGCTGGACTTTAATTCATTCCCTTTGACAAGGAGCTGTTATTGCCTTGGCTCTTGGTTTAATTTTGCTTCTTCTGCAAAAGCAATCAGCTAAAATCCGGTATTTATTATCTGTTTTTTCTCTGGGTTTGATCCTTATTGTTTCTCTGACTACGTTTACCAGAATTTACACGGAAAAGAATTCATCAGTACCTGCTATTCAAAACAGGACTCATCAGGGGCAGGATATTAAAATGGCAGGTTCGGGTTTTATTGCAGTGGATGTGGTTAATGATTCCGAAAGGAATACCGGATTTGGAATTCAACCCATTTTGAAGAATATAATTGAATACTTAAATCTTAATTATTCACTTGTAGTTACAATATGGCTTTTTGGCCTTTTGATCCTTTTCTTCCGGTTTTTTGGTGGATTGGTATATACTCAAAGGATCTGGTACTACAAAACGTACCCGATAGCTAAAGAATGGGAAGACAGGATAAGTGTCTTAAAGTCCAAAATGGCAGTCTGCAGGCCATTTAAGGTGCTTGAATCTCTATTAACGAAAGTTCCTGTGGTAATCGGATATTTCAAACCTGTTATTTTGGTACCTGTCGGAACACTTACCGGCATTCCTTTCAATCAGGTTGAAGCCATCCTTGCTCATGAATTGGCTCATATAAAAAGAAATGATTATATCATAAATATTTTCCAGTCCATTACGGAGTTTCTTTTTTTTTATCATCCAGCCGTTTGGTGGATGTCATCGATCATTCGGAAGGAAAGAGAGAATTGTTGTGACGATATGGCTGTTTCAGTATGCGATGAATCATTGACTTACATAAATGCATTAACAAATCTACAAGAGATGAAACAAAATGTTACATTTTATGCACTTGCGCTTTCCGGGAGAAAGGGCAGGTTATTTTCAAGAATTAAAAGGTTGGTGGAATACCCCCGGTCACAAGCTAGTTCTACCGGCAGGTTTTTAGCTGTTTTATTGTCAATTTTTGTTCTGATGGCAGTTACTTACACATCAAACGCTTCTATTTTTAAGGCAAAAAAAACCTTATCAACAAATGAAGTAGAAACAGAGATAATTACATCGATTAGTGGTTTTATGAATAGAAAAAAACTTATACAACCTGATTTTATGGTTGTTGATACTGTTAAAAAGCAGCAAAGAAAAACCATTCGAACCCAATTTTATGATGAAGTTGACCAAAAGGAGAAAGACGTTAGGATCATTATGGAAAAAGGGGTGGTAAAAAAACTATTTATCGATGGTAAAAAAATACCTGAAAAGGATATGGGAAAATATCGGGATTTAATCGATAATACAATGAAAGAACTGGAAGAAGCAGAACAGGAAATGAAAGAGGCTGAATATGAACTGGAAGATGTTGAGGAGGAATTGGAAGAACTCGAGGAAGAAATGGAAAGGTTGGAAGCAGAACTTGAGCAAATTGAGGAAACAGAACTGTGGGATTTTGAAGAATACCTCGAGCAATCTTTAGAAGAAATAGGAGAGGCATTGAAAGATATAGTGGAATTTGATGAAGAGGGATTCCGGATAGATATGGAAGATGTGAAAGTGGATATGGAAAAAGCCATGAAGGAACTCCAGGAGATAGATTGGGAGAGGCATTCAGAAGAAATGAAAAGATCTGAAAAAGAGCTTAAAAAAGCAATGGAAGAACTTCGCATAGAGCTGGATTTCAGAAATAAAGAGGATTTTGAGAAGATAAGAAAAGAAATAGAAAAAGTCCAAATGGAAATGCAGGAGATTTGGAAAGATTTCGATAGTGAAGAATTCCGGGAGAACATAAAAAAAGCTCAAATGGAAATGCTGAAAAGCATGAAAGAGTTGGATACCACTAAAATTCATAAGGAGTTTAAGGTAGCCAAAGAGGAATTAAAAAGAGCAATGGAAGAACTCAGGGGGATTGATTTTGAAAAGATCCGGAAGCAGATGGAGACGATGCAGGAAAATATGAGAGAATTAATGGAAAAACACCGATTTAGCCAACAGCTCTGGAACGAAGAGGCCAGAAAAGCATGGGAAGAAGCCAGAAATATCCACGAAGAAAGAATGAAAGACATACAACAGTCGTTGGAAGAAAGCCGGTTGGAAAAGGGAGAAAAGAATGAATGAAGACAGGCAGAAAATTGAAACATTGAGAAAAAAAGATTAAATTAAAAGAAGTAAAAAATAGAAATAAAGTAATAGCCCCGGGCAAAGCCCGGGTTTTTTATTTTCCTCTTGACTTTTTGTGAAAAAATTCGTAACTTTTGAAAAGATTAATCTGTAAAAATTTAAGCCTGAATTTTTCATTAAAACCTTAATATTAACCCAATAACACAAAAACACAGAAGAACACTCATTATGGAGAAATTAGTTACAATAACTACAAGTACTTACGCAAGAGCAGAGATTCTAAAAAGCAAACTGAAAGCTGAAGGTATTGAATCCATTTTAGCAAATGTAAACCAAATCCAGCCTGGTCTGCCAGGAGGGGTGAAAGTAAAGATAAATGAGAAAGACCTGGATAAAGCAATAAAGATCCTGCGGGAAATTAACAAGGAGTATAGTAAGGAAAAAAAACCAGCTGATGGAGATTTAAAAGAAATAAAAAGAATACTCGTGCCGATTGATTTCTCTGATCATTCAAAAAATGCCTGTCAATATGCATTGAAACTGGCGCAAGTATTGCGTGCTGAAATTGAGCTTCTGTATGCATATTATAGTCCTGACATCCAAACGATTCCATATGATGAACCTTATGCGTTTCAGGGGACCCTTGCTGATCATATTCAGGAGTTACTGGAAAAGGCTAAAAAAGATATTGAGGAATATGCAAATGAATTACGTAAACAAATTAAAACGGAAAAAATCAAAGGCGTGATGGTTGATTATTCCCTTATCAGTGGTTCTGTATCCGATGTAATTCTTGAAGCATGTGAAACCTATTTGCCTGGTATGATCATTATTGGGATGAGGGGTCGCAACAAAAGAAAGAAGGATTTTATAGGGAGTTCAACCATGAAGATTCTGGAGAAAACAAAAGTGCCTGTGCTTGCAATCCCGGAAAATTGCAAATTTGATGATCAAAAAAACATCCACAGAATTATTTATGCAACTGATTTTGATGAGTCTGATTTTGTCGCAATTACAAAATTAATGGGATTGGTGGCCCCGTTTGATATGAAAATTTACTGCGTTCATATTGGAACGGGGAAGGAGGATACATGGGAAAAACTTAAAATGGAAGGTCTCAAAGAATACTTTAAATCGGTATACCCTGCATTTAAGGTTGAATGCATCCTTTTGGAAGAAGAGGACGTTATTCAGGGATTGAATGACTTAGTGCAACAAAACCAGATCGATATCATTTCACTAACTACACATAAGAGGAATTTAATAACCAAGTTTTTATATCCAAGTATGACCAGGAAACTATTCTTCCATACCAATGTACCCTTGTTGGTTTTTCATTCTTAGTGTGAATAGGAATAGTTAATTGTTAAATTATTAAACTGTTAAATTCCTGCCTGTCCGTCCCTTCGGGGAATTGTTTAGTAAAGTGTGATTTATCGTAGAAAAGCAAATATTATTTAAGGGACAGAACCGAGAACCGAGAACCGAGAACCGAGAACCGAGAACCGAGAACTAATCAATCCATATACTTCAATCTTACATTAATATTCCCACCCCTGATCACCCAACAGGTTGAGTCGCACTGGGCTGTAATCTTCCGGGTTCGAATCCTGTCACCATCAACCGCATAAATGATTTTCCCGCCAGCCTTGTATTCGGCCTTTACCGAATATAAATGGTCGACATCCACATCAACGTAATAGTCTTCAACGGTTACCGTATCCACTAACCTGATCCATTCATGTTCCATTTCGTTACGGTAAACAACAATAGGGACGGATTGATTCTCTTTATTGATGGTTACCCTTATTTTCAGAGAACCTTCATCAGGTTTTATACGATAACATTCAGAACAATCGATTTCAATAAAGTCTATTTTTTCTTCACAAGAGATGAATCCGGTAAAGGATAGCATCAAAATAAAGACCGGAAGTTTCTTTAATATAAGAGACATTTTGGATAAAAGATAAATAACATTTTATAACATTCTGTTTTTCCCCCTCAATCTACTGGTTAGTTACATTCCATCTAACCATTCAATTTGTTTATCCTTATAACGTCTTTTTCTTTTATCAAATATATACTGCACTCCAATAATTGCACGGTGGGGTGATACCTTAAATGTGTCCAGATCCAGGCGGGAGTATTTTGCAACTACCTGGAGGTAGTCCATTCTCCATATTAAACCTAATGTTGGGGAAATTTTGAATTTTTTATCAGGTTCCCGAATGGATCCACGGTAATTCCTTCCATATGTAAAAATTCCATCCATGCCAATCGTAATAGCAAAAAACCTGTTATTCTTAAAAGATTTTATTGAAAAGAGTTTTTCAAATCCAACTGAAACCATAGATCTTTTCTCCCAAAATTGAAAATAGGTATCTTCACTGTCCTGTAAAAGAATTCTTTTTGCAAATGGCCGTGTATAATAACCCAGATTGGCCCGAATGTTATACTTTGTATCCTGAATTCCAGCATTTATACCAACCATAAAATCATTAAAATTCAAATTAAAGCCAGTACCGATTGAATAAATATCCAGGTTTGGAGCAATGGTTCCCCGAAAACCATGTTGTTTTAATATCCCAACCATGTTTTTATGGTTGAATTTTTTTGCTAAATCCAGTAAATTATCCTTTCCCTTGTAAACTGAATGCTGACCGGTTTCATTTCTAATCAGAAGGTTTACAGCTTCGATATGACCATTTTTTACGGCTAAACTAAGAGTAGTATTTCCGTATTTATTCTTTGCATTCAGATCGGCCTGTTTATTTATTAGAAGGTTCATAATGGCTGTATCTCCATTTTGAGCGGCAAGCATCAAAGGTGTAAAACCATTTTTGTCTTCTGAATTAACATTGGCATTTTGATCAAGAAAAATTTCAACTATTTCCGGATTATTCATAAATACAGCCAGTATCAAAGGATTATTTCCTTCATTATCTGTTTGATGGATGTCAGCACCATAATAGATCAACATATCACACAATACCGGATAATTATAAATAACTGCATACATTAGGGGAGAAATCCCTTGTGCATCAGGATCATTAATGTTGGCACCATTTCTGATGAGAAATTCGGCAATATCAAGATGATTAATTAAAGTTGAACTTAAAAGTGCTGTAACTCCATTATGGGGTTTGCGATTAATATCGGCACCGTTTAGCACCAGTATCCTGGTTGTTTGTATATCTCCATTATCAGCCGCATACATTAAGGGTGTAACACCTTCGTTGGTATTAGCATTTACATCCGCTCCCTTGTTTAATAATCGTAATACTTCACTGCTGTATCCTTTATAAGCTGCAACAAGTAAATTATAATCGTCATAGGAAGGGATATAGTCGCTGGTATCAATACGGGTGGTGTCGGGACCAAAAGCAGATAACCCCGGGCGGGATAAACCCATTAAAGTGAGCAGAATTATGAAGATCCAGCATGATCGTACCACGGAATTCAAAGTTTGTTGCATTTACTCATCCGAATTACTTGAAAATATTCCAAATAATCACTAAGACTGCTATTTTTTTCATAGAAATTTGATTAAAATAATAAAATAATTTAATTTCCGTTTTAATATTAGGCTGAATAGACATAAATGAGGTTCAGATTCACCCTTCTCTTACTTTTAGGTTTAGTTGTTGGTTTATTATTCCTCAATAATTAAGGGTGCTTAGTTTTCTCGAATTTGAGCCTCATTTATTTATTGATCCTTCATCCTTCGTCATTCATTGTTAGTTACTCGCTCCCACAGGCCACAATCACAATCCCGCTCGTGAGGTTTGGCTTCGCCAAACGTTCGAAATCCGAAAATTCTCCCAGTCACCCTGTTAATTTTCAATTGTTAATTGCCATAAAAACATTAACACATTAACACATAAACACCTTAACACACCCATTCTCTCCGCTCTTTGCCTTAACCTTTTTAATGTTCGGTTTTGAATATTACCTGTCCGGTTTCGAACAAAATTTATCAAGATCATTTTTCTTATTGGAAATTTAAAAATCCTATTTTTGTGATACAAAGTTAGTTGTGAAGATTGGCACGGAAATAGCTATCATCATATGAAACCTTTTATTATTCAGAAAGCATTATATACATGACCAATTTTATTTCCAGACGACTTTTGGTTCTTTCTGTTTTTTTTCTTTGTGGATATTTATCATTATCTCAGTCGAAGGATTCCTTTAACCTGTTATTTGAATCAGATGAGATTCTCCGTGTGAATATATTAACAAAAATTGATTCGGTAATGAAGGATGTGGAAGAGAATCCTAAAAAGCACAAAGCTGTTCTCAGTTATATTGACCAATTGGGGAAAACCATCAGTTTAAAAGTCAAGCTCAGTACTAGGGGCAATTTCAGGAAGGATCCGGAACATTGCAATTTCCCTCCGTTAAGGATTGATTTTAATGGTAAAAGCACTAAAAACACCTTATTTGAAGGACATGACTGGTTAAAACTGGTAACCCATTGCATGAGTGGGAACCTTGAATATGAACAATTTGTATTTAAGGAATACCTGATATACAAACTCTATAATATTATAACACCCTATAGTTTCAGGGTTCGCTTATTGGATATTACTTATCTCGATGAAAACTTTCCTTCGGATTCCATAAAAAGTTATGCTTTTCTTATTGAACGTCCCAAACACGTTGCCAAACGAAATGGAGGGGAGATATTAAACGTTAAAAACTTTTCCATCAGGGATATGGAAGAGCACAATTTTATTATACTTTCATTGTTTCAATATTTAATTGTTAACAATGATTGGTCTGTAGAACTCCTTCATAATATTAAACTCGTTTTACTTGATCCCTTTAAACCTTGTATTCCTATACCATATGACTTTGACTGGGCAGGAATTGTTAAAGCGCCCTATCGGATGAGTTCAAAAGATCTGGTTGGGAATAACAGGTCTGACCGTTTATTTAAAGGTTTATGCAAGTCAAAAAAAGAAATGAAATTCTATTTTTCTATTTTTAATTCGAAGAAGCAAGAAATCTATGATTTGTATCAGAATTTTTCCTTACTTGATAGTTATCACCTTGAAAGCACGCTTCAGTATATTGATGAGTTTTATTCAATAATAAACCACCCGGGATCCTTCGGAAAAGAATTCCGGAAGAAGTGCCTGAAGAAATAATGCCTAAAAAAGAAATGCCTAAAATGTAAAATGCCTAAAGAAAGAAATGCCTTTGGCAGGGAAAAATGGTGCCTTTGGTACAATATTCCATTGTTCCTGATTTGATAGAATATAAAATGAATGAATAACTGAATGGTTAACAAAATTTTAGTTTCCGTTTGAATGATCCTACAGGGGAATATTTCCGTGTTTTTTGGGGGGATTTGAACGTACTTTGTTTTTACACATTTCGAGGGACTGAATAAGTTTCTTCCGGGTTTCTCTTGGATTAATAATTTCATCGATATATCCGAGTTCTGCCGCTTTATACGGATTGGCAAAATTGGCTTTATATTCTTCAACCTTGCTTGCTTTATCTTCTTCATGCCGGTAAATGATATTTACAGCACCCTCAGGTCCCATTACGGCAATTTCTGCTGTAGGGTACACAAGATTAACATCTGCACCAATATGCTTACTAGCCATAACACAGTATGCACCTCCATATGACTTTCTGGTAATTAAAGTAATTTTAGGCACATTAGCTTCACAATAAGCATATAATAATTGTGCTCCATGCTTAATAATTCCTCCAAACTCCTGGATTGTGCCTGGAAGGAATCCTGGAACATCTTCAAATGTTATGATGGGTATGTTAAAGGCATCACAAAATCTTATGAACCTGGCTCCTTTAATAGATGAGTTTATATCGAGAACGCCGGCCTGGACAGCAGGTTGATTCGCAACAACTCCAACAGGCCTTCCATTTAGTCTAATAAAACCGATAATAAGGTTTTCGGCATAATAGGGCATAACCTCTAAATAGTTATGATCATCAGCAACGGAGGTTATAATTTCTTTCATATCGTAAGGCTTATTGGGATCAGCAGGGATAATAGTCTGAAGTTTTTCATCTTCCCTGTTGATATCATCGAGACAAGGTTTTACAGGTGGGTCTTCCATATTATTGGATGGTAGAAAACTCAGCAACTCCCTGATTATCATCATAGCTTGCTCATCATCTTCAGCAGCAAAATGAGCAACGCCACTTTTTGTATTATGGGTCATTGCTCCGCCAAGTGCATTCTTTGTCACATCTTCGTGTGTAACAGCTTTAATAACATCAGGCCCGGTTACAAACATGTAACTTGTCTTTTTTACCATCACGATGAAGTCGGTTAAAGCCGGGGAATATACTGCTCCGCCGGCACAAGGACCAAGAATGGCAGAGATTTGCGGAACAACGCCCGAACTCATAACATTCTTGTAAAATATGTCGGCATACCCGGCCAGACTCCGAACACCTTCCTGTATCCTTGCTCCACCTGAGTCGTTAAGTCCAATCACAGGAGCTCCCATCCTCATGGACATATCCATTAACTTTACTATTTTATCAGCATTGGTTCTCGACAGGGTGCCACCAATAACGGTAAAATCCTGTGCAAATACATACACCAATCGTCCATCTATTTTTCCATATCCTGTTATGATTCCGTCTCCTAAAATTTTTCTTTTATCCATATCAAAATCCCTGCACTGGTGAACCACGAGTTTGTCGGTTTCGACAAAGGTTCCCGGATCAATCAAATCGTTAATTCGTTCGCGTGCGGTTTTTTTCCCTGAGCTATGCTGTTTCTCAATTCTATCTTGTCCACCTCCTAATTCAGCAGCTTGATTTCGTTCCTGAAATACTTTGTATTTTTCTTCCAATGTTGACATGATTACAAGAAATTTAAGTTAATGATTCAAATAATTTAATTTTTATATGTTTGATTGAAAATCGGTCTTGAAGAGAGGATTTCGAGATCCGGTTCTTATTTCCGGTGGGATGTGATTTCCGGTTAAAATCCTTAAAACCGGGAGATTAATCAATTAAAATTAAGGATTGGTTACCCTCGATGTTTTCCCCTTCTTTGGCAAAAATCCCTTTTACTACTCCTGCTCGTTTGGCCTTATATTCGCTTTCCATCTTCATAGCTGATATTATGATGAGAGTCTGTCCTGGTTTAACCTTTTCACCTACTTCTATGGGGATTTTGATAACCTTACCGGGCATTGGAGATGAAATGGAATTTTGATCATCATCTTCTTCTGTGTTTTGCTTGTTTCTTAAATATTTAGCCTCAGAGTCAATGATTTCAATATCATATGATAAACCATTGTACCCGATAATATAATTCTTCTTATTACGACCCGGAACAACTTCCATTTCGTATGATTTACCATCGATCAATATGGAATAAATTCCGTTCTCAACTTTAGTTATATCCAGATCTAAAGTTTTCCCATTCAGGGATATTTGGAATTTATTGCCCTCCTGCTTTTTTATTTCAATATTGCTGTTTTGGTTATTTATTGAGATTTCCAAAATACTAAAATTTTGTTTAAAAATTTATAACCTTTGCTGAACGCCTTTTTTTCTTCCAAAATCTTTCCATTGATTATTTTGTGCAACCAAAGGAATATTGTTACCGTTTGTTAATTGGGTATTATATTCCAGAAAAGCAGTAATCATGGCTAAATCTTCTATTCTTTTTGCTTCATTTTTTTCCAGACCGTGAGTAAAAAGGAAATCCTTATTCTTTTCAATAAAATAGGTGTTGTATTTACCCAGGTAAAAATCCGGGGTTTCCATGATCCTATGCAGGAAGTTCAATGAAGTTTTAATTCCCATAATGGAATAATCCCTTAATGCACGTTTCATCCTTTCTATAGCTTCCTTCCTTGTTTTTCCCCATGTAACCAGTTTGGATATCAAGGGATCGTAATAAATGGGAATTTCAAAGCCTTCATAAACATATCCGTCACAACGGACCCCAAAGCCCATCGGTTCAATATTTTTTTGAACCAACCCCGGACTGGGCATAAAGTTATTATCTGTATCCTCAGCATAAACCCTGCATTCAATGGCATGACCGTTTTGTATGATTTCCGATTGAGACCAGGAAATTTTATTTCCTTCTGCAATTTTTATTTGCTCTTTAACCAGATCAATTCCCAGGACAAGTTCGGTTACAGGATGTTCAACCTGGAGCCGGGTATTCATTTCAAGGAAGTAGTAATTCAAATCATCATCCACCAAAAACTCAATGGTGCCGGCCCCTTCATATTTAGCCGCTTTTGCAGCAGCAATAGCATATTTTCCCATTTCATCCCTTAATTCGGGTGTTACAAGAGGAGAAGGAGTTTCTTCAACCACTTTTTGATGTCTTCTCTGAATCGAACATTCCCGCTCACACAAGTGAAGGACATCTCCGTGTTGATCGGCAAGAATCTGGAATTCAATATGATGAGGGGATTGAATGTATTTCTCGATATATACCGAGTCATCCCCGAAGGCTGCAAGAGCTTCTGATTTTGCCGCCCTCAGAGCATCTGTCAATTCATCTTCTTTCTGAACAAGTCGCATTCCTTTTCCACCGCCACCGGCTGAAGCCTTGATCATGACCGGTAATCCGATTTCATTAACGGTCTTCTTCAGGAGTTTTACATCCAGGATATTCTCTCTTGTTCCCGGAACGACGGGAACTCCTGCTTCGGTCATGCATTGACGTGCACTGATCTTATCGCCCATTGTTTTTATTGAATAGGCTGATGGACCAATAAAAATGATCCCTTCTTCTTTCAACCTGTCTGAAAAAACAGCATTTTCTGATAGAAATCCATATCCCGGATGAATTGCATCGGCATTTGATTTCTTTGCTGCATCAATAATGTTGTCAATTACAAGATAACTTTCATTGGAAGAGGAAGGTCCAATCAAATAGGCTTCATCAGCATAACGAACGTGTAATGCGGTTCTGTCAGCTTCTGAATATACAGCTACCGTGGTTATTCCCATTTCTTTGCATGCACGGATAATTCGAACAGCAATCTCCCCACGGTTTGCGATTAGTATCTTTTTAATCATACTAACCCGGATTGAATTTTAAAAACGTAAATATACATATAATATTAAAATACAAAATTATAATTTTTTCCCTGATGTTTTTACTTTAAAATGTGCTCCTTTAATCTTCACTAATCACTTTTATATTATTTTTTATAGTCTGGTTTTATGTTTTTATTTATTAACTAAAACAATTGATAATGAGATATTTAGGTTTTGGTTTGACTTATTAACAATTGTTAATAACCTATGTGAAAACTTTGTTGACAAGGAAAACTTAAAATGTTTGGTAAGAATGAAATGAGCATTTATATTTGTTCATACCAAGTGAGTGATAAAAGGCAGGCTTGAGAAGCGCTGATACGGAAAAGGGAAACTTGTAAAAGTGGAACAGGACCGAATCACAGCCATTGCAGCCAGATTCTTCGGAATCTACTTCTTTGGTTGAGCTTCAAAAGGAGGACTTGTGAACGTTTTCCTGGCAACAGGGGAACCGGAACAAATTCAGCTCATAAGGGTCATGTTCGCAAGAATTGGGTGCTTATGAGTCCTTTAAAGAGCCAGAGCCTGGAAATGCAAAACTTGAAAAAGTGGCGCATCACCAGGTTCAGAAACCGGAAGGAGACTATCTGAAAAGGATATAACCCGAAAGTGGAAGTCATAATAACCGTAACTTGGCGCTTTCTGGGTCTTACGGGATTTAGAAAAGTGGAAGAGGGAGTTAATCGTTCAGATTAGTTCCCTCTTCGTGTTTTTAAAATACCAGGTAACTTTGGAGATTTTAAAAAAAAATTGTATATTAAGATTTAATTAAAAAAAATGTAAAATGGTTAAATCGGATACCAGAAAAACCAAGGCCTGGGAGATAAAATATGCTATTTGGGAAAAAAAGGAGTACAATGAAAGCATTGCTTTGGTTATTGATCAAATAGCTGATGAAATTTCCATGTTGATTCCGCAAGGACCACCACTCGGGTTTAAGCCGATTATTTTGGTTAATGCCTTATATTATGATCACCGGCTCTACTGGCCTTTAAATCAAGAATATTATAAAATAGGTTTGGATGTTGGACGTATCACTTTTGGAAAAACAACCTATCAGTTTACTCATGAATTGGCACACATCTATTGTGATCCAAGAGTTGTCAATTGGTTTATTGAAATTATTTGTCATGTTGCAT
The DNA here is from genome assembly GCA_964515985.1 of uncultured Rikenellaceae bacterium. Taxonomy (GTDB): domain Bacteria; phylum Bacteroidota; class Bacteroidia; order Bacteroidales; family VadinHA17; genus CAZEWS01. The sequence continues at coordinate 5,664 of CAZEWS010000009.1, read as the reverse complement.
CGTTTTACTTCTTGGATTTTCTATCCGAAAAGTGGGAAAATCAACCCCACGATTCAGATTACTATAAAAATTCCGATGTATTTAATAATTTCAAAAATGAAATATTAAGGGAAGCGGTTGATAAAGTAGATCTTTATCAATTCCAGGTGTCCGGTGATTGGCTGAAAAAAGAAATAAGAAAAATCCACAATGAACGAACCCTTGGAAACCGGATCATATACGACATCATTGCAATGGAAATATTGCCTTTGTTTAAAGAATTTAAAGAAGGTTGGCAAATTTTATCTTATATCGGTGGTAGTTCTGTCCCACTACCTCCTGAAAATCCGGAGGATTTGACCACCAACAGGGAAGTTTTACCCGATTTTGATAAGTTATATCAAATTGTTCCCGAAGATCTTAAGTTTTTTGTAAAGAAACTTACAGATAAAATTTGGAATTAACAGATTGTAGAGCCGAATTGTATTCGGCTGGGAAAAGACCTGCCCCGTGAAATAAATCGTAGATTTAATGCGAAGCATTATTTCACGGGGTAAATGGGAGTGAGTAAACCGAGAACCGAGAACCAGGAACCGAGAACCGAGAACCGAGAACCGAGAACCGAGAACCGAGAACCAGGAACTACAAACCAAAGACCAATTCATGTGTTTTACAGTTAACCTGAACATCGTCAAGGAGGAAATGGAAAGAAGATTTAATAAGAAACTCCTTGATCCGGATGAATACAGACCCAGCTATTATTACTCTGCTTTTGCTTTACCTAAACTTCCTGTAATTTGTTCAAACTCACCTGAGTATATCAAACTCTTTCAATGGGGCTTAATTCCTTATTGGATCAAAGATGAAGATCAGGCCAGCAGCATCCGGACAAAAACCTTTAACGCAAAGGCAGAAACCCTCACGGAAAGGCCCTCTTATAAAGCACCGGTCAGGTCAAAACGATGTTTGATTTTATCACGGGGGTTTTATGAGTGGCAAAGCATGAATAACAGAAAATACCCTTATTATATCTATCTGAAAGATAATCAGATTTGTACTTTTGCAGGGATATTTGATACCTGGACAAACAGGAATACTGGTGAAGTCCATAATACGTTCAGCCTGATTACAACAGAAGCTAACCCGCTGATGGCAAAAATTCATAATCTCAAAAAACGAATGCCAGTCATACTTGAACCGGATAAAGAGCAGGAATGGCTGGATACCAGCCGCCCTCTGGACGATTCGCTTAAACTTCTAAAACCCCTGGATCAAAATCTTATGAGGGCTCATACCATTTCGCGGCTAATAACTCAGAAAGTGGTTGATAAAAATACACCGGAATTGATTAAACCTTATGACTATAACGATCCATCCCTTATCTGACATTAATGACTAAAATGAGCTAAAATGCCTAAAATGAAAGAAAAAGTAAAAATTTAAGTGTATTCTAAAATTTTAGGCATTCCAGGCATTTTAGGCATTCCAGGCATTTTAGGCATTTTAGCTCATTTTAGTCATTTCTTTTAGAGTAACAGTATTAAATTTATTGAGCTACAAAATGATAGGTAAGAGTACCTTTTTGTCGTATGGGCGCGGAGAGACTTGCATTGAATTTTGACCTTAATGCGGCTGTTTTTGCAGCATCATATAAACAATAATCATCCGCAGAAGATTCTTCCTTTATAACATTGACTGAAAGAACAAACCCTTTTTGATCTACAATAATGGCCAGAACAACTTTTCCATCTCCTTCGCATTTATATATGGGTAAAAGAAGTCTTTTGTGATTTCTCCCGGGCAAATTATAATAGATACGGGTGAGGCCGCTGTAGGATGCCGCCATTTCAGCAGATGAAAGACTATCCTCTTCTTCCGGTTGCGATTGGTCTCTAAAGGTTGTCTCTCCTGGAAGAAATGCATCCTGTATCCTGTTTTTTTCTTGTTCAAGAAAATTATCTTCAGAGATTTCACCACTGGCAATTAACTCTTCTTTGATCTGATTTATGTATTCATCAATATTAAAATCTTCATCCGCAGTACTTGCAATGTTTGCAGCTATGTTAGCCCAGTATTCCTCATTATCAAGCATTTCCACGAACCTTTCCGGAATTTCCAAAAGATAAGGTTCATTCTTTTCTTCAATGGATTCAAAACTAATCAGTACCGCTTCGGTTCTCAACTGGTTAGTGGTGGAAAGCTTGATCAACATGAATATTATAGCAATAATCAAATGAATGATAATCGTACCCAGAATGCCATAAATATGTCGCTCAAAAAAACCTTTCATTGTGTGTTTTAACAATTTTATTTAGTATGAAATTTTCCGAAAGCTTCTTCCCTGTGTGAAAATATACGAATGGAGTTGCAAAAACAGTTGCAAATGCGAAAGTATAAATAATTCTTCGACTTAGACATTTATCATTTAGGCATTCCAGGCATTTCTTTCTTTAGGCATTATTTCCGGGATAATAGCATACTTATCTTTATGTAATCCGAATTAATCGAATATATTTGTAGCAACATGCAATTTGAAATCATACTAAACCAAATCCTTTTCCTTGCTATTCTGGTAGTAATTGGAGTTATTGCAACAAGACTCAATGTTGTAAACAGTGAGGTTAAAGAAGGTTTAGCCAGCCTGATTTTTAATATCACCCTTCCATTATTAATACTTACAACCTTTTCTGAGCTCAGATTAACTTCTGAAATAGAATTTTGCCCTGAATTATTTTGCAGGGTAAGGATTTTTTAAGTAAAAGCCTAACCGTGAAAAAGAAAATATTAGTGACATACCAAATACCAAAAGAAGGATTAAGAGAACTTTTTGAGAAGTTTGATGTGTTTTACCCTGAAAAAAAAATGTTAACTCACGATGATCTTTGTGAGCTAATTCCACCTTATCATGGCGTTTTAACCGTGTTCACCGGTAATTTTCCTGCCAGTGTAATAGAAAAGGCAAAAAATCTGCTTATTATAAGTAATTATGGAGCCGGGTTTAACAATATTGATGTTGGGTATGCAACGGAAAAAGGTATTGTAGTAACAAATACTCCGGATGTAGTTACTGAATCCACTGCAGAAATAGCTTTTGGATTGATGCTGAGTGTTATGCGAAGAATATCGGAATGTGACAGGAAATTAAGGAAGGAAAATGGTTTGAAATGGGGGATTATGGAAAATCTTGGGCATTCTTTATTTGTTAAAAATCTGGGTATTATTGGGATGGGCAAGATAGGTAAAGCCACAGCCCGGCGGGCTATAGCTTCAGGTATGAAAATATTTTATCATAACCGCAAAAGGGTACCTGGTGAGCTGGAAGAGTTATATGATGCACAATACCTTTCATTGAACAAATTATTGGCAACCTCGGAAATATTATCCATTCACTGTCCGTTATCTCAGGATACTTATCATTTGATTGGCAGAAAAGAACTAAATAGGATGAAACCAGGTTCATTTTTAATTAATACTGCCAGGGGAGCCATTGTTGATGAAAATGCCTTGGTAGATGCCTTGAAAGAAAATACGATTGCTGGCGCCGGACTTGATGTATTTGAGAACGAACCGGATATTCATCCTGATTTATTAAAGATGGACAACGTTGTTTTGGTTCCTCATATTGGGACCGGGACAATTGAGACAAGGATTGAAATTGGTAAATCAGCATCCAGGAATATTATTGATTTTTTTGAAGGAAGACAGCCGAAATATATTATTAATCCTGAAGCAAGATAACCTAAAAAATTACTGGTGATTTTTTATATAGTTATAAGTTAATCGTTATTAGTTAATTGAGAATATCCATTTATTTTGTAAATTGGTTTGTTTTCAAGAATAATAAACTATGGCAGTTGATAAAGATTTACAGGAAGAATTAAGGCGGCAAAGGGATGAGATTGCCAGGCAAAAGAAGGAAATTATCTACAGTTTCGAATATGCCAGTTTAATACAATCGGCATTATTACCCCCTGAAAACCTGATAAACAGGTTACTGCCTGACAACTTTATCCTTTATTTACCAAAAGATATCATCAGTGGTGATTTCTATTGGGCTTACCGAATGGGTGCCAATATTTTAATTGCAGCTGCTGATTGTACCGGTCATGGCGTTCCGGGAGCCCTGATGAGCATTTTGGGTATTTCCTTCCTGAATGAGATCATGACAGAGAAATGCCAGTTGAAAGCTAACAGGATACTCAACCAGCTTCGAGAAAAAATAATGAAAGCTCTGCATCAAACAGGTGAGGGTAGCGAATCCAAAGATGGAATGGATATTGCATTGTGCATATTCAACCCACAAACGCTGGAACTTCAATACTCCGGAGCCAATAACCCGTTATACCTTATCCGGAATAATCTCCTGGAAGAAATAAAACCGGATAAAATGCCGATCGGGATCAGTGGTGTCATGGAACAGTCCTTTACAAACCATAACATGCAACTCGAACCGGGAGATATGATCTATGCCTTCTCTGATGGATTTGCAGATCAGTTCGGAGGCCCACTTGGAAAAAAGTTTAAATATAAACCCTTCAAACAGTTATTGCTCGATATTCACAAAAAACTATTACAGGATCAAAAAACACATCTGGTTTCTACCTTTCAAAACTGGAAAGGCAAGCTGGATCAGGTTGATGATATCCTGATTTTGGGTGTTAAGATATAGCCAAAGATTTATTATTTTTATATACTTTAGCATAAACGTCCTTTCAAACATATAGCAACAATGAGACTTCTGGGATTTCGTATACACAATTACCGTTCCGTCATTGATTCGGATTGGACTTATTTATCGCCTGACAATATAACGGGTCTTATCGGACAAAATGAGTCGGGAAAAACATCGATCCTTGAAGCCTTATATAGTTTTTATGACGGGAAAATATCTGAGGATGTTCTTCGAAGCGACCTGAGTTTGCCAATAGTTTCCTGTTTGTTTGAAATCTCCCGTGAGCAGGTAAATGCTTTTCTGAAAGAAAAATTACTGCCACGGGGAGTGATGAAAAAAATCCAGGAAGTGAGAAAAATATGCCTATCAAGGATTTGGAATGATGATTTATCAAGCAGAATTATTCTGGGAGGAGATGAAATAAATAAATTATACAATGAGCATAAAAAACAGCTAAAAGAAAAAGACAATAAAATTCAATCGAAGATTGAAAACGCTCTCCGGCAACAAAAAAAGGCAATAGAAAGTTTAAATAATGCTAACTATAAAAAGGAAAAAGTTGCTCATGCTTTTGAAGATGCAAGATCAGCGCTATCCGAGGCTCAAAAATCTTTAAAATCAGCCACAGCTTCTGAACTTAAAACCAGGGCAGACAAAAAGTTTACGGAAGCAAAACTGAATCTGGAGCAGGTAAAGGAAAGACTTGCAAAAAGGAAGAGAATTGCTGAAGGGAAACAGAGAGAAGCCAACGCGTTGAAAGAAAAAACCAGGTATGCACAAATAAGCCGGAAAGCCTGGAAAGAATTCGAAGAATCCAGGGAAGAGTTGGACAATTCATTTAAAGAATTAAATAACAGCCAACGCCTATATGATAATGCAGGCACCGATAAAGAGAGAAGAGCTACCCGGTTGCAACTGGATGTTGCCAATGAACGATATGTTAAAGTGCTCAGAGAGTATGAAAGATCAAGGGAAGAAGCCATTTTAAAAAAAAGCAACTGCGTATAAAGTGT
>CAZEWS010000008.1:0-30429 GCA_964515985.1 uncultured Rikenellaceae bacterium | reverse complement strand
AATCAATACAACGTCTATCTTCATGAGCGATCAGCGAATAATTAGATACTGTTTTCTTCAGTTCATAAGGGAATTTTGACAATAACTTACATGTGAGGATATACAATTCAACTGAATTATTCCAAACTCGTAATTGTTTAAACCCTCTATTAATGTTTTTTCTTTCCATTATTCCATTATTCCACCTGACACCTATTCATTTTCCGGATGAACCATTTTATATCCTCTCAACACACTGATTAGTTATAGTTATTGGTTGTTCTTAATAAAGTTGGCAATCCAATCTCCAACTTCCGACGTTGTCTTTGGTTTGTTGGTTGTTATATCTTCTGTGACGATACCCTGTTCCAGGGATTGTTCAACAGCAAGGTATATTAAGGATGCCTCATCTTTAAGCCCGAATGTATAATTAAACATCAGTGATACTGACAATATTGTGCCCAGTGGGTTTGCTATATTTTTTCCGGTAGCCTGGGGATAAGAACCATGAATGGGCTCAAAAACTGATGTTAGTGTTCCCATGGAAGCCGAGGGTAATAAACCCAGAGAACCCGTTATTACACTGGCTTCATCCGTTAATATATCTCCAAACATATTTTCAGTGACAATTACATCGAATTTTTTTGGATTTTGTATGATTTGCATAGCTGCATTATCAACAAACATAAAATTCAGATCTATATCAGGATATTCCTTGCCCATTTCCTGAGCCGTTTCTCTCCACAACCTTGAAGAAGCCAAAACATTTGCTTTATCCACAACGGTAAGTTTCCCGGAACGTTTTTTTGCATATTGAAAGGCTAAGTGAAGTATCCTTTCAATTTCCTCTCTGGAATAAATGCAAGTGTCGTAGGCAATGTTACCGTCTTCTGATCTTCCCCTCGGTTCTCCAAAATATATTCCACCTGTTAATTCCCTGATAACAATAAAATCAACTCCGTCAATTATTTCAGGTTTTAACGGTGATTTTTCGATCAATGACGGGAAAGTAAAAACGGGACGAATATTAGCGAATAGTCCCAGTTTTTCCCTCATAGCGAGTAATCCCTGTTCGGGTCTGATAAAAGCCTTTGGGTCCAGATCATATTTCGGGTCACCAATGGCACCAAACAGAACTGCATCAGATCGTTTACATAACTCAAATGTCTCGTCAGGAAATGGATTTCCAGCTTTATCAATACCAATTGCTCCGACCAATCCTTCTTCATACCGTATCTTATGATTGAATTTGCCGGCAATAGCTTCCACAACTTTTACTGCCTGGGAAATGATTTCAGGTCCAATTCCATCTCCGGATAACAATGCAATTCTAATGTTCATTTTATTATAAATTTTCAATGATATTCAACATTTTGGCAGTGGCTTTTATTGCTGCTTCGGTTTGATCGGCTTCAACAGCCCTGGTTCTAAATTCATGATCTTTAAAATTCCATGTAATGATAGTCTCTACTAACGCATCGGTTTTCCCGCCGGGAGGGATAGTTACAATATAATCGATAAGAATCGGTCGTTCTTTGTGTAAGGAATTGTAAATTTTCCATAATGCTTTCATAAAAGCATCATACTGACCATTTCCTGCTGAATTTTCCTCATATGATTTTCCCTGGATTTCAATACATATATTGGCTACCGGTTTAAGACCATTTGCAAGCGACAATGAATAGTGCTTAATCTTAACAGGATTATCCATCGCACCGTTTTCCAATACATCCGATATGATATATGGCAGATCTTCCGTGGTTACATATTCTTTCCTGTCGCCTAATTCAATAACCCTTGCTGTGACTTTTTTCATTGATTCCGGATCAAGATCCAATCCCAACACTTCAAGATTTTTTTTAATATTAGCTTTACCTGAGGTTTTCCCGAGAGCATATTTCCTTACCCGGCCAAACCTTTCAGGTATAAGGTTGTTTTGATATAAATTATTCTTGCTGTCACCGTCAGCATGAACACCACAGGTTTGGGTAAAAACATTTTCACCAATCAAAGGTTTGTTTGAGGGAATCCGGATACCGGAAAATGATTCTACCAATCGACTAATCCTGGTCAGACTGTTTTCATTAAGATTGGTTTTTATTTTCAGATGATCATTCAGAATTCCTATTACACTGGAGAGAGCGACATTACCTGCTCGTTCACCAAGTCCGTTTACGGTTGTGTGTATTCCCCGGATTCCCGCTTTAATGGAAGCAAATACATTTGCCACAGCCAGATCATAATCGTTATGAGCATGAAAATCAAAATGTTTGCCGGGATATCGCTGGATCATTAATCTACAAAATTCATGCGTCTGATCCATATTTAAAATTCCCAGAGTGTCAGGTAACATATACCTTTCAATTTTTTCATCTTTAAGAGAATCCATTAGGAAATAAACATAATCTCTTGAATTTAACATCCCATTCGACCAGTCCTCAAAATAAATATTAACCTTGATTCCCAGCTCATTTGCATAATGAATGGAGTTACATATATCCCTGATGTGCTCATCGGGTGTTTTTCTTAATTGTTCGCGAAGATGCTTAAGAGAACCTTTACTTAAAAGATTCATAACTTTTGCACCTGTTTTATTGATCCAATCGATTGAAAGATTACCGTCAATAAACCCAAGGACTTCAACTTTATCCAAGAGATTATTTCTGCCAGCCCAATCTGTAATTTTTTTAACCCCCTTGAATTCTCCTTCAGAAACCCTGGCTGAAGCCACTTCAACACGGTCAATTTTTACTTCTTCCAATAATATCCTGGCTATGTTCAGTTTTTCCACAGAATTAAAGGAAACCCCGGAAGTTTGCTCACCATCCCGGAGTGTGGTATCCATAATTTCAAGTCTCATAATCCCTTCCTGATTTGAGTTTTTTCAAATAATTCTATTTCATCTTTAATATTTAATAAAAAATCAATATCGGCATAACCGTTCAAGAGACATTTCTTTTTATATGAATTGATTTCAAAATTTTCTTTCAAACCCAAACCAATGATTGTTATATCCTGATTTTCCAAGTCGACTTTTAATTTAACTTCAGGATTTTTTTCCACCTCCTTAAAAAGATTTTGCAAAAAGCCCTCTGAAACCTGTACCGGAAGCAATCCGTTATTTAATGCATTATTTTTAAAAATATCGGCGAAAAAGCTTGAAATTACAACCCTGAAACCATAATCGTAAATCGCCCATGCAGCATGCTCACGGCTTGATCCGCTACCAAAGTTTTTTCCTGCAATCAAAATAAGACCTGAATATTTCGGATCATTCAGCTGGAAATCTTTAACCGGTTCATTGTATTTGGTATACCTCCAATCCCGGAACAGATTTTCACCAAATCCTTCCCTGGTAGTGGCTTTTAAAAACCGTGCAGGAATGATCTGGTCCGTATCAACATTTTCAATGGGCAAAGGGACACAAGATGAAAGGATTGTTTTAAATTTTTCGATTGACATATCTTTCCGGTTCTTTAAAAATATTTGTTACTATTCAGTTTTCATGAGTCTCTTATTTATTTTTAGTATAACTGTTAATTACATTTTGTTTCTTTTTTACTCTCAACACACTAATTAGTTACTAATAAACACAAATTATATAAAGTCTCTAGGATCTGTAATCCACCCGGTAATCGCTGCTGCGGCAGCAGTTAACGGACTGGTTAAAAACGTTCTGGCACCAGGTCCTTGTCTTCCTTCAAAATTGCGGTTCGAAGTAGAGACACAATATTTCCCTTCAGGCACTTTATCTTCGTTCATAGCCAGACATGCTGAACATCCCGGCTGGCGCAGATCAAAACCAGCCTGCTTAAGAACTTCAGTGATCCCTTCTTTTTTCGCCTGGTCTTCTACTTTTTTTGAACCCGGAACCAGCCAGGCGGTTAAATTACTCGCTTTTTTGCGACCTTTTACGAAACCGGCAAACATCCTGAAATCTTCAATCCTGCCATTCGTACAACTTCCCATAAAAACATAATCTACTTTCTTACCCAAAATTTCTGATCCGGGTTTTAGATCCATGTATTCAAGTGATTTTAAAAAGCCTGCTTTGTTTCCTTCTTCAATATTCCGGACAACAGGGATCTTTTCATTGATCTTTATTCCCAATCCCGGATTTGTCCCATACGTGATCATGGGTTCAATATCTCCGGCGTCAAACCAATATTCTTTATCAAACGTGGCATTTTTATCACTTTTAAGCGTCTTCCAATAATTAACTTTTTCCTTAAAATTTTCTTCCTTTGGGGCAAACTCTCTGCCTTTAATATATTCAAACGTAGTTTCATCGGGAGCAATTAATCCTCCCCTTGTACCCAGTTCGATGCTCATATTACATACAGTCATACGGGCTTCCATTGAAAGGCTTTGAATTGCCGAACCCGCATATTCAATAAAATATCCTGTGCCTCCGCTTGCAGTGAGTTTGGATATTATATAGAGAATGATATCTTTTGATGTAACCCCTTTTCCCAGGGTTCCGTCAACGGTAATCCTCATTTTTTTCGGCTTGGGCTGCAAAATACATTGACTGGCCAAAACCATTTCCACCTCGCTGGTTCCAATTCCAAACGAAACGGCTCCAAATGCCCCGTGCGTTGATGTATGACTATCTCCACATACAATTGTTTTGCCGGGTTGTGTAATACCTAATTCAGGACCGATAACATGAACTATACCATTAAAAGGATGTTTCAAACCATAAAATTCAACATCATGTTTTTTACAATTTTCCGCAAGTTTTTTTACCTGGTTTCCAGACATTTTTTCCCTGATGGGTAAATGCTGGTTGATTGTTGGAATATTATGGTCGACAGTGGCAATAGTTTTACCAGGCTGAAAAACAGGTATTCCCCTTTTTTCAATCCCGGCAAATGCTTGTGGGCTGGTTACCTCATGAATTAGATGCTTGTCAATATAGATTACACTGGGACCTCCTTCAATTTCTGTTACAACATGCAAATCCCATATTTTGTCAAATAATGTTTTTGGTTCCAATTTTATTTTATTTTTGAAACGGCATCAAGAAAAGCTTCCACCGAAGCGGTTATAATATCTGTATTTGCTGAAAAACCATAATACAATTTCCCACGGTTTTCGATCTGAACATGCACCTTTCCAATATCATCACTTCCCTGGGTTATGGCCTGTATTAAAAATTCCTCAAGACGAACCTTGCGTTTAATCAATTGTTTTACGGCAGAAAAAGAAGCATCGATCGGGCCATTTCCTGAAGCCGTTGCCGATAGAATTTCACCATTTGTCCGTATGGATACTGTAGCCATGGGAATTGTTGACTTTCCGCAAACAACCTGTAATAATTCCAGTTTTATGTTTTTCTCCTCAGGTTGTATTTTTCCAACTAAAATTTCGAGATCCTCGTCTTTTACATCTTTCTTTTTATCAGCAAGGACTAAAAAGCGTCTATAAATTTCATCAAGTTTCTCCTTTGAAAGGCTATATCCCAGGTTTTCCAACCGGTGTTTCAGAGCAGCTCTTCCACTTCTGGCCGTCAGTACAATTGCTGATTCCTTGATGCCTACATCTTTTGGGTCAATAATCTCATAATTAATCCTTTTTTTCAAAACCCCATCCTGGTGGATTCCTGAGGAATGTGCAAAAGCATTACGTCCAACAATGGCTTTATTTGCCTGAACCGGCATATTCATTAATGAAGAAACCAGGCGGCTGGTTTTATGTATCTTTTTTGAATCGATCCCTGTTGTCAGATTAAACCCTTTCCGGCGGCTTTTAAGGATCATGGAAACTTCTTCGAGGGAGGTATTTCCGGCTCTTTCTCCAATACCATTGATAGTTACTTCAACCTGTCGTGCACCCTTTAAAACTCCCGAGATTGTATTGGCGGTAGCCATACCCAGGTCATTATGGCAATGTGTAGAAAGGGTGACTTTATGAATGCCCTTTACATTTTCCTTTAAAAACCGTATTTTTTCTCCATATTCTTCGGGCAGGCAATACCCTGTAGTATCGGGGATATTTAACACTGTAGCTCCCGCTTTAATAACCGCCTCAATTACCCTGGCCAGATATTCATTTTCAGTTCTTCCCGCATCTTCCGCATAAAACTCAACATCTTCAACAAACTTTTTGGCATATTTTACGGCTTCAACTGCCCTTTCAATAATTTCATCCTGGCTTGAATTCAGCTTATAATTTATATGATAGAATGAAGTCCCAATCCCTGTATGGATTCTTGCTCTTTTAGCATATTTTAACGCTTCAGCCGCTACCTCAATATCTTTCTTTACGGCTCTCGTTAATCCACAGATCACAGGCTTGGTTATAGCTTTTGTGATCTCAACCACAGAATTAAAATCTCCGGGGCTGGATACGGGAAAACCTGCTTCAATAATATCCACACCAAGAGATTCCAGGGCTTTCCCCACCTCGATCTTTTCAAGGGTGTTTAACTGGCATCCAGGTACCTGTTCCCCGTCTCTCAGGGTTGTATCGAAAATATAAACTTGTTCGTCCATTTTATTAAGTTTATGTGAAATATTATGTCTTATAAAACTTGTTCGTCACTCGATTGTTTGTCACTCAATTAACCGTCAATCATTTATTATTTCCCCGATCTTAGTTTCCTAACCGTGGCTCCAGCCTGCCAAAGTTCTGATTCACGCATCTCTTTCAGTTCTGCTTCCAGCTCATTCTTATAATCCGGACCGCTTGTTCTTTCAAGAACAATTTTTGTTTCGGTTCCGGATTTTACACTTTTGTACAAATCATTAAAAACCGGAAGAACAGCTTCCCGAAATTTATGTCTCCAGTCTAATGCTCCTCTCTGTGCAGTAGCACTGCAATTTGAGTACATCCAGTCCATTCCGTTTTCATCCACCAATCTGATCAGACTTTGGGTTAACTCTTCAACCGTTTCATTAAATGCTTCACTTGGGCTATGCCCATTTTCACGCAATACTTTATACTGGGCTTCCATGATTCCTGCCAGAGCTCCCATCAATACACCTCTTTCACCGGTCAGGTCGCTGTAAACTTCATTTTCAAATGTGGTAGGAAACAAATAACCCGAACCAATCGCTATACCCAGTGCGATGGTTCTTTCATTTGCCCGGCCTGTATAATCCTGATAAACAGCATAGCTTGAATTGATACCGCTACCTGCCAGGAAGTTCCTCCGGACACTAATGCCGGATCCTTTGGGTGCAACCAGGATAACATCAATATTTTCAGGAGGTACTACTCCGGTTTGTTCCCTGAAAGTAATTGAAAAACCATGAGAGAAATAAAGAGCGTCACCTTCGTTAAGGTATTGTTTAACTACAGGCCAAACTGCCATCTGCGCTGCATCAGATACAAGATATTGAATAATGGTTGCCTTTCGAGTAGCTTCTCCGATAGGAAATAAAGTTTCTCCCGGCACCCAACCGTCTTTAACAGCCCTGTCCCAGTCCTGCTTAAAATCATATGATTGCCCAATAATTACATTGAATCCATTATCTTTCATATTAAGTGACTGAGCTGGTCCCTGAACGCCATATCCGATAACCGCCATGGTTTCATCTTTTAAAACGTCAGTTGCTTTGGATAAAGGGAATTCGTCCCTTGTTACCACATTTTCTTCTACTCCTCCAAAATTTATTTTAGCCATAATAGTTTATTTTTATTAAATTTCAACAACATTATTTGAGTCCACTCCAAAAAGTAATTTTTGACAGAATAATGTCATAATGGAATTTTGGAATGCTGGAATAAAGGGTGTTTCCAATATTCCATTTTTCCAATATTCCAAAGCGATGGACTTTTTAGAGTAGGCTCTTATTTCGATCTTTTGTTATTTGTATAATCGAATGCCATCTCTTTTTCTTTTAGATGAACCGTTAACTCTTTCATTGGTTTTGTAATGGCCACCCGTCCTGACCGTATGAACTCAAGTAAATTGTATGGTTTCAATTTATCTAGTAATTCCTGAGTTTCAGCTTTATGGCCTGTTTTTTCGATAACCGTATATTCAGGTGTAACTTCCAGAATTCTGGCATTATACTGTCTGACCAATTTTTCAATTTCATTGGTAGAAGTCAAGGCTTCAGTAGGAACCTTATAAAGAGCAATTTCCTGATAAATAATTTGGTCCCTAACGTAATAAAATGCTTTCATAACGTCGACAAGTTTTTCAATCTGTTGCACCATTTTTCTAACCAATATCTCTGTTGTATTAACCACAATGGTAAAACAGTGAATACCGCTTATGTGCGATTCCGAAGCCGTAATGCTTTCAATATTTATCTTTCTTTTAGTGAAAATAATGGTAAGCCGGTTTAACAAACCAATATAATTTTCGCTAAAAATATTAATGGTGTATTCTTGTTCCATCTTCAGAAATATTAGTTCGTTTTTAATTAATTTGCAAAACTATGTTCTTGATTTTGTATGTTCTGGTTATTCGAGACGAACATTAGAAACCGATTCGCCGACAGGTATCATCGGGAATACATTATCCTCCTTTCCAACAGCAGCTTCAAGCAGGAATGCTTCTTTAGACGCAAGCATTTCATTCACTGCATCCTCAAGCACTTCACGATTTGTCACTCTTCTGCCCGGAATTCCAAATGCTCCGGCCAGAGCAACAAAATCCGGATTGGCCATTTCGGTAAATGAATACCGTTTTTCAAAGAACATATCCTGCCATTGCCTAACCATTCCGAGAAAACTATTATTAAGGAGAACTATTTTTACTACTATTTTTGATTGTGCTATGGTACCCAACTCCTGCATGGTCATCTGGAAGCCGCCGTCTCCAATGAAAGCGATAACTTCCCTTTCAGGCCTTGCTATTTTGGCACCATTGGCAGCGGGCAGACCGAAACCCATTGTTCCCAGGCCTCCTGAAGTCACCCAGCTATTTGACTTTGTGAACTTATAGTTTCGGGCAGCTACCATTTGGTTTTGCCCAACATCAGTTACCACAATTGCACCACCTTTTGTTTTTTCAGAAATCATATGAACTACCTCATCCATTTTAATTTGACCCGAAGCAGGATTTATGTTTTTCTTTATCACTTTTTCATATTCTTCTTGTTCATATTTTTTAAAACTCTCAAGCCATTCCGTATGTTTATTATTCTTAATCAGGGGTAAAAGGGCATCAAGAGCATCTTTGGCATCTGCATTAACTGCAACATCAATTTCAACGTTTTTATTGATTTCTGCCGGATCTATTTCGATATGGATGATGGTTGCCTGTTTTGCATATGTGTTCAAATTACCGGTAATCCGGTCATCAAAACGCATTCCGACAGCAATAAGCACATCGCATTCATTGGTTTTAACATTTGGACCATAATTACCATGCATACCCAACAATCCAACATACAAGGGATGCCTGGAAGGGAAAGCCGATAAACCAAGAAGTGTCGATGCAACCGGTATTTCTGCCTTTGTCACTAATTTTTCCAATTCATTTTGTGCATCCGAAATCAAAATACCGTGTCCCGCCAATAATAACGGTTTTTTGGAATTATTGATTAATATGGCTACCGTTTCAATATCTTCTTTTTTTACTTTTGGATAAGGAAAATAGCTTCTTAGTTTGGTGCATTTTTCATACTTGAAGTCCAAAGTGCCAAACTGGGCATCTTTCGTAATATCGATCATCACAGGACCAGGTCTTCCCGTAGTAGCGATATAAAATGCTTTCGCCATTACTTCAGGAATTTCTTCGGCTGATGTGATCTGGTAATTCCATTTTGTGACCGGCATGGATATACCCATCACATCTGTTTCCTGGAAAGCATCTGAACCAAGCAAGGGAGAACTGACTTGTCCCGAAATACAAACCATTGGCATTGAATCGACCATTGCATCTGCCAATCCGGTAATCATGTTTGTGGATCCGGGACCGGAAGTTACCAGGCAAACACCTACCCGGCCTGATACTTTTGCAAATCCTTCGGCCGCATGAGCAGCACCTTGTTCGTGCCTTACCAGGATATGTCTTATTTTATCCCTGTAGTCGTATAATGCATCATACACTGGCATAATTGCGCCCCCCGGATAGCCAAAAATAATATCCACCCCTTCTTCTATAAGGGATAACATCATGGCTTCAGCTCCACTCACCTGAACCGGTGATGTTACTTTGTCAAAAACCCGTTTTTGCGTTATCGTTCCCATAAAATATTTAATTATTTAGTGTCTGTCAATAAACTGTCTGAATCTTGAATAATGAATTGTTAATGTGTTCATGAGCTCACTTCGTTCGGTGGCTATTTGCCTGTCCCGTAAGAAAGAATGACTGTACGGGGGTGCTTAAAACTTATATACCCGACTTTATGGACAAACCCTATTAAGGTTCAACTCTTACCTAAAAGTCGTATTGCTCCTTTGTCTGCAGAGCTAACCAGCATGGAGTAAGCTTTCAATGCCGTTGATACCTCTCTTTCTCTTGAATCCGGATGATAAGCATCCGGACCTTTTAATAATTCCTCCTGTTTTCTCTTATCCAACTCATCATCAAAGATAAGCAGGTTTATTCTCCTTGCGGGAATATTGATCTCAATCGGATCCCCGTCCTTAATCAATGCAATATTCCCTCTTCCGGCAGCTTCAGGCGAGATATGTCCAACAGACAAACCTGAAGTGCCACCAGAAAATCTGCCATCGGTAATGAGTGCACATTTTAAGTCCAGTTTCATCGATTTTATATAGGAAGTCGGGTATAACATTTCCTGCATTCCCGGTCCTCCTTTTGGGCCTTCATATCGTATCACCACAACATCCCCTTCCTTAATCTTGCCTCCTAAAATAGCGATGCATGCATTCTCTTGAGAATCATAAACTTTTGCAGATCCATTAAAAATAAAAATCGAAGGATCAACACCTGCTGTTTTTACAACACACCCTTTTTCTGCAATATTACCATACAGAATCGTTAATCCCCCATCAGGATGGTAGCAAAAATCTGAATTCCTGATACAACCATTTTCACGGTCACGATCAAGCTCGTCATAAACGTTTTCCTGGGAAGCAAGTTCAAGGTTTCTGCCTGATAATCCAGGAGCACTTTTCGCATTATCAATTGCTTCATCACTTACACTGTTTAGCATTATATCATTTTCCTCAATGCTTTCCTTTAAGGTCTTACGATCTATTCTTCCTGCTGAGGTATCCAGTAACCCTGCCCTGTCCAATTCCCCCATAATAGAAAGGATTCCACCTGCCTTATTTACATCCTCGACATGATAATCAGAACTTGGTGCAACTTTGCACAGAACAGGTGTTTTCTTCGATAATTCATCAATGTCTTTCATGGTAAAATCCACTTGTGCTTCATGTGCAATAGCCAACAGATGTAATACTGTGTTAGTAGACCCACCCATAGCAATATCGAGTGTCATAGCATTTTTAAAAGCAGACTTATTGGCGATTGATCTGGGTAAAACACTTTCGTCCCCATCTCTGTAATATTTATATGTGAGTTCAACGATCAATCTGGCCGCCTTCTGAAATAATGTTAAACGATT
This sequence comes from uncultured Rikenellaceae bacterium, assembly GCA_964515985.1. Taxonomy (GTDB): domain Bacteria; phylum Bacteroidota; class Bacteroidia; order Bacteroidales; family VadinHA17; genus CAZEWS01. Next base: position 18,949 of record CAZEWS010000008.1, on the reverse strand, counting down.
TTTATGTGTTGCAAGTATAGTTCCGTTCCCTGGTAAAGCCAGACCGATGGCTTCGCTTAAACAATTCATGGAATTTGCAGTAAACATCCCGGAACACGATCCACAAGTTGGACAGGCCGATTTTTCCACCTGGGAAAGATAATTGTCTGAAACATCCGGATCCCCGGCTAAGATCATTGCATCAACCAGATCATATTTTTTCCCATCCAAGGTCCCTGCTTCCATTGGACCTCCTGAAACAAAAATGGCAGGGATATTTAACCGCATGGCTGCCATAAGCATCCCGGGAGTTATTTTATCGCAATTGCTTATGCATATCATGGCATCGACCATATGAGCATTGCATACATACTCAACACTATCGGCAATAATTTCACGAGAAGGTAAAGAATAGAGCATCCCGTTATGCCCCATAGCAATACCGTCGTCAATGGCAATGGTGTTAAATTCAGCCGCAAAACAACCTTGCTCTTCGATCAATCTTTTAACATACTGTCCTATTTCATGCAAGTGCACATGTCCGGGAACAAACTGGGAAAAAGAGTTAACAATAGCTATTACAGGTTTCCCAAAATGTTCTTCCTTCATACCGTTGGCCCTCCACAAACTTCTTGCCCCGGCCATTTTCCTGCCACTGGTTGTAACTGAACTTCTTAATTGAAATTTCATTAAACTGCTTATTTTTTAAAATAAACTAACTCAATAAAAAAAAAGGCCGCTCTTTTTGGTGAGAACGGCCCTTTATTTAAGTTCCTTGAGTATTTTATATACCATTCTCACCTGCGGATCTCCACAAAATTAAAACAATGAGCCAGATAAGATTGGTATACATATTTATCATCAGTCCTTTATTTAAGTTCACAAATGTATGGATAATTTTAAAACGACAAAACTTTCAGCATTTTTTTTTATTTATTACAACAAAGTAAACGCGACGGTTACACCAGCCATAACAATTGTAATCATACTCATTAATTTGATAAGAATATTCAGGCTTGGTCCGGATGTATCTTTAAAAGGATCACCTACGGTATCCCCAATAACAGCAGCTTTATGGGCATCCGACCCTTTTCCTCCCATTTTCCCTGACTCAATATACTTTTTAGCGTTGTCCCAGGCTCCGCCAGAATTTGCCATAAACACAGCCAACACAAAACCCGCTCCTAATCCTCCAACCAACAATCCGATGGCGCCTGGCACACCAAATATCAAACCTACAAGGACCGGAACGATAATCGCCAATGTTGAGGGCAATATCATTTCCAATTGGGCCCCTTTTGTAGAAATGGCAACGCACCGGGCATATTCCGGTTCTGCTTTCCCCTCCAGAATACCAGGAATTTCCTTAAACTGCCTTCTTACTTCAGCAACCATTTTACCCGCAGCCCTTCCGACAGCACTCATGGTTAATCCGCAGAAAAGAAATGCCATCATTGCACCTATAAAAATACCAACCAACACTATCGGATTCATTAAATGGACCTGAAAATAATTCATGAACTCGTTAAGATCAATGTTCAATAATTGTGATTTGTCAGTTATTTCAAAGCCATTTGGAAACATGTAAGATGATGCAGTTTGCAACAACCGGGCTATACCCATTTTTAATTCTTCAATATAGGAAGCCAATAGAGCCAGGGCAGTCAATGCTGCAGAACCAATGGCAAACCCTTTTCCGGTTGCAGCAGTTGTATTTCCTAAGGAGTCTAAAGCATCGGTTCTTTTTCTTACTTCCGGGCCCAATCCACTCATTTCAGCATTACCACCTGCATTATCTGCAATCGGGCCATAAGCATCTGTGGCTAAGGTTATTCCCAAGGTAGAAAGCATTCCTACCGCAGCTATACCAATTCCGTACAATCCCATTTTCATATTTGCCATATCACCTCCCGCACCAGCCAGGTAAGCCAGTATAATACCAACAACAACGGCAATTACAGGAACGAAAGTGGAAATCATACCAGTACCCAAACCTGAGATAATAACGGTTGCCGCCCCTGTATCGGAACTTTCCGCAATTCTTTGAGTCGGTCTGTATTCTGCAGAAGTAAAAAATTCAGTGGCTTTACCAATTACTATTCCTACTAATAAACCCGTGACGATTGCTCCTAAAATTCCCAACCAGTTATCAATGCCTAACAATTTTAATATTCCAAAGGATGCAAAAACAATCAGTACAGAACTGGTATTAACTCCCCTTGATAAAGATTTCAGTAAATCCCGTTGTGTTGCATTTTCTTTTGTTCTTACTAAGTATATACCTAAAATTGAAAGGATAATACCGACTGCAGCTATCAACATTGGGGTCAGAACGGCTTTAAACTGAACGGTTGTATTATCGATATAAGCTGCAGCACCAATAGCTGCAGTTGCCAAAATTGATCCACAATAGGATTCATACAGGTCTGCTCCCATTCCAGCTACATCGCCCACATTATCACCAACATTATCAGCTATGGTAGCAGGGTTCCGGGGATCATCTTCCGGAATACCGGCTTCAACCTTTCCTACAAGGTCAGCACCCACATCGGCTGCTTTGGTAAAAATGCCTCCCCCAACCCTTGCAAATAATGCCTGAGCCGAGGCTCCCATACCAAATGTCAGCATGGTAGTGGTTATAATCATGAGATTATGGGTATCTTCAGCAGCCGGATATACGAAGTTTAGAACATAAAACCATGCTGAAATATCCAGAAGTCCCAGCCCAACAACCACCAATCCCATTACTGCACCACTTCTGAAAGCAACCCTTAATGCATGACTTAAAGAATTACGTGCTGCATTTGCCGTTCTGGCTGAAGCAAAGGTGGCGGTCTTCATTCCAAAGAAACCTGCAAGGGCAGAAAAAAACCCGCCTGTTAGAAAAGCAAAAGGAACCCATGGATTTTGCAAATGGAACACATAAGCCAGGATGGAAAAAACACCCGTTAATATAAGGAAAAACAATCCTACAACCTTATATTGCTGTTTCAAATATGCCATTGCGCCATTTCGGACATGCTGAGCTATCTTTTTCATTAATTCTATACCTTCATCTTCCTTCATGATCTGCCTGAAGAAGAAAAAGGCAAAAGACAAAGCCAAAACAGCAGAAACAGGTACAAGCCAAAATAAATTGTTAATCATATTACAGAATTTTAAAATTTAAGAAATGAACTACCCCGATTGACTTAAAAACCATGAACCAAAGCCGACCGCCACCAGGAATAATATTTATCTTCAAGTTCTTCATTGGAAGGAAAGGGATAAAAAATAAAGGTTTCCTGATCACCAATAAAAAACCCGTCTTTTACAGTACGAAAGGATAAATCTCCTTTAAAATTTCGGATAACTGTTTTTGTAGGTCGTTCAGGCAAGTGCTGAAGACGAATCAGACAATCCCTCAAATGATCAGGATTGAGATAAGGTAAATTATTAAGAGAAGATTCAGGATCTTTGGCCAATTTATTTAATTTCAATTCCACAAAAAATAATTTTGGTGAGGAAACAGGTTTTGATGTATCGGTCAAAAATTTCATGAATTCGGGTGGGGAAAGCCTGCTGGCAACCCGGGTCCTGTTGGGAATAAATTGCTGATAAAGATGTACGATTTTCCCCTTCTGCATTTTAAAATCAGATTTTTGCAATCCCAAGACTTTCCCATCATCGGTAACAAGATAAAGATCAAGCATAGCATTCAATGGTAAATTTTCCAAAACTCTGTAAATAGATAAGAAAACAGACCGTTTTGGCTCTCCATCTTCGTAAGGCACTAATTTTTTATCAATATAATCCCAGGGAAGCCAATCCACTTTATCAGGATCAATTTCAAAGAAAATAGCCTGGCCTTTTGTCCTTTTTTTTGTTCCCACAGCCAGGTAATTTCCAAATTTAAAAGGTGACAAATGAGAGGCAATTAAGGACTCTGGAGTAGCTGAGAAATAAAAATATTTTTTCATCTTTTAAATTTATTTTATTGGACAGATACACAATAAATCATGAGCCAAATCTAAAACATGAACATATGAAAATCAAGTAGCATAGTTAGTTTATACTCATTCTAAATTAATTCAGGGTTATTTCTTATGCTTTACAAATTTATCCAGCCATTGGGTGATTTCCCAATGCATATGAAGCAGTGATTCTCTGGTTCTGTAACTATGACTCTCATGAGGTAATAATATTAACCGTACAGTGGCTCCATGGCTCTTCAGGGCGCTATAAAAACGTTCACTCTGAATAGGAAAAGTGCCGGAATTGTTGTCAGCTATCCCATGAATCAAAAGGATGGGGTCTTTAACCTTATCGGCATGCATAAAAGGAGACATTTGATAGTAAATTTCAGGGGCCTCCCAATAGGTTCTTGGTTCTGCCTGAAATCCGAAAGGTGTTAGTGTCCGGTTATATGCACCGCTTCGGGCAATACCTGCAGCAAACAAATCAGAATGAGCCAGAAGATTTGCTGCCATAAAGGCACCATAGGAATGTCCTCCAACTGCAACCCTGTCTCTGTCAGTGACCCCCATTTCCACAGCTTTGTTGATAGCTGCTTCAGCATTAGCAACCAACTGTTCAATGAAAGTATTATTGGGTTCCTGATCGCCCTCACCAATAATTGGGAAACTGGTATTATTCAACAAAGCATACCCCTGTGTGACCAAAACAAGAGCTGAAGAGGGACTGACCCGAATAAAGGAGTAGGGTGAGCCGCTAATTTGACCTGCTGCATCAACACTTTTATATTCCCTGGGATAAGCCCATAACATTGTTGGTAAAGGACTATCTTTTTCTTTATTATATCCGGGAGGCAAATACAATTCAAAAGATAATTTTACACCATCTTCCCTTTCATATTTAATGATTTGCTTCTCAATTCCTTTTAATTGTGGATACGGATGAGGGAAAAAGGTAATTTGTGAGATTGTCTGATTTTTAATATTTCTCAGGTAATAATTTGGCGGATTGGTTTTCGACTGACGACGGGTCAAAACGATACCTTTTTTCTCATCAATAATTTCAACGGGAGTCTCATAATAAGGAGCTTCAGACCTCCATAAACAATTTGTTTTCCCTGTGTTTAGAAAATATTTATCAATAAATGGTCTGTTTCCATCCGGAGATGCACCCTGACCCATCAAATAAAGAGATTTTCCTTTGTCAGCAGTTAATAATACATATCTGCCATAATCATTATGTGTTAATACAAAATAGCCCGGATTATTATACCTGTCTTCGGAAGAATAATCAAAAATTACTTTCCTGGAATTTACAGGGTCAGCCGGGTTAAATAAACTAATCTTTGTTTTTCGTGATTTTCTCCAATATTCGCGTATAATAGCCATGTTTTTATTCCCCCAGGTTAAACCTGAAAATCGTAAATTGGTTGTAATGCTTTTAACAGGTTTACCCAAGAATGGAGCCATTAAATAATAGACCTGGTCTCTTGTCTCAGTCATTTTTTTCGGATCGCCCTCATCCATAGCTTCGACCCAATAAATAATAGCCGGTGAATCAGAGCGCCAGGTAAACGACCTTGGTCCTTTCCTGACAGCATCAAAGCCTTTGGGAATATCTTCCGCCAATGGTATATTGGCAAGTTGATGAATTTTGTTTCCATTCATATCCCAAATCTCAACTGAAACCGGAAACCTGTAATACGGTACCAGGTATGAAAAAGGTATTTCCAATTTTTGAATCAATATATATTTGCCGTCAGGAGACGGAGTAATACGAATATAAATTCCAGGTTTACTGAAATTAAAAGAACCCTCTCCCAACACCAGCTTCATTATTTGCGAGGAAGAATAGAATGTAAATAGTGCCTCATCGAAAGGATTTTTTAATAAATCCTGGTAGGTTCTTAATGCAGCTTTACCTTTAATATTTTCCTGAATGACAGGACCTGTAGGGACATTGGTGTCCTCCGGAGGATTACCCCTGCTTTCAATAACCGATTTATAAAGTATTGTTTTACTATCGGGCAGCCAGATATATGGCATACCCCTAAGTGTATTATTTAATATCCCTTCTGTTAATTTTACTGCCTGAAGTTTTTTCATATCAGCCATCCAAAGTTCAATTCCATCATCTACAGTTTGTGTAAAACAGAACTTTTCTCCGTCGGGAGACCATCGAAAATTCGTTATTTTTGAATTCTCTGGCAGTTTTGTTATCTGAAACTCATTTCCTCCTTCAATATTCTTTATCTTTATATTTGTATAATAGTTAAACCTGCTGGGACCGTTCGCCTTTGGATCAATCCTTATCCCTCCCAGTCTTAACTCTTGACGGGCAAGATCCTCGATTAAAGGTATATTGGGCCGTTCCAGAATTGCGATATATTTGTTCCCTGGACTTATGTTTACGTTAGGTGTGGGTTCGGCATCTACAATCTCGATAATTTCCTTTGGTGGAACCTGATACGTAAGTTTGATCTGTGAAAAGGAAATCCATGGAAGACATAAAAGAATGAAAAGGATAAGGTTAAGAGAAATTTTTCTTATTTTCATGGTATGGGTTTTTTAATATTCTTATTTCGTTTTTAAATATACAAAAAAAATAATGGAAGATTATAAAAAGACGATTGATCAAGTCTGGGAAAAGAGAAAATTATTAAAGAATGAAAATGTCCAAGCTTGTATCACGGAGGTTATTGATCTCCTGGATCAGGGTAAAATCAGGGTTGCTTCGCCAGCCAATAATGGATGGGTGGTAAACGAATGGGTTAAGAAGGCTGTTATTTTATATTTCCCAATTCAAAAAATGGAACTCACTGAATTACCTCCTTTTGAATTCCATGATAAAATCAAACTTAAGAAAGGATATGACCAACTTGGTATACGTGTTGTTCCACATGCTATTGCCCGTTATGGATCGTTTCTTGGGAAAGGTGTAATATTAATGCCTTCTTATGTGAATATCGGGGCATATGTAGATGAAGGAACAATGGTCGATACATGGGCCACTGTTGGTTCATGTGCTCAGGTTGGTAAAAACGTTCATTTAAGCGGAGGAGTAGGAATAGGTGGAGTACTTGAGCCTGTTCAGGCTGCGCCGGTAATTATTGAGGATAATTGTTTTGTCGGATCCCGTTGTATCATCGTTGAAGGGGTAAGGGTTGGAAAGGAGGCTGTCCTGGGAACAAACGTAGTTATTACGAAATCAACAAAGATCATGGATGTTACCGGAAACATCCCAAAAGTTCATACCGGGTATGTCCCTCCTCGCTCGGTTGTTATCCCCGGATCCTTTATAAAAAAATTCCCGGCAGGTAATTACAGTGTTCCATGCTCTCTTATTATCGGAAGGAGAAAAAAATCTACCGATCTGAAAACATCACTCAACGATGCTTTAAGGGAACATAACATACCGGCATGATTATCGGGAAATAAAAGTTCTTATTAGAGTCTTTCAATAAACTTCATACTTATGTCAAGGAAATAGAAATCCCAAAATACAAATAATAAATTCTTAACCCCGTGAAATAATGCTTCGCATTAAATCTACGATTTATTTCACGGGGCAGGTAAATTACAATGTTCTAAATCTTAATATATCAAACAGTTTGGTTATTTGAAAATTATAAATTGGAATTTATTTGTTCTTTGTATATTGTTTTTTGGTGCTTATTTATGAATGATTAAGACTTTACAGACAAACAATATAATAAACAAGAGTATGAATATTGGCTATGATGCAAAACGTGCATTTTTTAACCGAAGCGGATTGGGTAATTATAGCCGTAATACCATTCTGATTCAAAATCAATATTTTCCTGAAAACAAGTATTATTTATACACTCCAAAAATTAAAGGAGCTATTTCATTTATCAAGGCGGAGAATATTCAAATAATAACGCCTGAATTTCCCCTTTTCAAAGCATTTAAACCCCTTTGGCGAAGTTATGGTATAAGCTGGCAGTTGAAAGCGGATAAAATCGATCTTTATCACGGATTGAGTAATGAGTTGCCCTTTAATATCCATAATACAGGAATAAAATCTGTTGTTACAATCCATGATCTTATCTTTCTCCGGTATCCTGAAAATTATAAAACCATTGACAGAAAAATATACGAGAAAAAATTCAAGTATAGCAGTGAGATAGCAGATAAAGTAATTTCCATTAGCCAACAGACCAAGGCGGATTTAATTAATTTTTTCAGGATAACTCCAGAAAAAATTGAAGTTGTATACCAGGGTTGCGACCCGATATTCTATAAAATCATTGAAAAAGACAAAAGAAGACGGATAATAGAAGAACTTGGTTTACCCAAACAATATATATTATATGTTGGTACAATTGAAAAACGAAAAAATTTGCTCTCTCTCGTTGAAGCAATTGATAAGGGCAAAATTGATATCCCCCTGGTAGTGGTAGGTAAACCAACTGTTTATGCCAGCATTGTAAAAACCTATATCTCAAAGAATTATTTAAAAAATGTTTTCTTCTTAGAAAACCTTACATTAGAAAATTTGGCTGCACTTTATCAAGCGGCTGAGATATTTATCTACCCGTCTGTTTTCGAAGGATTTGGACTACCCATTCTAGAAGCCCTGAATTCCAGAGTTCCCGTGATTACGACCATCGGAGGTTGTTTTTCTGAAACCGGTGGAGTATACACAAAGTACATTGATCCGTTTAATCCGGATGAATTTATTGATGCGATAAAAGTCTTGTTAACAGATTCCGGGAAAAGGGAAAAAATAATTGAAAAAGGTTACCGGCATGCTTTAAAATTCAGGGAAGATAAAATTGCCGCGAAATTAACTGATGTATATAAGAAAGTCCTTGGATAATGCTTACTGACGTTGAAAATTCAATGAAAATTCTTAAAAGGGAAGGCATTATTTTGTATCCAACCGATACCATTTGGGGTTTGGGATGCGATGCCACCAATGAGAAATCGGTTAACAAAATTTACAAGATAAAAAAAAGAAAAGATGCCCGGAGTTTATTGATATTAGTTAATTCGCTGCAAACCATTAAGCTGTATGTTGATTACCCGCCAGATATTTCATCGGAACTGATGGAAAGAGCCGAATCGCCCTTAACGATAATTTATCCAGGTGCTAAAAATCTGGCACTTAATTTAATAGACAATGATGGATCGATTGGAATCAGGATAACAAAAGATGAGTTTTGTTCAGCGTTAATTTCCCGTTTCGGAAAACCAATTGTATCCACGTCAGCCAATATTAGTGATAAACCCTACCCTGGAAATTTCAGCGAAATTGATGAGGCTATAAAACGAAGCGTCGATTACATAGTAAACTGGAGGCAAGATGAATTCTTGTTATCAAAACCTTCCAAAATTATCAAACTGGAATTAAACGGTGATTTTAAAATTATCAGAGAATAAAGAAAAGAAAACAAGTGAAATTTAGCTCTTATTGTAAAGATTTAACTTTACCAGAACCTGATATTCTTACATCCACAATGGGTTTCCCTGAATAATATACTTTACCACTTCCCGAAATGATTGCCTTTAATTCAGATGTAACATGAACTTTACATGTCCCTGAACCACTGATCGAAACTTCAAACTCTTCCACTTCCAGCCTTTCGGCTTTCAGGTCACCCGATCCACTGATATTTATTTCAAACGATTTCACTATTTCTGGTCCGGCAAGTAATATATCTCCTGACCCAGAAATATTCGCCTCTACATCAGATACTTTAAGATTCTCTATAATAATTTTACCGCTTCCGCTAATATTAAATTCAATGTTTTCTTCTTCAATATCCGTTTCTGCAATGATTTTCCCTGAACCTGAAACATTTAGGCCTTCAATTTCAGGTATTGTAATAAACACTTTAATCCTTTCATGTCTTGGTACTCTCCACCTATTATACTTGATTTTTAGTTTTCCGTTGGAAACTTCAGTAATAATATAGTCCAGCATTTTTTCTTCAGCATCAATAATAACCTCTGTATTGCTGCCCTGAGTAAGATAAAGATCGGCTGAAATTCCAAGGCTTACCCTGTTAAAAGAGCCGACATCTCTTTTTTCCTTTTTTTGATTAATCCTACTACTTTCAGCACTATTTGCAAGTAAAGTGCCTGATAAACAAAAGACTAATAACAATCCGATAAATGCAATCCTTTTTGTTTTCATGGTTTCATCATTTAATTTTTCCTAAAGACGACAATTATTTTACTTTGCTGCAAATATTTTACTTACATTTGTAATCCTTTCATCATTAGGAGTTTTGAAATTATCCATTTTTTCGGATATTTTGATCTTTTTTGCATCTGAATAAAGTTAAAATTCTATGGTTGATAAGGTTATATCAAATTTTAATCTTTGGTTTCAAAAATCTCCCACTCCAAGATGGATCGTGTTCTTTCTTGATTTATTAATATGTTTATTTTCTATTAGCCTAGCTTATGTATTACGATTTAATTTTGAAATTCCCCCGGATTACCTTCAAACCTTACCTTTTGTTATTCCTTATGTAATATTCATTCGAGCTTTAAGTTTCATGATTTTTCGTACTTATGCCGGCCTTATCAGGTATACAAGTGCTAAAGATACTGAAAGAATCATTATAGTAGTTTTATTTGGAACATTAACTCTTGCCCTGGGAAATATTCTATTCGCTAGTATAACAAATAGCAGGAACCTCATACCTTATGGAATTGTAATTATTGATTTTCTTATTACGGTCTTCATAATGACCGCCTCGAGATTATTAATAAAATCTCTATATCTGGAAATCAATAACCCTTCATCACAGAAAACCCATGTAATCATTTACGGTGCAGATCAGTTTGGCGCCATCACCAAACGGACACTTGACCGGGATATAGGAATTAATAGCAAAGTTGTAGCATACATCGATCATAGAAAAAATACAATTGGTAAAAAACTGGAAGGTGTTTCCATTTATGATTATAAAGATCTACCCCATTTATTGGAAAAATTTGCTGTATCAAAATTAATTATTTCTTCTAAAAATATTGATCCGGATCGAAAAAACCAATTAATCGATGAATGCCTAAATTATGATGTAAAAGTCATGTCGGTACCCGAAGTAAACACCTGGATCAATGGTGAATTAAGCTTTAACCAGATCAGGGCGGTCAAAATCGAAGATTTGCTTGAAAGGAAACAAATTAAACTTAATGAAAATGCCATCAAAAAACAAACTTTGAATAAAACCATTTTAGTTACGGGTGCTGCAGGATCAATAGGTGGTGAAATTGTGAAGCAACTCACTAAATATCGCCCGAAAAAAATTATTCTTTTCGACCATGCAGAATCTCCGCTTTACTTTCTTGAATTAGAGCTACAGGAAAAACTGCATTTCGACGATTTTAATATCATCATTGGTGATATTACCCACACTACCAAACTCAATACTATTTTCAAAACCTACAAACCGCAAATTGTATATCATGCAGCTGCATATAAGCATGTTCCCATGATGGAGAATCATCCCACCGAAGCCATACGCACCAATGTTTTAGGGACAAAAGTCCTTGCTGATCTTTCCATTAAACACCATGTCCAAAAATTTGTTATGATTTCAACCGATAAAGCGGTTAATCCGACCAATATTATGGGAGCATCGAAACGCCTGGCAGAAATTTATACACAAAGCCTGAACAAAACATCCCCAACAAATTTCATGACAACCCGTTTTGGTAATGTATTGGGATCACAAGGATCTGTCATTCCACGTTTCCGCAAACAAATCGAGAAAGGTGGTCCTGTTACCCTAACCCACCCGGAGATAACGAGATATTTTATGACCATTCCGGAAGCTGTGCAACTTGTCCTTGACGCTGGAACAATGGGCCATGGAGGTGAAATTTTTATCTTTGATATGGGTAAATCCATCAAGATAATTGACCTTGCAAAGAAAATGGTCCGCCTCTCAGGACTGACTATTGGAAAGGATATCAAGCTCAGTTATACTGGTCTGCGACCGGGTGAGAAACTCTATGAGGAATTATTAAATGATAAGGAAAACACGATTACAACCCATCATCCTCAGATTATGATTGCCAAGGTACAGGAATATGATCATAAAACAGTGTCAGGACAGATTGATGATCTCATCAATCTGTCTGAAAAACATGAAAATTATCCGGTTGTCAGTCTGATGAAAAGGATAGTTCCTGAATTTATTAGTGAAAACTCAATCTATGAAGAATTAGACCTGAAAAAAAATCAATAATCCGGGTTACCTGAAAATATCGGTTAAACCCTCTGGCAAAACCATAAAAACTGTTTTACTTTCCGGATCAATTTTTTGGATAAGATCTTCATTTACCGGTATTAAAATTTCCCTTCCATGTTTAATGATCTGAAAAACCGGATTATCGGGATAAAAGAATATATCATTTACCAGTCCAATTTCACCAAGCATTTCGTCAACGATTTTGAATCGAATCAGGTCTCTCCAAGAAAATTCATTTCCTTCTTTTTGGAGTAAATCAACCTTTTTAAAAAATAAATTAATGCCTATAAGTTTTCTGATCTCCTCGGGGGTATCAATATCCTCGAATTTAACAATGGCAGTGGAAGAAGTTAATGACTCGGCATAAGACAAAAAAAACGGAACCAGTAATCCCTCTATTTCAAGGAACACCGATTCCATTTCACTTAAACGATCGGAAATGTTCTTATTTAGTTTTATTATTGCTTCACCGATTCTTCCATGTGGCTTTAAGATTGTACCTGAAAAACAGTATTCATCTTGTAACATATTGGAAAATAATCTTAAGCTTTTCCTTTTGAATTTTCTGTTTTCGATTCAGGTTCTTTAATTTTTTCTTCAGCAGTAACCTTAACCTTTTTCGCTTTTGACGACTCTTCCGTTTTCGTTTCAGTCGATTCTTTTTCAGGCTTTTCCTCAGGAGAAGATTCATCTTTTTTTGGTTCTTCAGCAATTTCGGCAGTTGCCTCAACAACTTCTTCAGAAGCAGTTTCAGGCACTTCAGTTTTTTCCTCAATTTCAGTTAATTCCGCACTCTTTTTTGCAATTTCAACTGCTCTTGCCTCGCTGACTTTTGATTCTGCCTCAATGGCCTTTTTGAGTTTCTCATCCCGGTCTTTAGTAATCCTGTCTTTTTTAGCTTGTATCTTTGATTCTTTTTCTTCCAGCCATGCATTAAATTTTGCTTCAGCTTCAGCTTCCGAAAATGCCCCTTTTTTTACACCTTCAAGAAGATGCTTTTTCATTAAAATACCCTTATACGATAAGATAGCTCTGCAAGTATCAGTAGGTTTAGCGCCTTTCTGCAGCCATTCCAATGTCCTGTCAAAATTAATTTCAATAGTAGCCGGATTTGTACCGGGATTATAAAAACCCAATCTTTCGATAAATTTGCCATCCCGTGGCGCCCTGCTATCAGTAATTATTATATGATAAAAAGGGTTCTTCTTGCTCCCTTTTCTCGATAATCTAATCTTTACTGGCATACTTTACGCATTTATTAATTACACCTACTTGATTTTTTTTTGCGTGCAAAGATACAATTTTATTCACTATTAGAAAGTTTTTAATAAATTTTACAGAAATATCTTCAATACCGTAATCTTTCAAAAATAACCCAACTAAAAATTATCCAATAATTATTAACAATACTGAATATTAACCTTGTTTTAATTAATTTTAAAATTGCTTTTTTCGGAAAATCCGAGCTATTACTCAAACTATCATACTATTAATGGAATGAAGGATTTTATTCATTTACACGTTCACACCCAATACTCGATTTTGGATGGCGCATCAAACATTTCGGTATTGATGAACAAGGTTAAAGAATATGAAATGAAGGCTGTTGCTATTACCGATCATGGCAATATGTTTGGTGTTAAAGCATTCCATAACATAGCCCGACGGAACGGAATTAAGCCAATTATAGGATGTGAAGTGTATGTTGCAAAAAACAGCAGATTTGACCGTACAGAAAAAGAAGACAGGAGTGGTGATCATCTGATTCTTTTGGCAAAAAACAAAACTGGCTATCAAAACCTGGTAAAATTGGTTTCCTATGCCTGGATTGAAGGTCATTACTATAAACCAAGGATTGACAAGGAACTTCTCGAAAAATACCATGAGGGAATAATTGCCTCGTCAGCTTGCCTTGGAGGAGAATTGCCAAAGGCTATTTTGAATGAGGGCTATGAAAGGGCTGAAGAGATCATTCTTCAATTCAGGGAATTATTTGGTGAAGACTACTATCTTGAGTTACTTCGTCATAAAACAGGGAATCCCGAAATCGATGAGGACACTTACAAACGACAGGAAATTGTAAATGAAAAACTTATTCATTTCTCAAGAAAACACAACGTTAAATTAATTGCAACAAACGATGTTCATTTCATAAATGAAGAAGATGCAGAAGCTCACGATCGATTAATATGCCTGAATACAGGCACAGATCTTAATGATCCAACACGGTTACGATACACTAAACAGGAATTTTTCAAGACAAAGGAAGAGATGAATGACCTGTTTGCTGATATTCCTGAAGCTCTTGAAAACACTTTGGAAGTTGCTGAAAAAGTTGAAAACTACAAACTCAATCATGAGCCCATTATGCCAGATTTCCCCATTCCCAGTGGATTTGAGAATGAGGATGAATATCTGAGGCATTTAACTTATGAGGGAGCCAAAGAAAGATATGATGAATTAACAGACGAAATCAAAGAAAGGATAGATTTCGAACTTTCTGTTATAAAAAAAATGGGATATCCCGGATATTTCCTTATTGTCCAGGATTTTTTAAAGGCCGCCCGGGAAATGGATGTGGTAGTTGGGCCTGGACGTGGATCAGCTGCTGGATCTGTAGTAGCATACTCAAACAGAATAACCGATATTGATCCATTGAAATACAATTTATTGTTTGAGCGCTTCCTTAATCCTGACAGAATTTCCCTTCCGGATATCGATATTGACTTCGACGAAGATGGCAGGGATAGAGTGCTTAACTGGGTTGTGGAGAAATACGGAATAAACCGTGTAGCCCATATCATTACCTTTGGAACCATGGCAGCAAAAATGGCCATTCGTGATGTTGGCCGGGTTCAAAAACTCCCCCTTGCTGAAGCTGATAGATTAGCAAAATTAGTGCCGGAACGACCAGGAATCACACTTTCCCAGGCATACAGAGAAGTTAAAGAACTGGAAAATGCAAAAAGTTCAGCAAACGAATTGATTTCTCAAACCCTGAAATTTGCTGAAACCCTCGAAGGATCTGTCCGTCATACCGGTCTGCATGCCTGCGGGATTATTATCGGCAAAAAAGATCTTATCGAATATTTACCGCTCTGTATTTCGAAAGAGTCTAACCTGCTCATGACCCAGTACGATGGGAACTACGTTGAAGATGTTGGAATGCTTAAGATGGATTTCCTGGGACTAAAAACCCTGTCAATCATCAAAGATGCCCTTACGAATATAAAAGATTCAAAAGGAATTGAAATTGATATAAATAATATTCCGCTTGACGATAAAAAAACCTATGAGCTTTACAGCAGAGGAGAAACAACAGGTTTGTTTCAGTTTGAATCATCCGGGATGAAAAAATACCTCAGGGAATTACAGCCTAATCGTTTTGAAGACCTGATTGCCATGAATGCTTTGTATCGACCGGGACCAATGGAATATATACCAAGCTTTATAAAAAGGAAACACGGCAGGGAAAAGATCCTTTACGATCTCCCGGTTATGAAAGAGTACCTGGAAGACACATATGGAATTACGGTTTACCAGGAACAGGTAATGCAGCTTTCCCAGACTATGGCCGGATTTTCAAGAGGCCAGGCAGATTCTTTAAGGAAAGCTATGGGAAAGAAACAAAAAAAAGTTATGGATGACCTCAAGGAGAAATTTATTGAAGGGTGTAAAAAAAACGGCTACAATGAAAACAAAATAATAAAAATCTGGCAGGATTGGCAAGCTTTTGCACATTATGCTTTTAATAAATCACATTCAACCTGCTATGCAAATGTTTCATACCAAACTGCCTATCTAAAATCACATTATCCCGCTGAATTCATGGCCGCTGTCCTAAGCCGGAATATCAACGACATAAAAAAAATAACAATCCTTATGTCGGAAACAAGACGTATGGGTATTTCTGTTTTAGGTCCTGATGTAAACGAAAGTTTTTTAAAATTTATGGTTAACAAGGATGGCAATATTCGATTTGGTTTAGGAGCAATAAAAGGTATGGGAGAAAATGCTGCTCACACTATAATAAAAGAAAAAAAAAGCAACGGTAATTATAAAGATTGTTTTGACTTCGTGGAACGAATAAATCTATATTCAGTTAATAAAAAAAATATTGAAGCCCTTGCAACAGCCGGAGCTTTTGATTGTTTCCCTGATGTTAAACGCGGGCAATATTTTGCCCTCGATAAGAAAGGGAGTTCATTTATTGAAAATCTGGTCAGATACGGAAACAAAGTTCAGAATGAAAAAAGAACATCTCAAAAATCCTTATTCGAAGAGAGTGCTGGATTTAAAGCCTGAAGGGAAAGGAATTAACCATTGCAGGAATTGTTACAGGGGTCAAGATTGGAACCACAAAAACAGGCCGCCCTTATGGGTTCCTAACGTTACAGGATTATTCGGATTCTTACCGGTTTGCCCTCTTTAATACCGACTATGTAGAATTCAGTAAATTTTTTACCGAGGGTTATCACCTTCTTTTTAAAGGGAAGATCCAACCCAAACCTTTTAATAATAATGAACTGGAATTTAAAGTAAAAAGCATCAATCTTCTGTCGGATGTAAAAGATGAAATGATTCATACTGTATCTTTGAAATTTCCTGTTAATACCATTACGTCTGAATTTATTAAAGACTTTGAGGAAGCATCCGGTGCAGGTAATGGAAAAGTAAAATTAAAATTACGTGTTTACGACCCTGATGAAAAACTAAGTATTAACTTCTTTTCAAGGAGCAGGAAAATAAATCTTACCGGGAAATTTATCCGTTTTCTGAAAGATTATCCCGTCATTGAATTAACCATTAACTAAATAGTTACATTTATTAAATTCACATAACGGTTTTGTGTATCAATGGGGTTAGTTTATCTTTGCGAAAATTCTTTGAGTAAAATTTCAAAAATATTTTAGTTAATCATTTAAAATTTTTCCTTATGACTATTGAGGTAACTGATTCCAATTTCGATGAAATAGTATTGAAATCTGACAAACCGGTTATTGTTGATTTTTGGGCAGAATGGTGCGGACCTTGCAGGATTGTTGGACCAATAGTAAGTGAACTCGCAGAAGAATATCAGGATAAGGCCGTTGTTGCAAAACTTGATGTCGACAGCAACCCTGGAATTTCAGCAAAATATGGGATAAGAAATATTCCCACCATTTTGTTCTTTAAAAATGGAGAAAATGTTGACAAACAGGTTGGGGCTGTTCCAAAAAGCAGCATCGAATCCAAGCTCCAGGCTTTATTGTAGAAAAATCATTTCACGATCACAAGGCATGGATTATTTCTGTGCCTTTTTTTTAAGTATTTCATTCAGGCTGCAAACCGGCAGCTTTTCGAAAAGCACATAACAAAGTAATTGCCACTGGGATAAGTTGTTGGTTTTTTATCTTACTCTGCTGCCAATGAATAAAATATCATCAATCTGGGGCAGGTTACCTCTCCATTCCTCAATGTTTTCATCCAGATACTCTTTTTGTTCCTGCATATCGAGGTGTTGAATAGACAACAGTATTTCTTTTAAAGCTTTCGATTTGAGCTTTTTACCATCAGCTCCTCCAAACTGATCTACGTATCCATCAGAGAAAATATAAGTAACATCGTTAGGTTTTAGTTGAAGCTTATGGTTAGTGAATTTTTGATGTACTTTTATGGATGACCGGCCAATAGCAAACCGGTCACCCTTGATTTCAGTCAGCTCACCCTCTCTTATAAGATATAACGGGTTATAAGCACCGGCATATTCCAATTCCCTGGTATTAAAATTATATGCTATTAAGGCAATATCCATTCCGTCGTGTACTTCATCTTCTTCACTCTGTTGCTGAAGGGTATTTGAAACCTCATCATTCAACTGGTCCAGTATTGCAGCAGGCTCTTCAAATTCGTACTCCTTAATAATCTTGTTAAGCGAATTATGCCCGATAATTGACATAAAAGCTCCGGGAACACCATGCCCCGTACAATCGACGGCTGCAATAAATTGTTTTGTTTTGGTTACAGCAAACCAGTAGAAATCCCCACTAACAATATCTTTTGGTTTGAATAAAATGAAGGTCTCAGCAAATGAATTTTCAGGCGGTAATATTGCATTCTGAATCCTTTTAGCATATCGTATGCTATCTGTTATATCCTTATTTTTCTCTTCCAACTCCTTACTTTTTTGGACAACTTCTGCTGTTCTTTCAGCTACTTTCTCCTCCAGAATTTTGTTTTCCCTGATCAGTTTCTGCTCTCTGTTCTTGATAAATAAAAAAACACTTATTGTTACAAAAATAATACAGCTTAGGATAAACCACCAGGTCTGATAAAACGGAGGTTTAATTACGAAACTATATGATACCGGTTCCGTATTCCAAATTCCGGCATTGTTTTTTGCCTTTACCTTAAATGTATATTTATTGGGTGACAGAGCTGAGTATATTGCACGTGTTTGCTGGGTTATAGGTCGCCAGTCAGCATCTGCACCTTCCAACATTATCTGATACCTGACTACATCAGGATTGGTGAGGCAAATGCTATAATAATCAAAAATGATTGACTTTTCTGTATGATTTAACTTCATACCGGAAAGCATTGTCCGGCTATGGTAATTTACCTCCATACCTCTTATATGAGTCAAAGGTTCGCATTCTACTTTCTTTTCAAGAGCTGGATTATAAAATGTAACTCCATTAGCCGTTCCAAACCACATATTTCCATCAATGTCTGTAAATGAAGCATTATTTTTTTGTCTCGATACCAACATATCCATTCTTCCTTGTATAGGTGTACATTTTC
>CAZEWS010000007.1:13575-32473 GCA_964515985.1 uncultured Rikenellaceae bacterium | reverse complement strand
AGGGATAAACATGATAAGACCAGATACAACAAACCCCGCCCCGATAGACGCAGACCATCCTTGCCCGTACTTTTCCCAGATTGATATGATTATTTTATTGATTGTGGAAAATTCATATATGGTATACAAAGAAATAATACCAATCAATCCCTGAATAATTGCCAAAATTACGAGTGCACGTTTTGTGTTATCAATAAATCTCGATAAAACTAAACTCCCTATCGCCATCCCGCATAAAAAGGTGGTTAACATGGTTGGAAAGGCATAAATTGAAGTTCGAAGAAACATGATTAGAGTTCTGGTCCAGAGTACTTCATAGGCCAATGCACAAAAACCTGAAATTCCAGCAGTTACTAAAATCAGTTGTGATAAATAGGGTGGAAATGAAAGAGTTTCTAAAGGACCCGGACTTTGCTGTTTCCTTTTTGAAAATTTTGTTTTCTTTATACTCAATGCATGAACCGCTCCGGAAACTGATTGTTGAGTAACCTGATATAACTGCTCCACATTTTGGAATATCTTGCCGAATTTATTTAAATATAAGGTGGCAAGTCCTATACTGATGTTCATTAGTGCAACATAATAAATCGTTTGTTGTTTACCGAAAGCTGAAATCAGAATAAAACCAGCCAGGAAGCAGCCGAGGACAGCTCCCAGAACATTACTTCCATATATAAGTCCGACCCGACTTCCCATTTTATCAAGCCTGTGAACAAAAAATTTACTGATCACAGGCATTGTACCGCCCATTAAAGATGTCGGAATAAGTAATACAATGAATGATAAAATGAATTTAATAATGTTAGTCGTAACAAGATCAGTATGTAAATGACGGTGAATCCATGCAAATAAATCGGTAAGTCCGGTAAATAGCCAGGGAGTTGCCAGTGCAAACAATCCGATACCAATTTCTAAATAAACATATATTTTTAACGGCTGTTTGAATCTATCGATAAATTTTCCGAAAAGATAGCTGCCTAACACAAGCCCACCCATAAATGAAGCTAAAATAATGGTAGTTGAATAGGTGGATATACCAAAAACCAATACCAACATTTTTTGCCATACCACTTCGTAAATCAAACCGCACATCCCCGAAAGGAAAAATAATAGGATAAGTGCATCGGCAACACGTTTATATTTACGTAAGGCCATTTTTGATAATGATTGGGTGTGGGTAACTGGTTGAATTTTCATAATCTTATCTTTAATTCTTATTCCGGTTCTATTCCATTTTTTTATCCAAAGACAGAAATATTCCGTATGCATCGTTACCTTTTTTGACTGCAAGGCAAAGGACTCGTGGCTCTCCCTTTTCAAAAAAAACAAAAGGCCTTTCCATTCGGTCTGGTTCCAAATAAGTATCATCAGCCTTTAATATTCTTTTGGGAGTTACTTCATAATGATTTGCTTTTCCCCAGTTTAATCCGTCCAGTGAAGTGATCAGTCCAATAAAAGTATGCGCATGAAAGATGGCATAAAACCGACCTCTGGATTCATCATACCATAAGGAGGCATCTTCCGTATCCAAATCACCTATTACCGGTTTGGGGTGCATTGTATAGGGACCAACAGGTGTTGATGCCAGGGCAATGGCTTGATTTCTAATAAATTGTGTCTCGTTAGGTTTGTCTCCTTTAACAATCAAATAATATTTGCCATCAGGACCTTTTGTAACAGCCGGATTATTTGTAATCGTAGTAATAGGACCCATGGGTTCGATAATTGGTTTTTCTGCCCTTTCCCAAGGCCCAAAGAGAGATTCTGACACTGCCACATATGTTCTCTGGTTATTCCGAAGATGTCCCCAGTATTTATGCCCATACCCGGTCTTTGCAATTTCGATCAAGTCTTCAGGGATAAATAATGTATCGGCGTGTGTACTGACATAATAAAGATAATATTTCCCTTTAAAATATTTTATCTTGGGATTGGTTGCAATGATTTGAGGGTTGGTGGGACCATTGCTTTTCAATGCAGTATTTACAAATTCATAAGGTCCTTCAGGCTTATCCGAAATGGCATGTACAATCTCCGAATGGGTAAGCCAACAGGTAAATTCATATTTACGGGGCCAGCGGGAATAGAACAGGTGGTATTTACCATCTTCTCCCTTGATTATAGAAGCGCCCCAATTGAAATAGTCAGGATCACGAAAAACTCCTGATTCAGTCAGAGGTTGAACACGTTCACCAATATTCAGGTCATCTTTTACGACAGGTTTCTTATTCGTACAACCTGCAAGAATTGAAGCCAACAGAATTATGAAAAAGATTCTTTTTGTTTTCATTTGACCATTTTTCATAATTTATTCAATGTATTTATTCATCCTTGTCAGCCTTTCGTCCTTTTATGTTGATGATTTGTCCACAATTCAGATTGATTATTATTAATTCCTTTGGTCCATATAAATAGAACGCTTAATTAGAGTTTGTCCATAAACTAAAAAAGCTTGCTTAAGTATGAAATTCCAAACCACAAATAACAAAAAACAAATAAATTTCAAGTTCCAAATTCAAAACTCCAAACCCTTCTTAATAAAAGCAATATTGATATTTTATACCGATAGCTATCGGTATTGTGATTTGCGATTTGCCTGCCCCGTGAAATAAATCGAAGATTTAATGCGAAGCATTATTTCACGGGGTAAATATTTTGTGTTTTGATTTTTGGTGCTTATAATTATAAAAACTTCTACTTTATAGACAGACACTAATTAGAATGGGTATCCAGTTCCTGCAGCATTTCTTTTCTTACTTTTCGGTATACAGCAGGATCTTTAGTATAATCGGTAAAACTTCTGATTACTTTATTAATAATCTCCTTAGTCTTTTCAGGTTTTTTTGCTTTTAACATTTTTAAAAGTTCATAATCTTCAAAACCAATCCTGTGTGCTACTAACCGGGAAGATGACCACGGACCCTCCGGCCCCGGATATGTCACATGAGAATCACCAGGTGGGAGATTTACACCAGGGACAACGGTCTGGTTGAAAGGAGCCATCTGATTAATATTCTCAGGTGGAAATCTCCATATGTTTAGTCCCCAGTGCAGATACCCATCCAGGTTGTATAAGGATGCAGCCCAACCGATCAACATCGGTCTCATCCGTTCCATATCCATTAAACGGTTCAACAACCGGTTACGCGGATTAAGCGCTGTATAGATCCAGATTTTATCTCCCTGCTTCCGGTATTGTTCATAAAAATCCTGGTTGCCATGATATCGGATCAGATTCGGGCACCATATATCCAGCGCTCCGGCAAGGTTGGCATCAAAAACAGCTTCTACGAGAGGAATACCAGGCATATATTTTCGTACGATTCCTGTAAATATCCGGAAATCAGTTGCGTTTGATTCTGTCGGTTCATCTGCGATGTGCTGTAGCCACCTGTCCTGCCAGCCATTTTTATCAATTTCACTCATCAACTGGCTGCACAAATTCTCAATGAGTATATGGCCTTCAAGACTTGTAGATACTAGTCCATCCCCGGACAAAACACTGAAGGTTTCGGATGCCCATTCCCCCTTGGTTCTTGTTCCCAGCTGACCTCCTTCAATATAGTATAAACCGGCGGTTGAGAATATTTCTACTATTCTTCTTAATCTCATGGTATTTAATTCATACTTCAGCGGGGATAAAGAGTCAAAAATATGTTTTACAGGAATTCTGAACATATTCTGTCGGGAGTATGCCATTAAAGCCGCATATTTTTCAAGCATTTCCCAATATTCTTCGGCCCAGATTTCAAGGTCGTGATAACCGGCAATATTATCGAAGCTAAACCAATTGGTATAAGGAAAAGATTCTTTACCAACCTGCGGTATAACTGTTTTATAAATGTTTATAACAAATGCCAGGGTTTTTTTCTGTCCACCTGATGAAATTTCTATTTTAAGTTCTTTTTTCCCGGTTTTTTCATCCTGACCAATAGGGATTTCAAGCCTTAAAGCAGTAACTGAACTGGTAATATTTACCCTGGAACCGACCGGCTCCAGTGCATCAAAAACACGGAAGGGTGCCTTTCTGATGACGTATGGATTATCATCTCCGAGTCTCTTCTCAAGGCCTGAGTTCATTTCAACGGGTATATCAACCAACCGATACCATTTAGCAGACGACACTAAATGGCCATTCAACCTGACAGAAAAGTCAAGTATTTGATTTTCAGTCAGTCCGTTAAGAAGAATGTGAACCCCAGCGATACTCCCTCTGGGAACATCTGCAATGAATTTTGTTTTTGCCCGGCCAGGTATCTTTGAATCAATAAACAGATCTTCCAGTTCATCTACAAATGAAACCTTCAGTTTATTTGTTTCCTCTATTTCTTCCTCCGTTTTTGTCAAATTAAATGATGAAAAAAGAAAAACGGCCGGAAGGATTATAACAGCAAATCCTCTAAAATAATTTTTCATAAGTTGTAACTATTTAATCAGTTTCACCCGCAGATCTTTATCCGGATCAATTAATTTGCCTTCTACCCTGACTTTCGGGATTCCACCTTTCAGTGATTTGATTTTTGCTCTTTTCAGGTGCCCATGCTCCCACTCAATTTCTAGTTCGTATCCACCCCTGGCTAACAAACCATTTACTTTCCCGTCGGGCCACTCTGACGGCAAGGCCGGCAGGATATGGGTTTCTCCCACATGAGATTGCAGCAACATTTCCGCTATAAATCCGGGTGTTGACATTGATGCATCAACCTGCATTCGTTTAGACCCAGGAACATGCTGGAACGTCATCAGGTTTTCAAAGCCCTGTTCTGAAATCAATTCTGAAAATATCTTGTTTGCTCTCTCACCATCTAATAATCGTGACCAACAATATATTCTCCAGGCCCTTGCCCAGTTTCCGCCTGAGTATAGCCAGCCCGGAAAGACCCCATCACCCCTAATGTTTAATGATTCCCTTGCTGCCTCAGCCAAATCCGGAGTTGTAAGGGGATGGATCTGCCGTCCCGGATGAACAGCATACAAATGTGCCATATGCCGGTGATGATCCTCGGGACTGTCAATGTCTTCAAACCATTCCTGCAATTGACCATATCTTCCTATTTTCAAAGGGATTAACTTTTCTCTGGCTGCTTTAACAGAATCCAGGAATTTACCATTGATTCCTAAAGCATCGGCGGCTTCCAATACATTTGAAAATAAATCCCATATCATTTCAATATCCTGGTAAGCACCGGGTATGTTAAATCTGTAACCTTCTTTCCCGGCACCACGCTCTGCTGACATCGTCGGATCAATATATTTCCCATTGGTTGTTTCAACGCCATGTTCAGCGGAAACCGTAGGTGCACTTATCAGGCCTTCTTTATAGGGAATTAAATTGGCCAGCCAAAATTCTGCAGCTTCCTTCATTACAGGATAAGCCTCCTCTTCCAGGTATTCTTTATCCATTGTAAAGGTATATTGTTCCCAAAGATGCTGACAGTGCCATACTCCACCTACCGGGTATATCCCCCACAACAATCCAACACCTGGTGCAGTATAACCCCAGATGTTGCCGGTTGTATGGCTAACCCATCCATTGGTTCCATAATATTTTTTTGCTGTTTCACGTCCTGGAACAACAAGTCCTTTAATCCAAACAATATAAGGTATCTGGCATTCCAGCAAATTTACCGGCCCACAAGGCATATACATAAGTTGGAGGTTAATATTGCTCTGATAATTACCGTTCCAGGGAGCCCTATCGAATGTGTTCCAAACACCCTGAAGATTTGAAGGTAACGAACCGGGCCTTGAGGTACTGATGATCAAATACCGTCCTAAATTGAAGGCCAGGGTTTTTAATCCTATATCATTACTCCCGTCCTTGAAATTTTCCCACCGTTGATTTGTGGGTAACTTTTCGTATAAAGGGTCTCCGGCCAGATTTAATTGTACCCTTTTGTAAAGGACCTGATAATCTTTTATGTGGGATTCCTTTAATTGTTTATATGATTTTCTTAATGCTGTATGAATAATTCCTGTGGTTAAAGCATCAGTATCTGCACCATTATACATTGGAGGATAAGGCAGGTATTCCGTAGCGGCTGCAAGAATGATTGTTGCTGTATTAGCATCTTTAACTTGTATGATTTTCCCATTCGTTTCAATTATACCCCCTGTGTTCAGGACCTTAATTTTCACCCTAAAATCTCTGTCGTTACCATCTATTTTCCCGGCTATTTCAACCAGATCACCATCTACCGTTACCGAATGATTTTTCTGGGTAACTGTTAAACGCATGGTAAAACCTAATTCTCCGGGAACATCGCTATGAAACCGCATCACCAGTACGCGATCGGGATAACTACAAAAATACTCCCGTTGGTATTTTACAGAATTCACCTCGTATGCAACTCTGGCTAAAGATTTTGAAAGATCAAGTTCACGAATATAATTTGTGTATGAGGTATCGTGGTTATCAAATGAGAAATAAAGATTACCAATCATTGAGAAAGCACCAAAGTCAGAATAATCGCCCAAGAAATGCCTAGCAACTAATTTGTCTGCCTCTTCTACATTACCTGTAACTATTGCGTTGCGAATATCATCCAGGTGGTCTTTCCCTCCCATTTTATTTCCGAAGGAATAATCCGGATTTTGCCCCGGTCCACCTGTCCACATCGACTTCTCGGTTAAATCGAATCTCTCCTCCTTCACACCTCCATAAAAGGAAGTACCGAGAAATCCGTTGCCTAAATGCAAAGCCTGACTGTTCCAGTGCTCTGCCGGATATTCAAACCATAAACGTTCGTTATTCCTCATTTGGCTATTCTCGGAGCAACCAAGAAAAAAAAGTCCTGTAAATAAACAGACAACAGGAGAAAAATGAAACGTATGCTTTTTTAACCAATAATTTAATTTTTTCACAACGATAGTATTTTGAGTATTCAGAAACAATAATCCCTTGTTCAGTTGAATTTCATATACCATTGATGGTCAGACAGTGCCCTAAACCAATCATGGTTCGACAAAACTCACCATGACTTTGACAATTTGATATTTCCATCCCAACCACAAAATAGGTTGGGTAAGATAAATTTATATGACAATGCAACTTATATCTATTGACTATACTTTAATGAAAAACATACCCGGATAAATCTCTCCTTATTTCATGTTCAGGTCCAAATGAAGTTTCAATTGTTCTTCCCAATCCTTTATACATTTTAAGTCTGATTTTGTGGTACCCGGATTCAAGGGCAATCTTGCCTTCAATCTTCGCCATTCTACCATGGATACCATCGTTTTCAACAACCAACTGATCACCTATATATAATAGGACACCATAGTTCGTATTAACAACAAAAGAATGAACTGCTTTCTTTTCAATTTTTATATATCCGTCAAACAAGTATCCGAATTTGGATGGATGCTCCTCTAGAACGGGTTTTATTTCAGAAGTAATACCGGTACTTTTCATCTCATAATTCTCTACCTTCTCAGCCATGTTTATATCACCTTCATAATACCTGTATGCCAGTCCTTGTTTTGTGGGACTTACATTCTCTGCAATTTGATATCCCTGTTTATCCAATTTTACAGAGACGGAATAACTCATTTTGCCATTTGGTAACAACGTGCGGATTTTTAAATTATCATCCTGGTTAAATTTCATTGACCCGGGAAAAACAGGTGAACATTTAGTAGGTTCTTCCCCAACGATTGCATAAACCAGTTTACTTTCCGGAACCGGAGGTTGTAAACTGACTGTTGCCGAATTCGTGAATACTATATAATCATTATTAATAACCGGGGGATGGACAGGGTAGTAATAGTTAACATTTTTTTCATCCAGCCGGGGATAATGATATTCCATCCGGCGGGAAAAATCATCCCAGGATTTGCGATTTTTTGGAGTCCATGTAAGTTCCGATGCTGCGCACAATCTTGGAAAGGTCATATTTTCAACCAATTCTTCAGTGGGTGTATAGGCCGTCCACATGTTTACCTGTGCTCCCAGAATATGTTTAGCTTCGTCTTGATTCAGTATTTCCGGTACTGGTTCATAATGATATACTTCCTCCATATCAGAAATATCCCTACCCCAGGATAGAGGATGTTCCGGTTCATCTGCCTGTGCATGATCCAAATACAGATATTTGCTTGGTGACATGACCACATCATGCCCCGACCTGGCAGCAGCAATACCTCCCCTTTCTCCCCTCCATGACATTACCGTGGCATTCGGGGCAAGTCCACCTTCTAATATTTCATCCCAGCCTATGAGCTTTCTCCCTTTTGAATTTAAAAATTTTTCAATCCTCTTAATAAAATAACTTTGTAATTCATCTTCATCTTTAAGTCCTTCATTTTTTATCCTTGACTGACATTTCGGACACTTTCTCCACCATTGTTTATCACATTCATCCCCTCCAATATGAATATATTCCCCCGGAAACAGTTCAATGATTTCATCCAGAATATTTTCAAGAAATTCAAAGACTTGTTCATTCCCTGCACATAAGGCAGTTGGACCAGTGTAAGGAAATCGTTGGTGTTGTGTAGGGAAACCATAAAAATAACCCACTTCACCTTCTTCACCGGTACAGGATAAATCGGGATATACAGCATTTACTTCGGTACTATGACCTGGCATTTCAATTTCCGGAACAATGGTTACATATCTTTCATTGGCGTACCGGACAATTTCTTTTATCTGTTCCTGTGTATAAAATCCTCCATATAATTCCTTATTATATCCGGGTTGCTTCCTCCAGGCTCCTATTTCAGTGAGTTCCGGATATTTTTTTATTTCAATCCTCCAGCCCTCCCCGTCTACCAAGTGCCAATGAAAAACGTTCATCTTATGCATTGCAAGCAAATCGATGTATTTCTTGACAAATTCAACCGACTGGAAATGACGGGAGGCATCGAGCATATATCCACGCCAGGAGAACCGTGGTTTGTCGGTTATGTAAACACCCGGAAGACTAAGATCACTCTCTACAAGTTTATTTTTACTGTAGATCTCCGGAGGAAGAAGTTGACACAGGGTCTGTACACCATAGAAAATCCCGGTCGGATTTGGGGCATCAAGTACAACTTGTTTATTATTTATAGATAACCTATAACCTTCTTTACCCAGATCGGGTAATTCTTTGTTCAATTTGAAAACGATTGTATTCTTTCCTTCTTCCTGATGAGTAATAATATCCGGTCTGTAACCGGATGCGGATTGAATTAGGTCTATAAAATAAACTGCTATCCTGGCTAATTCTTCGTTATCTTCAGCCAAAACAATAGAGGTTTTGCTATTAAAATCAAAACTTGAGTCAGTGATGGTCATCTCAGCCGGCCATGGAATGATTGAGATCTCATCAATTTTCACGGTTTTCCAACTAACACATAACTGGATTGTTATTACTAGAAGAATAGCAAGATAAAATCTAATTCTGGATTTTAAAGATTTTACTAAAATAGAAAATAGCATGATGTCTCTTGTGATTTTCAATTAATATTAAGAATATGTTTGTCGAAAGGCCGATATACTCTGCATTCGGTATAATAAGCTAAATGTTATATTTAAATAGTTCAATTTGTATTCTTGAATGCTTTCCTGACGGTTTCAATATCTTTCTTTTCAAAGTACCAATTTTGCATCAAAAAAATCACAATTGAACTAAAGAATATAACTTTTACAGAAGAAATTATTTTCACCTTTGCCAGAATTATTAATTGTATAGCATATTTTGATTAATGAATTCAGGAAGTTATTCAACAGATGAATCTAAAGCCATCAATAATTCTTTACGGGCAGCCCGATAAACAGCAGGATCTTTAGTATAGTCGGTAAAACTCCGAATAACCTTATTTATTATTTCGCCTGCACGCTTAGGATCTTTTGTCTTAAGCATTTTTAATAATTCATAATCTTCAAAACCAATGCGATGGGCTTCCATTCTCACGGACGACCAGGGTCCTTCATGTCCCGGATAGAATACATGGCTATCGCCTGGAGGGACAGGAGCCCCGTAATCCATATAGTTAACACTTCCCGTAAATGGATCGAGCCGAAACGTGTTTTCATGACCCATTCTCCACCAGTTCAGACCCCAGTGGAGGAAGCCATCCAGGTCATAAAGTGCAGCTACCCAGCCCATGAGTGCGGGTCGAATCCTTTCCATATCCATAAGGCGGTTGAGGTAAGGACCCCGTGGATGGAGACAGGTATAAAACCATATCTTATCGCCCCTGTTCCTAAATGCATCAAATAATTCGTGATGTTGCTCGTATTCGTGAGCCAGTGGACACCAGATATTTACTGATCCTACTAATTCCGTATCCATAACGGCATCGATAATATCGATACCGGGCATATACTTATGAACCATTCCTGTAAAGATCCGGTAGTCAACAGCATTGCTGGCAATGGGCTCATCAGCAACATGTTGCAACCAACGGTCCTTCCATCCGTTGCTCTCAATTTCTTCCATTAATTGCCTGCAGATATGGGCAAGATGAATATCGCCTTCTCTTGTTGTGGCCAATGGACCATCCTTATGAAAGATACTAAATGTTTTAGAACTCCATTCCCCATTAGTCCTTGATCCCAAATGACAACCCTCGATATAATACATACCTGCTTCGGTAAAAATTTTAACCAATCTTCGAAGCCTTTCACGCTTCAAATTATACCTGTCCTTGTCATCAAGGATAAACAAATGCCTGTAATCCGGTAATTTAACTGTATTCTGCCGTGACCTAACCATCAATTGAGCATATTTTTTTATCATTAACCAGTATTCTTCCGACCATATCTCCAGGTTATGGTACTCCGCTATGTTATCAAAGCTGATCCAGTTTGTAAATGGGAAGGAGCTTTTCCCTACTTCCGGTAATATTGATTTATAAACCAATATATTAAAATCCAACTCTCTTGATTGTTTTCCTGCCTTTAACATTATCTTGTATTGCCTGAGGCCTGGATCATCAGAAATTTCAACCGGGATTTCGAGACGCAATACCATAGTGGTAGATGTTGTTTCCACAGGAGAGTTTACCGGTTCAATAGCATCGAAAACACGGAAAGGAGCTTTCCGTATTACATATGGATTGTCTTCTCCAAGCCGGTTTTTTAAACCTGTGTTATTTTTTACCGGTACATCAATAAGTTTGTACCAAAAGGCCTCAGTATATGGAACTCCATTACGCAAAAGGGAAAAATCAAGCTGCATTTTCTCCTTGTAATTATTTATTAAAATATGTACAGCAGCAATGCTACCACGTGGTACGTCAATGGTATAATTGGTAGTCGGTTTTTTAGAAATATTTGAATCATGAAAAAGGTCTTCAAGTTCGTCTGCAAAGGATACTGACCAGGAATTTTTACCGCCGGAGGAATCCATGCTTATTGCATAACCATTGATTAAGGTTAGGACAAACAGACATACAAATGAAATTCTGAATGCTTTCATATCTTGTATCATATTACTTCCTCCCGGTTTTTGTAGTAATCTCTATCACGCCACCTACGGCACGTCCGCCATATATACCAACAGTCCCATCCCTGATTACCTTGATTGATTTTACATCCTTAGGATCGATATATCCCAGGCTGCTTCTTTTAACCCCATCCATTACAATCAGTGCAGGATTGTTTTCAAGAAAGTTACTCTGTCCTCGAATATAGACATTCCCAGAGCTTTCATTAACCTCCAGGTCAGGATTTTGCTGTTGTATCATATCATAAATGTTATGATAGAATTTTTCCGGTTCCTTGGGTTTCAGGGAAGTAAGGTATTTTTTTAATCGTTCGGATTCAATCCCATCCAGAACCTGATAGGTATTTTCATCCATTTCAATGGATTTACCTGAACTTTTTAGAATAAAAACCACCTCCTCTCTACCGTTCAGCTTAATTTGAAATATCTCTTCATCAGGT
The DNA here is from genome assembly GCA_964515985.1 of uncultured Rikenellaceae bacterium. Lineage (GTDB taxonomy): Bacteria > Bacteroidota > Bacteroidia > Bacteroidales > VadinHA17 > CAZEWS01. Next base: position 20,595 of record CAZEWS010000007.1, on the reverse strand, counting down.
GACAGCATTAAGAGTGTGTCATCCTTTTGAACCTTCAATGAAAATTTACCATTGATCCTGGTCATTTTAAAGTCTTTTTCATTGTTCTTTACACAGACCATAATATTTTCCAAAGGTCTTTTCAATGTGTCTGTTACCCGTCCTTTTAACTTATAGTATTGTGCATTTGTATTAAAAGAATTCAGGCCGAAAATCAGCATAAAAGATACTGCCAGAATGATTGCATATGAGTGTTTTTTCATTTTAGTTTTTGTTTGAATATATTTATTTGTTTTTGCTGCCTGTAAAACCATAGATGTTCCCGGAAAAATCTGCTATGAAGATCATGTTACCGGAAACTGCGGGTGAAGTGAAGACCGGTGCACCCAGTTCAATTTTCCAGATCTCTTTGCCGGTTCTAAAATCCAGACCATAAAACCATCCATCCGAAGCACCGAAGTATATAACATCCCCCGATAGGACAGGGCTTGTATCAACACTTTTTACCACAGGACTTGCATATGGTATCGTCATAAATAAAGCCGGTCCTGTTTCGAACCGCCATTTCTCTTCAAATGTTGTTGTATTAAATGCAGCTAGCCCTTTATCCCCGGTTCCAACGATAAAGTACTCATCAATAATTACCGGTGTCGATGCTGACTTAAAGTTGTAAGGTGTATGTCTGCTTTTCAGTATTTTTCCTGTTTTATGATCGATCCTTAAGATGTTCTGTCTTGAGGTAAGGTGAAGAGAAGCACTATGCAAAGTTGCTGTTCCATCCCGGTAGCGTAATGTGTCATCCCTGTGACTCCATAACAGCTCGCCTGTTATGGCATTATGCCCACTTAGCTGTCGCCAGTTGGCAGATACAACTAGAACATTTTCACCCAGCATATGTGGTGCTATTGTGCCTGCTCCACCTGACCGGCTCTTGTTTCTCCAGATCTCCGATCCATCCGATGCATTCAGTGCACACAATCCATTACCTCCCCCTGTATATATCGTGTTATCGCTTGCAATAGTTCCTTCCTGTGCCCGGCCGTTAATACCAAGGTCTTTCTTCCATACCAGATCACCATTTTCGGCAGCAATAGCATATACTATACCCTGAATATCGGTGGCAAAGACTTTTCCATCATGAAAAGCAATACAGTTTTTTACGGAGTTCCCCGTTTTGTATTTCCAGATTATTTCCCCGGATTTTGCATCAATTGCATAAACGTGACTTCTTCCCTGATTATCATCATCTATCGATGCTATAAAAACCAATCCGCCAGCAACAATAGGGGAGGTCATCCAGATATTTGCCTCTACATTTCTTACCCATACAAGTTGAAGAGGTGGAGCAATTACAGAACCGGCAATGCCTGTGTGTTCCGCATTACCCTGGAATATGGGCCAGGGTTCCACGGGTTGTGGATTGATTTCCCCTTTTTCTGAGTAAATAAACTCATGTTCCTTACTGGCGACAACACCATCCGCAAACCGGGCTTTTACTGCTACAATTAAACCAGTCTTATTTTTCACCTGCCCCGGATCCCATTCTGCCTGCCAGGTCCAGTCTGACATTCTGGTCATGGGTTCCCATATAGCCTCATCTTCTGACTGGTAAATGGCATACTCAACTTTTTCAGTGGGTGAAGAGGTATGGTATGCCTGAGCTGAAACCGTAATTTTACCGTGCTGGTTTATGCAGGAATGCTCTCTGTCGGGTGCAATAATAACAAGGTGCCGGTCAAGGTAAGTATAACGGGTCTCCATTGTAAGATCATTCTTCTGATCAACGTGGAAAATCCGGAAACATGATGGAGTATGGTCAATTCCCCCTTTGTTCGGAGCGGCTGTACCAACAGATATTACCCCCGATTCACTGTGCATCCTTGCAATATTGGTATGAGAGTGGCCATAAATCCAGGCGATTAGATTGTGATCGGGAAGGTTTATTTTCTCATCCTCATTGATTCCGTAGACAAACTTGTCCGTACGAGTCAGCATGCTATGATTGAAGATGATTACGGATTTTTCTTCAGGTACCAAGGCAAGGTCATTCTTCAACCATCTATATACATCTTCCCTGGTAAAACTGGGTTTATGGTCACCAGAAAGCATTGGAGTAACAACGAAATGCACATTCCCGCTTTCAAAAGAATAATAAACCGGACCAAAAAGATCCTCAAACATTTTCTCGCCGTACTCACCTTGCAGCATATCATGGTTGCCAAGGCAATAATATACCGGGATTCCCATTGTTTCAGAATTGATGAATTCACTATGGAATAGCAATCCTTTTTCATAACAAATATCGCCTGTATGCACCAAAAATGCCGGAACTTCACTGTTAATATATTCCTTCAGGTTGTCGATCCATTCACCATATTCATACGTTTCGCTATCACTGATCTGGATAAATTGGAATTCAGAAGCATCATTACTCATAACTTCCTGTAGTCCAAAAAGGTAATCTTCGGCTTTTGTGTCTGCCCGAAGGTAAAATTTCCTTGCCCGGTAACCACTGGGTGTGGTGATAAAAATAAACCGGGTCCGTTCCGTACCAGGCAAATTGAACCTCCCATACTGGTCGGTTTTTACCACATTTTCACCGTCCGAAATCAAAACATCTGCCAGACCTTTTTCGCTGGGATCCATCATTCCATTTGCGTTAATATCATTGAATACTTTCCCCTTATATCCATCACCGGGATAAATTATTGGGCTCAGTTCAGCAAATGCCAAAAAAAGCAGTAAAAAAAGGATATTGGTTACCATTGTTTCTGTTTTTTAATGAATACGATTACTTGGTTAGTCATTCAATTTCTTCTCCTTATAATTTTAAATCAGACCTTCCAGTCTTTGTTAGTCCTTTTCCAGGACAGACTGTTTGATTAATTTCGAGTAGGGATGTCTTGCTTCCTCAGTCCATTGGAATACCTTTTCTTTCATCTCCTTTACATGATCCGAGAATTCAGGCTGAAGAGCAAGGTTCATTAACTCACCCGGATCGGTCTCCAGGTTATAGAGTTCATCAAGGTCCTTGTTTTTCCAATTCAGTACAAACTTATATTTTTCATTTCTGCAAATAATGGATTCATCCATGACATCGGCAAAGACAATATCCCTGTGCTGGTTAGCAGTACCCTTAATAATTGGTATCAGACTCCGGCCATCGATATCCCCGGGTAACTTGATACCAGCAGCCTCCAGGATCGTGGGAAGCAGGTCAATATTACCGGCCAAAGCATTTGAATGACGGTTTTTATCCAAAATTCCAGGAACTTTTATGATCGCTGGAACCCTGAATAATTCTTCATAACCACAGGTACCCAGTTTCCAGATCATACCATGGGATCCAACCATATCACCATGATCGCTGGTGAAAATGACAATTGTATTATCCCATTGTCCGGTTTCCTGTAATGCAACAAATATTGTTCCAATTTGCTGATCAATGTAACCGCAGTAACCCCAGTACCGGCGAATATAGTCCTTGAACTGCTCATCAGACCATCTGGGCAAAACGTAACAAAGATCATTATTCTGTTGTCTGTATGGTTTCCCTTCTAGTGAATCAAAGTGATTTCCTGGCAACGGGATATTATCAAGAGAGTAAATCGTATCCCATGGTTTAGGAGGAGAAACCGGAAGATGTGGCCCAAAAAAGGAAAGCACAGCTGCCCAGGGTTCCGCATCTTTTGCATGTTGCCTGACAAACTGTTCGGTTTTTTCAGCAAAGAAAGCAGCCATATGATATTCTTCGCCTAGCCGGGAAAACATATGTTTTCCTTCCGGGGTCGACTGGACAGCATCATGGTTCCCCGCTTGTACAACAAATTGATCTTGTCCGTGCTCCTTAAGCCAATCCTTGTATTGACGCCAGCCCCCTGCCCATTCGGTAAAACCAAGCTGCGGAAAATCCTCCCCCGGTCCGCCACCCATTTTTTCAAGTTGCCATCCTTCAGGAGTCTTCCTGATTTCATAACGCCAGTATTCGGTAAATTTTTCAGGTAATGGATCCTTGTGTCTGTCCGGATACATATTTCCACCCAGATGGCCTTTACCGAAATAACCCGTTTGATAACCTGCCTCCCTGCAAATGGACCCTAACGTAGGAATGGATGGATCAAGCTGTATGTCGTTCTTAATTACCCCATGATTATGGGGATACCGGCCGGTTAATATACTTGCCCGTGAAGGTGAACATGGGAATCCTGAGATATAAAAATTGTCGAAAGTGATACCCTGTCTTGCCAGTTTATCCAGGTGTGGTGTTTTAACGGCTTCGTTATAGACCCCAACACAACTGACCGGTTGCTGGTCGGTCATAATGAAGAGAATGTTGGGGGATTTGACAGGTTGAGTGCATTGAGGAGCCAAACCCAATATAACAGCAATACCTGCCAATCCTGAAATTTTTAAAAAGTCTCTTCGTTCCATGATTCTAAAGTTTCTGTTTATATTATCCATTCCAGGTATTCATCTGATTAAGCCTTCAAGTTAATCTAATTGTACTTCTCCTGATCCCGAGAGTAATTCCAGGATCTTTCTCCTGATACTCCGGAAGCCATCGATGTCCATTTCGTAAACGGTGAAACGGAACACCACCCGCCGGGCAAGTTCCCTGGCTATTTCCTCGTCTTTTTCAGCCAGCATTTTCAACAGTTCGTAGTCCACGATTCCATCACGCATGGCTTCCAGCCGGATGGAGCTGTAAATCTCACCGTTGCCCGGATAGACAATCCATGCATCTCCTGCGGGCAGTACATTACCCGACTCTTTGTTGATAAAAGTTGTCTCCTTATATACATCTTTACATCTCCATTGGTTAAATCCCCAATGCAGGTACCCGGGTGAATTGTATTTGAAGTTGATCCAGTGCAATATCCGGGTTTTGAGCAAAGGCAAGTCCAGGAACCGGTTAGCATAATCTCCTTTGGGCGCAAGGCAGGTATAAAACCACACCTCATCCCCTTTTTCCATACGTTCCTTATAAAAATCATAATCTGTATGCAAAAAGTTCAATTGCGGAACCCATACATTTACGGTACTATCAAGATTTCGTGTATGACAGGCTTCGACAATGGGAATCTCCGGGATCCGGTCTTTTACGAATCTGGCGATCTCAATATAGGAATCCATATTGGGTTCAATGGGTTCATCAGCCAGGTGCTGCATGTAAATATCTTTCCAACTGTTCTTTTCAAGGTTTTCTGTCAGCTGCCGGAAGAACTGCTCATAGAAAATCCGGGCGGTATCGTTTTGAATGGAGAATTTTTCCATTTCCAGGGTATCGGGTTTCTGAACCGGCACAAAAACAACAAAAGGACTGGACCAGTTGCTATCACGCGCTCCGATATGTCCTCCTTCGATCCGGCCCAGCACACCTTCTTCCTGGAATATTTTAACAGCACGGTTAAAGCGGGTAAAATCGATCTCATACCGGAGGCTGTCATTTATGGTATATTCCGCCATACGCAGTGGGGAGATCCTTGCAACGTTCTGACGGTATTCTGCCATTTTCCGGGCTAGTTTCCTGGTGTATTCCCAATAGAGATCGGAATATTCTTCCACCGGTTCTCCTTTATTCATATGATGAAATCGCTCCAGGCTAAACCAATTGGTAACCCATAGCGAGGTCTTCTCAACCACCGGTTCGTATACCCTGATGGTAAATAATTCGGATCGTTTTACTCTTTTCCCTCCTGAACGGCCCCGGATGGTTACTTTCCCGGTATAGGTTCCGGGTTCAGCATCTGTGGGTATCGGTATGGTTACCCAAATCGGTTGGGATACCGAGGGGTCAATATCCTTTTTTTCTGCAGGGATAATCGGATCAGGGTAAAATCCGGAAATGGAATGTATCCTGTCCCGGGATGTTGGCATAGGGGTTGCACGTCCAACAGGAACGTACCCCACAAAACCGGCTTTTGGTTTTACAAGAGTTTTATCCTCCATTGCCGGTGGGTGCACTTTGACAGATAAGCCACGCGTATGTTCTGTCGAACGGTAAACAAACTGCAGACTGGCATGTTCACCGCGGGCTACATGCAGACTTGCTTCCCGTTCACGAAAGATGTTGGTTTCGAGAAATACCTTTTCAAGGGGATCAACATACTGAAATGTTACATGTTCACGTACCCAACGGCCTGAACAAGATGATAACATAAAGGGTACAATAAACAGAATCAGATTTAACTTATAAAGTTTCATTGCTTATAACTTTTAAATTTTAACTTATTATTGTCTTCGCCGATAATTAAATTCAACAACGATATAATCATGCGAATCGGGCAATGTATAACCCGGTATCTGAAAGAATTGTCCTCCTTTGCTTCCATTTTTGAAATATAACCCAATTTTCTGATTAAAACCGGCAGGATGATCCATAAGTATTTTTTTTGCATCTTCAAGAAAATCATCCACAATTTTAAAAGGGAATCTCATGTTCAGACTTCCCCGGTTATCGGGATCTTCATTCATGATTTCCTTATTACTGTGTGTCCTTTTAAAATACTGCCTTCCTCCTATACTGTCATTTACAACATTATGCATAAGGACTTCCTGACAACCGAATCTTGTGTTATGTAACCAATACTTATAACTTGATTGAGATTTCTGTTTTTCATATTCCCATATCCTGGTTATTTTCTCAAGCTCTTTCAATTCATCCGGTTTCTTAACTTCTGAAGGATCAAACGAATTCATAATCGCTACTCCCAATTCGCTTTTCTGCCCATCCTTGTGATATGCCACTGCTTTAATTACTCCCTTTTCCCGGAAAGAGAATTGTTTTGTATACTTTTTTGATTCTTTCGATGGTTCACTGTTATCGGTTGTGTAATAAATATCAGCATCGCTGTAATCGTAATTGATATATGCTTCCCCATTTTGGTCCCGGTCAATTTCAGGTGCAACGATTTTTTGCCAAGAACGTACATATTCAATGCTATAGGTTGCCGGCAGGTTTTTCTTATCAGGGATTCCGAACCAACCTGTAAAAATGGGGAAGCATATATCAATTACGATTACAGCGATGCTGATATTTAT
>CAZEWS010000007.1:0-13565 GCA_964515985.1 uncultured Rikenellaceae bacterium | reverse complement strand
TAAACAGAACCTGGTGCCAGTGGCTGTTAAATGTACTCCACTGTAACTCGTTATCAACATAAAACTTAATAGAGTCTTTGTCCCATTCCACGGCATATACATGATATTCCTTTGTCATATCATACGAGGCTTTATAGACAGTCCCTTTATACATGTCATATCTGGGATTCTTGTAATTAACCCTTGCCCTGTTGAATAAATTTAAATAAGGGTAATGGAGTGTAAACCATATTGTGTTCTCGTTTCCTGGCACTTTCGGTCCTGCCTCGAATACATCGATCTCACTCCAGTCATCCGGTTCGATATTATAAAACCAGAAAGCGCTGCTGGCCCGTGATGGCATCATTTTACACATTACCTCAAAATAACCATACTTTACAGCAACCTTGCTTTTCACAGCTGCGGTTGTGAACGTATGGTATTCTTCCGGCAGGTTTGGCAGGTCTTCAACCCGGGAGGTAAGATGCAGTTTCCCGTCCCTTACTTCAACATTGGCTTTTGAAAAAAAACCAGGAATTCTTCCACGCCAGCCCGGATTATGATCGAACCATTTTTGAGGATCCAATTTATTACCCTCAAACTCATCGGACAGCTCAGGAATTAATTTCCATTTTGATCCTTCTGGCGGATCAGCATAAACCATACCACCAATTAGGCAGAAATAGACACAGAGTATTTGAATTTTTATTTTCATTGTTTATTTAAATCTATTTAAGTTAACATGAATTGGATATTAGAAATCAAAATAAAAAACAAGTTGTTAAAATATGATACAAGCCCTATTCTTTATAAAATTCATTCAACAACCCGGCAATTTCCTTCCTGTATAACAAAAGATATTGCGGATCTTTGTTATAGGTTTTACCATCTGTAAACATTTCCCCGGGAAATTGAAGCAATTTCCGGGCTTGTACAACCAGGTCTTTTTGTTTTCTGCCAGCTTTCTCAATCGCTTTTTCGAGCAATATCAAATACTCATAATCCTCAATGCCTTCCCTGAGGATTTCGAGGCGCAAAGAAGGAATAGGACCATCAAGATACTTTCCGGAATGGTCGTTGGGATTTCTGTTGGGAGGATAAAAAAACCTTCCGTCCCCGTTTCCCCATATGGTCTGCTTTCCGTATAGCCAGCCGTATCCCCTTACATATGACATCGGGTCCTCCCACGGATTCTGTAAATAGCTTTTCGGAGAAGCAGCATCTGAATTCCAGTAAGTCGTCGACCAGATTAATATTCCTTTCAGCTGATACTTGTACGACATCCATAACCACATCCTCAGGTTCACTGCATCATGATCAATGAACTCACTGATCCATGGTGATTTGGGCCAGCAGCATAAATACGACCAGAATTCCCTGCCTTCTTTAACCAGTTCGGACACCATATCAGGATCCATACGATGCCAGATGGTACAACTGATTTCGGATACATCCATGATATCCGGGCCCGGCTGATGCTCGGTGATAAACCGGGTGATCTTCGGGGCAGACCGGTTTAAAATTCCCATACCCTCCCTTACAAAAGGGTAATCCTTACGGTTGGGTTCATCAAACCAATAGATGTATTCTTTACCCAGCCAGCCGTTTTTCTCAAGGTGGTCCTGAACCTGACTCAAATACCGTTTCATCAATACTTCATATTCCGGTGATCCCTGGATAAACCCTTCGAACATTCCCAGTCTCTGTGAATAATAATTCCCTGAAGGCATGCCTTCCAAACGAAGATTATAGGAATTAAATCCAAAATCATCAAGATATCTACCGGCCGTCTGATCGAATTTAGTGAAGTCAGCCTTAATGCTTATATTTTCGATATCCACTTCAAAATCTCCCCCTGGCAGTAAATTGATATTTTCTGACAGAGAAAAGACGGAAACGTTGTCAAACCAGGCTATTCCGGTACTGCTACCTGTCAAGTCCCTGAAAACAGGAAAGAAATGAACCGTAATATATTTTACCTCCGGCCGTAATTTCCCCAGTGACAGTGTATCTGCTCTCCATTTTTCACGCCCTCTGAAAACCTCCATCCGGTTTTCAAATGGCAGGTACTCTTTTTCAGCATTATACCCTTTTACAAGGACAGAATACCGTTGTCTCTGTTCTTCTGTTTTTACAAACCAGGTTAGTTTATAATCCATTGATTGATCCACCCGGATCATGCGCCTGCATTTACCCTGGGTTGTTTCAGTAAAACTATCATCTGTCAGCTTATACGACTGGTTTCCCGCGAAAACGGTATCCTTGTCAAATACACCGCCCTCCCAGTCAATCCCGGTGGTTTTTATGCCTATAGGATATAATTCAAATGGAGAAGTAGGACATAACCGGTGTTCCTTCAGGCTTTTGTAATATTTGTCTGTTACTTGTTCTAATTCCTTATCACTCTCCAGGTTATGATATTGCTGAATAGCTCCTGTTCTAACTCCAAAAGCCGATCTGATACTAACCTTATCCGGTAAGGCAAAACTCCAGACTTCCAGTTGAACAGGTATCTGAGATTTCCAATATGAAGAGGTTAGAGTAATGATCCCCCTGTAAATTCCGGGTTTTGTATTTCCAGGTACCTTAACTGTAATCCAGAAAGGGTAATTCTGACCGGGATAGGCAGTAAAGGGCTCGTTATATAATGGCAGGGGATCAGGCCACCAGCCTGTTTTCCCGTAACTGTCGGTTGGTTTGGTAACGTTTACATATTCGACCTGCCGAATGATGATATTTTCTTGATCCAAAATGTCACCATGATCATTAATAAGGCTAACCATAGATATCCTCACCTGTTCCAACCTCGTATTCGGGTGAAGCACCACCTGAAAAGGTTCATATTCATTCCTCGCGGCCAATATCCCAACTGCCTGAGATTTTTTTTCAGGAACCGGATCTTCTTTCATGATCTTATAGGCCCCTTCAGCCCACCAAACGTCACATGTGCTATCCTGGTGCAATAAATAGCCGTAACCTGGTTTTTCAGCTTTTACGGGAAATATTGAAATAATTAAGCCAATCAAAATAATTTTTATAATGTTGTCAGGTGTTCCCACCTGACATTGAGAACTGTCGGTTGGAAACAACCGACAGCAGGCTGAATAGATGATTTTTTCTTTTTGCATGGTTTTAAGGAGATTTTGTTTTATTTTTTAAAGTCGGACTCCGGACTTTTTAGTAGGAGACCGACAGGGTATCCTCAGAGTCCGACTTCCAGTTCGGGCTATGAGTTACTGGTTATAAACGACTCGGAGAGTCGTTTTACATCTTTCAGCCGGAGACCGACTGAAAAAAAGAGGTTGCCATAATATAACAGCAACCTCTTTTCCTATACTATAATCTTATAAAAAATCCTATTGCCAACCCGGATTTTGAACAAGATTCGGATTCAATGTAAGTTGCTCAACCGGGATTGGTAACAGATAATCCCTGTCCGGATCAAAACCATAACCATTCGGTAATTCATCCACATACAAAATAATATATCCTTCTGCATCAACATCGACGTCTACACCGATTGTTAACTCCGGATAAGTTGCTTGATCAAATCTAGCCCCTCTTGGATTTTTACCTACGATCAGGTGATGAGCGCGCCAGCGGCACAGGTCATCCCAGCGATACCCTTCACTATTTAGTTCAACATGACGTTCACGCCTGACCTCGTTGATTATTGGGCTGAGGCTTGGATACAGCCAATTGGGATCAGTCTGAATATTGGCGATAACAAGGTTTGGCATACCCGCACGATCCCTCAGGAGTTTGATAGATTTATTCACATCCGCCTGAGTCAGGGTACCGAGCTCTGCCTTAGCTTCGGCAAAAATAAGCAGGGCTTCAGCATACCGGAAAATGGGAGATGGGTTAGTACCTACGTTACCTGCATAGTATTGATTGGGATCAGGTACGGCTCCCTTATTCAACTGGTATGCGGTATTACATTTATAATAGGATATATGTAGCTCTGCCCTATCAAAAAACCATGTGGTGTCGCTACCAACGATCTCCCTGGGCCAGCCAGGTGTAAAAATGGTTTGCTTCCACCTGGGATCACGGTTGGTGGAAACTAAAGTCAAAGTATTGTCACCCTGGTACAATGGGCTAAGAGCAATGGGTAGACCATCACTACAAAGGTAATCATCTATACATGACTTGGTATTACCCCTTCTGTGACCTATCCTTGGCAGATACCGTTGGTGGTTATGGTACATGTTCAAGCCGAGATCATATTTTTTCCACAGCATAATCTCAGGGTTCCCGGTATAATCTAATGGATTGAACAAATGCCAGTAGTCCCAATTCGGATCACCTGTACTATACAAGCTGTAAATATCGGAGTCAATCACCTGTTCGGCGGCACCGGCAGCCTTCGTAAGGAGGCTATTCGGATCTCCGCCAGTCGCTCCGAAAACCGTTCCTGCATGGTATTTTTCCCAGGTTCCTTCATACAGGCAAACCCTGGCTTTGAAAAGCAAGGCGATCTCCTTGTTCAGCCGCATTCCGTTAATATTCACGCCTGATACCATATACTCAATAGCCTTGTCCAGGTCGGCAACAATGTTATTCACAATCGTATTCCTGGGTGTTCTTGCTGCAAACAGTTCTTCCGAATCAGGGAGGAGCGTTTTGTCAATCCAGGGAACATCCCCGTAGGTTCTCAGCAGGCCGAAATAGTAAAAAGCCCTGAAGAAATGTGCCTCGCCGACATAATGCTTGTACACCTCAAAGTCATCTTCACAGTTTTCATAATTTTCAAAGAAAAAATTCACCCATCTAATATTGGTATAGGACCAACCATCTGCATCTGTTGCAGGGACCGTCGTCAAACCTGCCAGACGTCGACTGTAATTTACAGAGGCCATATCGTCGGTACCGGTATCCAACCAATAGATACCTCCGGACCATGAACTTCCATCGGAAAAAGAGGGATAGAACTGGTTGGTGTACAATTCAAGATCACCCGTTTTAGACCAGTAGTCCATGGTAGATACCTGGTCAAGCGGTAAACGCTCAAGGAAATCTTCTTCGCATGCTGTTGCAATAAACAGGACTGCAATTATGCTAAAAATTATTTTCTTTATTTTCATAGCAATAGATTTTAAAGATTAAAATGTAACATTTACACCCATAGACATTACTGTCTGCAGTGGATATATCTTACCTCCACCCAATCCTCCACCGGTTGCTTCAGGATCAAAAAGCTTGGTAAGCGATGTGAGCGTAAGCAGATTCTCTCCGGCAAAATAAATCCTTGCTTTCTGAATTGCCACTTTCCGGGTGAGTTTTTGCGGAAAAGTATATCCGATCTCGAGGTGTTTCAGGCGTACAAAAGAACCCTTCACGATGTACTTTGTCTGAGGTTGGCAATTCTTTGTATGCTCCGATAATATATAGGGTTTGGGATAATACGCATCCGTACCCCCTCCGAAGTCCGAACCCGCGGGTGACCAGTAATCCATGTGTTCTTCATAGTAGCTGTTCTGCCACATGCTGCCGCGGAAGCCCCAAAACACGTTCGTGCTGGTACTAAACATAATGTCCCTTTTGCCTATTCCCTGCCAGAACATTTTTAAATCGAAATTTTTATATTTCAATCCGGCGGTGATACCAAAGTTATACCTTGGTCTTGAATTTCCTATGATTATTTTATCACCATGGTCATCCAGGGTATTGGCACCATAAGTGATCTCACCATCGCCGTCCTGGTCTTTGTATTTAATATCACCGGGCGTCCAGAGTGCATGGAAAACTGACTGGTCAGCATGGGCATCTACATCGGCTTGGTCCTGAAAGAAACCGACGGTCTCATACCCCCAAATATCCCCGAGTACCTGACCTTCGTACCAAATCTCAGGATCTCTGGTAAGGAGCCCGGTCGGATTGTTATACTTCACCACTGTAGCTTTATAATCTCCAAGGGCAACCTTCACATTATAACTGAGATCCCTACTAATCCTGTCTTTCCAGGTAAGGATCAACTCAAATCCTTTGGTTTCGAGTTCGGCGTTGTTTTCCTCTGGAGGATCAGTTCCAAGCACTGAGGGAAGCGCTTGGGCCGGTCCGAACATATCGGTAGTGGTACGGCTATACCAGTCGAAAGTTATACCCAGGCGGTTATTCAGGATGGCAGCATCAAATCCAAAATCCAGCGTGGTTGATGTCTCCCATGTTAATGCGGGACTGATTAATCCGGGAGCCTCGGTGTATACCGGTCTCGCATTACCCATAATCCAATCTAAATTGGTTTCGACCGGCAGAATAGGAATATACATATAATTCGGAATATCAACTCCTTGGTTACCCAATGAACCCCAGGATGCCCTTATCTTGAAAGAATTCACATATGCACTGATAGGATCCCAGAAAGGCTCTTTTGAAATGTTATATCCAACGGAAGCAGACGGGAAAAATCCCCATTGGGTATCGGCGTTTTCAAACCTTGAAGATCCGTCGCGCCGGGCATTGAATTCGAGCAGGTACTTTTCTTTAAAGTTGTAGTTCACTCTCATAAAAAAGCCCTTGGTAGACCAGTGTTCCCACCAGTCATCAATCTGGCTATCCCCTGTGGCTGTACTGATGGAAGCCACATCCTGTGTTACAAGTGATTTTTTATATCCCTTAAGACCAGCGTTCTTTTCTAATTCTTCCTCATATCCAACCAGAGCATTTACATAATGATCTCCGATTACCTTCTCATAAGATGTCATGACATGCAGCATCCGATAATCATTATTTGAAAACCACGCATTAAATTGGTTAACAGAATTATTTAGGGGAAATGCTGTACCATCCGGATAATGACCATAAGTCGTTTTATAAAGCCTGGTTTGTTTATAAGCATTGTTGTTAAAGTTATACTCGATATCAGTTTTCCATCCTGCAATAGGTTCGAAAACACCGCCGATGGTTACCCAGAAGTCATCCGTTTTATTCAATTCATTTCCATTCAGTGCAAGCAAATCATACATTGTAGAAGTGGAATACTCACCGTTGGGAAAAATCCAGGCGTTTGATGGCCAGGCCCTGGTAAAGCCATGCCAAATTACATTACGGTCGTACCCACCATATGCATTGGGTACCTGTTTTTCGCTCCTGGCATATTTTGTACGGAAATTAAACGTTAACCAATCAGTAACATTTGAACTTAAGTTAGCTGTCAAGTTAAACCGTTTGAAGTATTCATCTCCAAAGTTCAGCTGTCCCGGCTGATCATAATAACCTGATGATACATAGAAATTGGTTTTTTCTGTAGATCCGCTCAAACTGAGGTGGTGTTTTTGCCTTCCCACCCAATCTTTGAAATAAATATCCATAAAGTCATTATTGGCATTAGCATCATACCAGGTTGCCCAGCGGTTTGGGTCTTCCAGACTAATAATGGTTTCATCCTTAAATGTACCGGCCTGGTAATCCCGAATCCTTTGAAGGGTTTCATCAGTATACAGTGGTGCACTCCCGTCATTTGCAGCAGCATAGTTCATGGCTAATGCAGCATCAAGGGAATTGGCAGCTTTGGGAAGCAATGTAGGGGTACCATAGGCGAAATTACTGGAATACTCAATGCTTAGTCCCTCACCTTTCTTTCCCCGCTTGGTAGTAATGAGGATTACCCCGAATGGTGCACGGGCTCCGTAAATGGCCGAAGCAGCAGCATCTTTCAGTACGGAAACACTCTCAATATCCTCAGGATTTACCTGATTGATATCCATAGGTACACCATCCACCAGGATATACGGTTCCTCACTTCCCGTAAGTGTACCTTCCCCGCGGAGATTCCAGGATTGGGTAGCTCCCGGTTCACCCCCCTCGTCGCTGTTGGTAGTTATACCTAAATTTGGGATAATTCCCTGTATAGTTTGGGCTACATTACCAACAGGACGGTTGACAAAATCTTCGGAAGATACCATATCCACAGCGCCAGTGAGATTAATTTTTCTTTGTGTACCATATCCTATGACAACAATCTCATCCAGTCCCAGGATATCTACCTGCATCGATACATCGAGAATGGTTTGCCCTGCAACTGCTATTTCCTGTGATCCATATCCAACAAAGGAAAATACCAACACGGCATCGGGATCATCAATCTGGAGGCTGTAGTTACCATTTAGATCGGTAATAGTTCCGGTTGTGGTTCCTTTAACGACTATGGTAACCCCAGGCAGAGGCGTTCCATCCTCTTCTGTTACTGTCCCCGTAACAACCACTTCCTGTGTTACTTCATCAGGTAAAATGGAACCCTGGGAAAATGAATTCCCACCACGAACCTGAAAAACACAAATAAGTGCCAGGAAACCAAACAGTTGCATGATCTTTAATAGTCTCGAGGAATAAATTTTCTTCCAATTTATTCCGGGATTAAATACGTTTTTTTTCATAATAGTTTTTGCGTTTAGGTTTGTTTAAGTTTAACAATAAATAGCTCATCGAATCATTTCAAATCATTTAGAGCTAAAAGTAACTTTTCCTAACAGGGAAGTGCGCTACCACATTCCTGTCTCTGTTTTAATTCCGGTTTCAGGTTATTTTCATAGGCAGATTGGTTTAGGTTAATATTCAGGGCATAGTAGATTAATTAGTGCTTGTCTATAAAGTCGATGAAATCAAAAAAATAAATAATATTTGTTTATATGACACACCCCTACACCCCTCTTTTTAGAGGGGAATAATGGTATTTATTTTTTTGATTCTGTAAGTTTCTATTATTCTATTTGATATTATGGACAGACTCTAATTAATTTTCTTTAATCCTGATCTCAACTCTTCTTTTTGTGAATGTATTATTTTCATTTTTTATCCTGGGTGAGTAAGTATAATCTATTGGAGCAGAGATACTTAAAAGCTCCAAGACCTGAGACAAACTCTCATCACTAAAAGTAGCCGTATACCGGTACGATTTCAATTCATCATCAACCAGTTCAATGTCGGTATTAAACCACCTGCCCAGTTTTTTGGTTATCTCAACCAGGGGATCATTCCGGAAGATAAGTTGTCCCTCTTTCCAGGATGTTACCTTGTCGGTATCGACCATTCCCAGTTCAATCTTTTTTTTATTTTTATCAAATGATGCTCTTTCCCCAGGCTTCAGATCTGTCACTTTCTGTGTATTCGAATTGGGTAATTCCTTAACCAAAGAAACTTTGCCCGTAATGAGCGTAGTTTCAACCAGGTTTTCTTCAGGATAAGCCAGAACATTGAAGGATGTTCCGGTGGCTTTAATATCCAAATCTGCAGTTTTAACAATAAAAGCTTTGTTTTTGTTTTTGGCTATTTCAAAATAAGCTTCTCCTTCAAGATAAACCTCCCACATGTAATTCGTAAAATCTAAAGGATATTTCAGGCAACTGCCTGAATTAAGCCAGACCTTTGTGCCGTCTGCAAGGACTAATTGAGAGGTGGTTCCAAATGCGATGTGGATTTCATTATATACATCCTGTTTATTTTTAACAGGTCCGTCAAAATAAAAATTGTAGAAAAGAGCGGATAGTAAAAGCGGAATAAACAAAACTGCTGCTATTTTTTCCCAGTATAAAAGCACTTTACGATATCGGCCAAAACCATGGATTTCCTTTACCACTTTTTCCCTGGCCTTTTGTACATTAATAAGATCAATATCATTCAGTTTCCCGGTTATGTTCCAGATATTTTTAAGCTTTTGGAAATATTTCATGTTATTTTCATGGGAACTGCTCCAGTTGTTTATCTTTGCTTTTTCGCTTTTTTCAAGTTCGCCAGCGATATATTTAACTAATTCGGAATCAGATATCTGCTTCCTTCCTTCTGTATCCTTCATGTATTTAATGTTCTAGTATATAATGACGATTTAGAGAAGGATTACCCTATAATATTTTGATAAAGTGAAAAGTGAATAGTGAGAAGTGAAAACTTTGAACTGATCTTGAATGAAGAATAACGATTAACGATTTTTGATTTTTAAAGTATCTCCCAGTAATAAGCAACAAGAATCCGGGATCCAGTATCAAGCATCCCTTCTTTCACTACCGAATGACTATTGTATGACAATGAATGACGCGATCCGCCAGCTGGCGGAGAGCAAATAACATCGAAGCGAATGACAACTGAACTTAGCGTAGCGATCTCATGAGCGATAGCGAATAATGACTATTGAATACCTCCTCCTATCCGTCGGACCGACGCAAACGGTCGGACGGGGATAATCTTTCAGAATGTTAAATTAACTCCCAATGATAGAACAGTTTGTATCGGATAAATTTTTCCAGCTCCGAATATACCTTCTGTTGCTTCGGGGTCAAACAGATCGGTTAATGGAGTGATCGTCAGAAGGTTTTCCCCGGTAAAAAAGATCCTGGCATTTTCAATCGCAGCTTTTCGGGTCCATTCGCCCGGGAATGTATAACCAATCTGAATGTTCTTCAAACGCAGGTAGGAAGCATTTTGCAGGTATTTTGCCTGTGGTTTTGTGTTTTTCAGGTGTTCTTCTGTCATGTATGGTATTGGATAATAAGCATCGGTATTATCCGGTCTCCAGTAATCAAGGTGCTGTTTATATAGACTATTTTGCCACATGCTACCACAAAATCCCCAGAAAACATTGTCGGAACTGTTAAACATAATGTCCCTTTTCGCAACTCCCTGCCAAAACATACTGAAATCGAATCCTTTATATTTGAATCCGGCGGTTATACCAAAGTTGTACCTCGGCCATGAATTTCCTATGATTTTTTTATCACCATGATCATCCAGGGTGTTGCTACCCCAATCAATTTTTCCGTTGCCATCCAGGTCATTGTATTTAATATCTCCTGCCTGCCAGCGTGCATGGAAAACCGACTGGTCATACCAACTGTCCACTTCAGCAGCGTCCTGGAAGAACCCGTCGGATTCATAACCCCAGATGGTTCCGATTACTTCACCCTCGTACCAATTGCTCAGGATTTTGGTTGGGTTGTTATACTTCCTTATGGTCGACTTATTATCCCCAAGGACAAACCTTACATTATAATTCAGGTTTGAACCAATCCTGTCTTTCCAGCTAAAAATCATCTCAAATCCCCTGGTTTCCAGGGTGGCGTTATTTTCCTGTGAAGGGGATGTTCCGAGCACTGCAGGAATCGCTTCAGCCGGACCAAACATATCTGTTGTAGTGCGAACAAACCAATCCAATGTGATCAACAGACGGTTGTTAAGGAAACCTGCATCAAAACCCACATCGAACGTTGTAGCAGTCTCCCAGGTTAAATCCGGGCTGACCAATCCTGGAGCCATAGTATATACAGGCCTTTTATTTCCAAAAATCCAGGGTAAATTTGTATAGACCGGCAGTATCGGTATGTACAAATAATACGGGACATTCTGGTTCCCTAATGAACCCCATGAAGCCCTGATCTTCAGATTGTTTATGTAAGGTTTAAGGAGTTCCCAGAAATTTTCTTTTGAAATATTATACCCAAAGGAACCCGAAGGGAATAATCCCCACCTTGTTTCTTTCTCAAATCTGGATGATCCATCGTAACGGGCATCAAATTCGAACAGGTATTTTTCTTTGAAGTTATAATTCATTCTCATAAAAAAACCCTGTGTAGCCCATTGGATTACCCGATCATCTACATGCTCTTGGCCTGTAGCTGTGCTTATTGAAGGCACATTATCAGTTACCAGTCCTCTCCTTTGTCCATAAAGACCACTCTCTTCCTTAAGTTCTTCCTCGAAACCAAGCAGGAGATGAAAATTGTGATCTCCAAAGGATTTTTCATAAGAAGACCTGATATTTAAAAGAAAATAATTATCATCCGAAAATTCTTTTTTGATTTGGTTTATCGAATTATAGTAGGAATACTTTGTGCCATCCACTTTGTATGCATAAACGGTTTTTTTATGATCTGTCTCCTTGAATGAATAGTTATTCCAGCTATATTCCGCATTGGTTTTCCATCCTTTAAAGGGTTCAAGTTCTAAACCAAAGGTAATCCACAAGTCATTATGGAATTGTCTGACTTTTCCCGCGTTTATTAATAATGGTACAGTAGAGGCAATAGAAATATTGCCATCCGGGAGCCAAAGCGGATTCGTGGGCCAGTTCCTTGTGAAATTATGGTAAAGGACCGTTCGGTCATACCCGGACCAGGCATTGGGATAATCCGTTTTGCCTCTGACATACTTTGTCTTGAAATCAATCCTTAACCAGTTGGAAACATTTGATGTAAAGTTTCCGGTTACATTATACCTTGTAAACCGGTCATCTGCAAAATTCAGCTGTCCCTGCTGATCATAAAAACCGGTGGAAATATAATAGGCTGAACCACTGGTGCCGCCCTTGATGCTGATGTTGTGCTTCTGCATGGCGGTCCAATCTTTATAATAAATATCCCACCAATCGTTGTTGGCATTACCATAAAACCAATAACCCCATTCGTTAGGTATTGAAGGATCTTCAATGGTTTCAGTAGTAATTTCGCCGGCTAAATACCCCCTGATCCGGCTGAGGGTTTCCTCATTGAAAATAGGCGCCGTACCTGCATTCAGAGAAGCGTCGTTCATAGCATTGGCAAAATCAAGTGAGTTTACCGATTCCGGTAATTTAGTAGGAGATGAATAGGCGATGTTGTTCGAATATTTAAGCCTGAATTTTTCTCCTTTTTCTCCTTTCTTGGTAGTGATCAGTATCACGCCAAACGGGGCACGTGCTCCATAAATAGCCGAAGACGCTGCATCTTTCAAAACCGAAATACTCTCAACGTCCTCCGGATTTACCCGGTTGATATCCATCGGGACACCGTCAACCAGAATGTATGGCGCATAATCACCGGTCAATGAACCCACTCCCCTGATATTTAAGTTTTGGGCAGCACCTGGTTCACCCCCTTGCCATGTAGTATAAATATTCAAATTTGGTAAAATCCCCTGGATCACCTGTGTGACATGAGAAACAGGCCTGTTAATCAGGTCCACGGCAGAAACATTATTCACCGCACCCGTAAGATTAATTTTTTTCTGTGTACCATATCCGATGACCACAATCTCTTCCAACCCCATGACATCGTTACCCATGGTTACCTCAATAACTTTCTGTCCATTAATGGGTATTTCCTGGGTTTGATACCCAACAAATGAAAATACCATAACAGCATCCGGATTTTTAACTCCAACCCGGTAATTTCCATTCACATCCGTAATGGTTCCGGTAATGGTTCCTTTAATTATAATGTTAACCCCCGGAAGTGGGTGTTCTACTTCATCGGTAACTTTCCCTGTAATGATTATTTCATTGGACGGTTCATCAGTTGCTTTTGGCAGATTCTTCGGTATCAACACGATCTGATGCTCCATAATCAGGAAGTTAACATCTGCATTTTCAAAAAGATCAGATAGAACATCTTTTATCATTTTGTTCTTTACATTGATATCAACCTTTCGTTCAACATCAATCAATTTGTGATTATACAGAAAATAAAAATCGCTTTGTTCCTCAATTTCATAAAGCACCTGATTGATTGTAGCCTGATTAAGATTTAGCGATATTTTTTTGCTCTGGGCAAATGAATCTCTTCCTAAAAATTGGAATACACAAATCAATAGAAGGAATCCACAAAATCTCATAATTCCCC
>CAZEWS010000006.1:0-33222 GCA_964515985.1 uncultured Rikenellaceae bacterium | reverse complement strand
GTTTCTTCCCTGTCAATCTTACTCAAATATTGTTCCAAAGAATACTCATCAGGAATAAGAACATGCCGGGCCTTGCTTCCTTCAAATGGGCCGACGATGCCAGCCGCTTCCAATTGATCAATTATCCTGCCAGCTCTGTTGTAACCTATGGATAATTTTCGTTGGATAAGGGACGTAGATCCTTGCTGGTGAAGCACAACAATATGGGCGGCTTCATCGAAAAACGGATCCCGTTTTTGAAGGTCAATTTCCCCCATATCTTCTCCGGTTTCGTCAGAATATTCGGGTAGTAGAAAAGCTGATGGATAGCCACGCTGTGAACCGATAAATTCTGTTATTTTTTCAATTTCAGTTGTACTTACAAAGGCACACTGCACTCTTATCAGATCGCTGCCCGGAGAAATGAGCATATCTCCCCGTCCAACCAATTGATTTGCTCCGGGGCTGTCAAGGATGGTTCTGGAATCCATCATTGAAATTACCCTGTAGGCGATTCGTACGGGGAAGTTGGCTTTAATTGTACCGGTTAGGATATTTATAGAAGGTCGTTGCGTGGCAATGACAAGATGAATTCCAACGGCTCTGGCAAGCTGGGCAAGCCTGGCAAGAGGATTCTCAACTCCCTTTCCCGCTGTCACGATCAGATCTGCAAATTCATCAATAATCATAATAATATAGGGCAGAAAACGATGGCCTTTTTCAGGATTCAATTTCCGGTTCTTGAACATTTCATTATACTCCTTTATATTCCTGACGTGGGCCATTTTGAGGAGGTCGTAACGCTGGTCCATCTCAATCGATAAGGAATTCAGTGTATTAGTGATATCCTGAATATCGGTAATGATAGCATCTTCAATTCCAGGTATTTTTGCCAGGTAGTGCCTTTCTAATTTAGAATAGAGTGTAAGTTCAACCTTTTTGGGGTCAATGAGAATAAATTTTATTTCGGAAGGGTATTTTTTATATAGTAATGAAGTGATCAGAACATTCAATCCTACTGATTTTCCCTGGCCTGTAGCCCCGGCTATCAATAAATGTGGCATTCTTGTTAGGTCTAATATATAAGTCTCATTCGAGATCGTCTTACCGATGGCAATTGCCAGCTCGTAATCCGATTCCTGGAATTTTTTCGATGTTATCATCGATTTCATCGAAACGATCTCAGGCTTACGGTTGGGAACTTCAATTCCAATGGTCCCTCTTCCGGGTATCGGAGCAATTATTCTGATTCCCAATGCCGATAAGCTTAAAGCTATATCATCTTCAAGATTTTTTATTTTCGAAATTCTGATACCGGGCGCCGGAACAATTTCATATAATGTAACCGTAGGACCAATAGTCGCCTTTATTTTATCGATCTGAATTTTGTAGTTACCCAGTGTTTCAACAATTCTGTTCTTATTGCTGATTAATTCTTCCTTGCTGACAATAGAATTTTCGGTGGAATGATCGTCCAATAAACTAACAGGTGGAAATTTAAAGGAAGAAAGATCAAGGGTCGGGTCATAATCCTCAAGGAGTTTCTTCTTTAGTTCTCCATTGGTGAGAATGTCATTGCCTATCTTTTGTTCGATGGTGAGTTTAACATTTTCACTTTCTTCTTTTTCTTTTGTTTCGAACATTAGGTCTTCATCCGATTCGTCGTCTTCCCCCAGATTTATTACGGATACTGCCTTGTCTTTCTTTGTGTAGAAGGTATCCTGGGTTATTTCATCTTCTTTTACCGGCGGTGGTTTTCCAATCCAATCTAACGATTTACTAAAGGAAAAGAGGATGAAAGCTATAACGGACACTAAAAGTAAAAAACCGGTACCTGTTTTTCCTATGAAAGCATTCAGCCATTCACTCAATAAAAAGCCATGGCTGCCTCCCAAACCACTGCCGAGATATCCGCCTGTGTCACCGAAAAGAAATCCCAGACAAACAGAAATAAGTATGACACCAAAAATCGTAACTTTTATTGTTTTCCAAACAGGAAGCAGTTTTAGATTTAACAATCTGAATCCAATAATGATAAGCAGCAAAGGGAATAAAAAGGATACAATTCCAAACCATTTATTTAAAAAAAGAAAAGCAAAATAAGCCCCGGTTTTTCCTGACCAGTTTTCAACTTTTATGTCGGATGAAGAGAATATGCCGGACCATTCGAAGCTTTGATCGATTTTCCATGTGAAAAAATAAGAAATAAAAGCAAGGGTCAGAAAAAGGGCAAAAACAATAAAAAACAATCCCAGAACCAATTTAAACCGGTCGTCGGTGAAGAATTTTAACGGTTTGAATATTCCCCTGGTTTTTTTCTTTGCTTTTTTATTTTGGGTGTTTTTCTTTTCCATTATTAATACAACATATGTAAAATTTCACCGGGCAGGTAAATTACAAATCCGAAATTGCAATATTCAAACAATGATCATTTTTTTTAGAAGTTTGGAATTTGGTTATTGAATATTGGTATTTATTTGATTATGGTTATTTGTGTTTTGTGATTTTCTGCCAATCCCGAACCCGATAGTTATCGGGTTTCGGGAGACAGAAAGTATAATTTAAGGAAGTAAAGATAGGGATTATTTCACAGGGTGAATTAAAAAAATGGGTATTATCATAGTAATCTGCTAATTTTGAAAGGGATTAATATTAGGCTAAGGAGAAGTATAAGGATTTAGGAAAAAGAATTACATGAACTATGGTATACCAAGTATTTTAAAAGTGATAAACCGGGAGGTAAGGTGTAAGATTATTCTTCCATTAATCTATCGAGTAGTTTTTCCATCTGCCCTTTTGTAATTCGCTTAAAATCGCCTTGCCGCCTGAAAAATTTATCAGGAATTTGTTTTTCAACAACACTTTCAGCTACCAATTTCATTTTTAATGTGCTCAGGGTAAGATAAAATTCAAGCATTACACCGTTTATTTCTCCGTATGGATTTGAGGAATTAAGGTGTTTAAGTCCCAGTTCTTTTGTGTAAAACACTTTCAATGGCCCTTCAATCGAGTTTGGCAAATGAATAATGGCCTGTTTGCATTCATACCCACAAATATTTGTAATGCTATCCGTATATTCTATTTCGATATCTGCCATTCCCCCGAAACCAGGAGCAATTTCTTCCCGTTTTCCTGCATACAGATACTTATGACCATAAACCTTCAGGAAAGTCCAGTTAAGTGATTTGGAATAATCGGTTATATTACTGATGTTGAAAAACCCAAAGAACCCGTCAATTTCAGTATATGCTTTATTCCCCTTAAATTTTAAGGTCATTTTTTCGGGAAGCAGGTTGGTGGGGATACTACTTATTTTACTTTCCAGGTATGTAATGGAATATTGAATTTCCCCTTCTTTGATTTTTTTTGAAGAAGGTTTTTTACATGATGGCAGAAGGAGTACGATTAGTGTACCTATTAAAAAAAACGCACTGATTCTCACAATAATAGGAATGGTTTTTATTTATAAGCCTATAAAAATATGAAATATATTTAAAAGTAGGTCTTTATGGGTGAATTATTTTTGAAAATCAGAAAGTTAAATGCAATAGGCAGGAAAGTCGCCAGTCAGCAGTCCACAGTCTCCAAATAAAGGGCAAGAAGCATGGAGAATGGGGCAGAGAGCGTAGCGCGGAGAGCTTGGAGCAATATGTAGAGACGAATTGTATTTGGCTGGAGAAAGACCTGCCAGAGTATCTGTAAAAATAAACAAAAAATTTATAGTTTTGTAGACCGGAATAAATTTCAGACAAAAAATTGACTATGAATAAATTAGCTGTTGTAGCTTTAGGGGGGAATGCTTTATTGCGTGGAAATCAGGTTGGTACTATTGATGAGCAGGAAGATAATACTACTAAAACCCTGGAAAACCTGATTTTTCTGCTAAAAGAGGGTTATGATTTGGTTATTACTCATGGAAACGGACCTCAGGTTGGAAACATATTAATGAGAAATGATGCCGGTGAAGAACTGTATGGAATAGCACAAATGCCTGTTGATATTTGTGTGGCAGATTCTCAGGGAGGAATAGGATATATGATCGAACGAGTGTTCCTGAACATACTGAATAAGTTTAATATAAAAAAAAATGTTGTAACCCTGGTTACACAGGTTGTAGTAGATAAAAATGATCCTGCTTTTAAAGATCCTCAAAAGCGTATTGGTAGAGTTTATTCAAAGGAGCAAGCAAAATTATTGCACAAAAGCAAAAGCTGGATTTTTAAAGAAGAAGTTAAAGAGCATGATGGATATCGCAGGGTAGTTCCTTCACCAAAACCTGTATTGATTAAAAATGCAAACATCATTGAAAGACTTGCCCGTGACGGTAACATAGTGATTGCTGCGGGTGGAGGAGGAGTACCGGTTTGTATGGATGAAGATTTTAATATCTCTCCTGTTGAAGCAGTAATTGATAAAGACCTAGCATCCGCTCTGCTTGCTATCAACATCCATGCCGATAAATTTTATATCCTTACCGATGTTTCATACGTGTATATAAATTACAAAAAACCAAATCAGGAAATCAAAGAATTTCTAAACTATAAAGATACCCTGAAATACCTTGAACAAGGTATGTTTACCAAAGGGAGCATGGCGCCTAAAATAAAAGCATGTCTGCAATTTATTGAGCATGGCGGTGAAAAAAGTGTTATTACAGAAGCCACCAAACTGGAGGATAAAACCTTTGGGACAAAAATTACGATGGAATATGAGGATTGAATATGTACGCTTTATTTTAAGTATTGTATAATTTGTGATGGCATATTTTTTTTATTGATATAATATAGTTTTGGAATAATGGAACCATTCTGGGAGCGTAGCGAACAGAATGTCTCACGAGCAGGATTGAGCGAACGATTGGCTCGAACGAAGTAAGAGCCAATCTTCATGAGCTGGTTCCAGAGCTTGGATTGTGGGAGCGAATAACGATTGCGGGAGTGAGTAATACTGGAAAATTGGAATACCTGCCAGCCGGCAGGTTGGTTGAAGTTCCTATTATTCCACCAATCCAAAATTCTTCCAAAGAAATACCTATGGCACAATATTCCTTGTTAAATAATGTAACTTTTAGAATATAGCCCATATAAATAAAACAACAATGACTGTTAACTTACACAATAGAAACTTCCTGAAGTTATTGGATTTCACGGCTGAAGAGATTAATTATTTGCTTGATATGTCAGTTAATCTCAAAAACGAAAAATATTCAGGTACTGAGCAACAAAAATTAAACGGGAAAAATATTGCTCTTATTTTTGAAAAGTCCTCAACCCGAACCCGGTGTGCATTCGAAGTAGCTGCCTACGACCAGGGTGCGCATGTTACTTATCTGGGGTCTACTGGATCACAGATCGGGCATAAGGAATCGATGAGGGATACAGCCAGGGTTCTGGGAAGGATGTATGACGGGATTGAATATCGTGGTTTTGGACAGAAAATCGTTGAAGAGCTTGGTAAATATGCGGGAGTCCCGGTTTGGAATGGATTAACCGATGAGTTTCATCCCACTCAAGTTCTTGCTGATTTTCTGACCATGATGGAGCATTCGGACAAACCTTTGCAGGAAATTAGTTTTTGCTATCTGGGTGATGCCCGTAACAATATGGGGAATTCACTGCTGGTGGGAGCGGCGAAAATGGGAATGGATTTCAGAGCAGCTGCCCCGGAGGATTGTCAACAGCATAAAGAACTGGTATCACAATGTTTGGAAATTGCTCAAAAATCCGGCACAAAAATCACCATAACTAAAAATATTGAAGAAGCAGTTAAAGGAGTTGATTTCCTTTATACCGATGTTTGGGTTTCCATGGGAGAATCGGATGCGACATGGGAAGAAAGAATAAAATTATTAATACCCTACCAGGTAAATGCAAAGGTTGTTGAATTAACCGGTAATCCTAATGTGAAATTTTTACATTGTTTACCGGCATTTCATAACCGGGAAACTAAAGTAGGTGAAGAGACCTATCAAAAATTTGGACTTGAGAGCATGGAAGTGACAGACGAAGTCTTTGAATCGGAATTATCTGTAGTATTCGACGAGGCAGAAAACCGGGTTCATACTATTAAGGCTGTGATGGTAGCAACAATGGGATAGTAATTTGCTTGGCACTGCGTGCCTTGCGTCATTCACTCGCTTCGCTCGTGTCATTTGCCTCGCTGCGCTCGGCTGTCATTCAGTAGTCATTAGCTCACTGCGTTCGCGTCATTCACTCGCTTCGCTCGTGTAATTAGCCCTGCGGGCGTCATTCAATTGTCATTTGGCTGCGCCGTCATATACTCACTTCGTTCGTGTCATTCGCTCAGGCTGCGCCTTCGCTGTCATTTATTGTCATAAGCTCGCTTCGCTCACGTCATGGAAAGTTGATATACTTTTAATTCTTCTAATTGCATCGAAATCTGATTTTTTAGTTAATTAATACCCAACAATTTTCAAACTTTTAAAGACTATTGAATGACTACTGTATGACCATCGTATGACTACTGTATGACAATCGTATGACCATCGTATGACCAATCAAGTAAAAAGACAAAAGTTTACCCAGTGAAATAATTTTGCAAGCAAAATTACTTCGTATTTCACAGGGTGAAAAGGCAAAAGTAAAAACTACCTAATCACTACCTAATTACAACCTAATGACAACTGAATGACCATTGTTTGACTATTGTTTGACCATTGTATGACCAATCAAGTAAAGGCAAAAGTAAAAAGTACAAAGTAATACTACCAGATTACTACTGAATGACCCCATGAAATATTGCTTCGCAATTTCACAGGGTAAACTATCGTATGACTACTATATGACCATCGTATGACCATTGTATGACCATTGTATGACTATTGTATGACTATTGTATGACCATTGTATGACTATCGAATTACGCGAGCGAAGCGAGCTAATAACGACCTAATGATATTAATCTCTGAATAACAAGCGCGGTTAACGGTAAGGTTTTTCAAAACAGTTCTACTACAAAGTAATAGGTCATCACAAATGAAGCGATTAGTTTAATGACAACTCCCATTAAGAATCCGAAAAGAGAGCCAAGGCCGGCTATAAATGATTTATTAAATTCCTTTCCCGTAATGGATTCGGCAATGATCGCTCCGGTCAAAGGTCCCAGGATAATTCCTATGGGTGGAAAAAAGAAAATTCCAAGAACCAGTCCGATGGTTGCTCCCCATATTCCTGCCTTTGACCCTCCGAATTTTTTTGTTCCCCAAACGGGGACTATGTAATCGATAATTGTAACGGCAAGAGCTACAAATCCCATAATAACCAGGAATGAAAAGGTGAAGTCACCAAATTTTGTGAAATGAAGCAGCAATAATCCGATAAAACTGAGAGGCGGACCGGGGATTATGGGAAGAATGCAACCCAATAATCCGATGATCATAAAGATAATTCCGAAAACTAATAAGAAAAAATCAAGCATAGTAAGTATTATTCGAAGTTTACATGAACCTGTATAACCAGTGCTTGTCTATCAAGTCTTAATCATTCAAAAATAAGCACCAAAAAACAATATTCAAAAAACAAATAAATTTCAAATCTCAATTTTCAAATATAGACAATTTTAGGAAATTCAGGGAATGATTGCAAAATGGAAGAATGCCTACCCTGTCTACCCTGTGAAACAGCAACTAGGTTGCTCCTGCTGCGCAGGGTTCACCCCGTTGGAATAATTATCCTACGGGGTAAAATGCGACGCTTGCCCTATGAAATTTGAGGTACGAAAACATTTCATCAGGGTAGGAGCTTTTTCTACAGGGGAATAATGTCCTGAAGAGATACCTTTGGTAGAATGTTGGTATTTAGGAATAAGGAAATTCCTGATTTAACCTCCGGATAATTACGCCGTAAGCAAAGCTTTACTCCTTATAAACAATAGCAGTTACGGCACATTTATTAACTGGCTATACTTTTTTCAATCGGGAGAAATCGTTCCATGGACTGGAACAGAGAAAATATTTTTTATAAGGCCTTAGTTTGATTTAACCGGACATCCGCTGCATGAGTATCCGCAACCCCTGTTTACTTTTACGGACTTTGCCGGATAGAAAAATCGGATTGTTTGGTATATTGTATAAATACCTGCAAACAGTACTATGGTTAAAGCAATAATTTCCTGTATCATTGAAGTTTTCGTTAGTATTCAGTTTTTAAGAGTCTTTTTTTTTAGTATTTGGTTCAATTAAAATAAACTTCCTATCTGATAAACAACAAATGCAACAAACCAGGCAAGTGATGTGGTATAAAATATGGTAAATAAAGCCCATTTCCAGCTACCTGATTCTTTTTTAATGGCAACAATAACTGCCACACACGGGAAGTAAATTAATATAAACATCAGAAACCCGAAAGCGATAACGGGAGTATAAACTTTTTCACCGGAGCGAATCCCGTTTGTGTATGTTTGATCTCTTATTTTTCCAATTAGCGTTTCTGATTTTTCATCAATATCAGCTCCAGCCTGGTATAAAACACCCATTGTACTTACAACAACTTCTTTAGCGGCAATCCCTGTTAACAGGCTAACACCCATTTTCCAGTCAAATCCAAGAGGTTTGAGTACCGGTTTTATGAACTGACCTATTTGTCCTATGTATGATTTTTCCTGTTTTTCAGATTCTTTTGCCAGTAAGAGAGAACGAATGACTCCGTTTTTTTCCTTTAAAACTTGGTAATATCTGTCAGGGTTTTCAAACTTAACGCTTTCTAATACTTGGTTATACTGGCTTTCATGAGTGCTAATAGTGGTATCGTAGTCGATGGAATAGGCGACGTTTTTTGGATAATATCCCAATGCCCAAATCAAAATGGATGCAATTAATATAACCCCTCCCATTTTTTTCAGGTATTGTTCACCTTTGTACCACATATGCTTTAGTGTTGATTTTAGGGTAGGTACGCGGTATGATGGCAATTCCATAACAAAAGGGATTTCCTCTGTTCGAAAGAAAGTTTTCTTTAATATTTTTGCCACCGTAGCTGCTATGAAGATGCCAATCAGATATATAATAAATAAAACCAGTCCCGGATGCTTAGGGAAGAATGCTCCAATGACCAGAATATATACGGGTAGTCTGGCACTACATGACATAAAAGGGTTAATCAGCATGGTTACCAGGCGATTATTTCTGTTCTCTATGGTTCTTGTAGCCATAATGGCCGGGACATTACAACCAAAACCCATTATCAAGG
The DNA here is from genome assembly GCA_964515985.1 of uncultured Rikenellaceae bacterium. Lineage (GTDB taxonomy): Bacteria > Bacteroidota > Bacteroidia > Bacteroidales > VadinHA17 > CAZEWS01. Next base: position 24,037 of record CAZEWS010000006.1, on the reverse strand, counting down.
GAATAAATGACCGTCCGTGTAACCCGATTTTATGCATGATTTTATCCATAATAAAGGCAGCACGTGCCATGTAGCCGGTATCTTCCATCAACGAAATGAAGAAAAACAGGATTAAAATATTCGGAAGAAAAACAATTACACTGCCGACTCCTCCAATAATTCCATTGATTAAAAGATCTTTCAGCGCTCCGGCAGGTATAATTGATTGTAACCATCCCGAAAATAAAACAATGGATTGATCCAACCAATTCATAGGATACTGACCTAATTCGAATGTAGCAAAGAACATAATAAAAATGAGGAGAAAGAATATGGGAAATCCGAAAAGTTTGTGTGTAATAAAAGCATCAATAATGTCAGTTGTATTTCGTTTATGTTGGCCACTTATCAGGGTTTCTTTCAAAGCACCTGAGATAAATCCATATTTGGCATCGGTTATTAATGTCTCGCTATCCTCATGAAACATTTTTTCCAGTCTTTCGATTTCATTCTCGGCAATTCCCTTTATCTCGTTATAATTCGGCCATCTTGAAAGTGAAAAGTGAGCTGATTTATCTTTCTCGATAAGCTTCAGTGCATAAAATCTGGAAGAAACCATATCGGTCAGGCTTTTATTCTTCCATATCTCGTCTTGAATGATCTTCAAGGATTTTTCAACTTCCTTTCCATAATTTATATGTATGTGACGGACAAGCGGTTCCTTGTCTTCATAAACATCAATTACTTTTTTAAATAATTCCTTAATACCATGTCCTTTTGAACTGATTGTGGGAACAATAGGTATCCCCATCATTTTTCCCAGTGATTCATAGTCAAATTGGTCGCCTCGTTTTTGGAGTTCATCATACATATTCAGTGCGATAATTACCTTCACATCCATATCAATTAATTGCGTGGTAAGGTATAAGTTCCTTTCCAGATTTGAAGCGTCAACAATATTGATTAAAACGTCTGGTGTTTCGCCAAAGATAAACTTCCGAACATATAGTTCCTCGGGTGAGTAGGCTGAAAGAGAGTATGTGCCTGGTAAATCTACAACATTGAAGGTGTATCCTTCCTGTCGGAATTTTGCAGCTTTTGAACCGACAGTAACACCACCGTAATTTCCAACATGTTCCCTGGAATGTGAAGCATAATTAAAAAGTGTTGTTTTTCCGGAATTTGGATTTCCAACAAGGGCAACGTTTATATTTTTCCCCTTGATTTTAGCTGACTGAACTAATCCTGCCTGAGCCTCTACTCCATTAAATCTTTTGTTAAAAAGACCAGTAGCCTCCTTCTCAGTTATTACCTCAATCAACTGAGCTTCACTTCTTCTTAATGAGATTTCATAACCCATAAGACTGTATTCAATGGGGTCTTTTAGCGGGGCGTTTTTTATCACTTTTACCTTCTTGCCCTTAATAAATCCCATCTCGGTGATTCTTTTTCTAAAGGCACCTCTTCCCCTGACTTTTGTAATGACTCCTTCTTCGTTTGTTTTTAATTGCGAAAGATTCATGGATTATAAATAATTTTCTATACACTTTTCAGGCAGGGCATACCTACAATTTATTTGTTGTTCTTGCAATGCCAATTCATTATTATTTTTATATAGAATAAATAAAGATAAAGAAAAAATATCAAAGGCAAAAGTAAGTGAGACTTGATTTTCGCAAACTGGTGTAGCGAAAAACAATAGTCGAACTTATCCCGACAAAAGGAGGGATCTGAACGAGAAAAGATAAAAGTAAAAAGTGAAAGGTGCGGATGTAGAGCCGAATTGTATTCGACTTGAAAAAGACCTGCCAGAGTTTGGAAAACCTGGCAGAGTCTGTGAAGGAAAGGCTGAGATTTAGGTTGAGAAGATGAAGGGGAAGTTGCTGGATACTGGTTGTTTGATAAATGGCTAAACTGCTAAATTGTTTAAGAAGTTTTTGTGTGTGAATGTATTCATGTGTTTATGTTAAAAAAGTTTGTCCGAAGAACTCCTTCCTTTAGATTAGCATAGTGAAAATTTTTAGGATTTTTTTATATTTACAGGAAAGAATAATGAGTGGAGTTAGAAGAATGAAAGCTGGACGATGCTATATTTGAAAATAAACCCGAAACCCATAAACTTATTTCAATTTAAACGAATCATTATGAAAAATAAAGTGAACGTAGCGATCCAAATTTTACCTACAGCTAAAAACATTCATTCGTATAAAATAATTGATGCCGCAATCCAGGTTATTCAGGAGTCTGGCATAAAATTCATGGTTTGTCCTTTTGAAACGGTACTAGAGGGAGACTATGACCAAATCATGGAACTTATAAAAGAAGTTCAGGTAAACTGTTTCGAAAACGGTGCATCGGAGATTTTGGCTAATTTAAAGATCCATAGCAGAATAAACCAGGATGTAACGATTGAGGAAAAAATGGAGAAATACGGTTAGGAAGATTTTGGGCCTGCCCCGTGAAATGCGACGAAGGAGCATATTTCACTGGGGTGTTAGGTGCAAGGTGCTGCCCGCCCGAACGTGCCGATTGGTACGGGCTGGGATACTGGGTGCCGGGTGTTTGATAAATGATTGACGATTATTCGAATGACGAACCCGCCTGCCCAGTGAAATAATATTCGATTTCACAGGGCCTGAATCGGGCAGGAATAAGTCAGGCGGGCACTGCTGCGAAGTAGCATTTAACAGGGGAAAAAGTGAATACTGATTGGAGAGAAGAGTTAGTAGTTGCAGCAGAAGTAGGCAGTAAGCAGTACGCAGATGTGGTGGGGAGCTTAGACCGAAATATAGAGCCGAATTGTATTCGGCTGGAAAAAGCACAAAGCGCGTAGTGTAGAGAACCAAGTAGAAACAAGAAAAAAGGAACCAGGAACCGGGAACTGAGAACCGGGAACGGAAGAGTCGAAATTAGCTTGTAACTTAAAGCTTGCAGCTTTACTTAGTTAAACCGGTTATCTGATTTTCGTTTGGGAAAATTTGAACTTACTTTAGCGAACCATCCGGTTTTGACTTTCTCCGGATTGTCAAAATTAGGAATGAAGGGTTTAATAATGTAAATGATAGATTAGATAAGCATGTGAAAAACCTTCCAGATCTTTTAATCCTGCTGTAAAATCATGATACAGAACCACTTTACCTGTAGTTCCTTCGGCGGCACTTGGCTGTATCGGCATATTCTCAGGTCGTTGGAATGGAGTTTGAATATACCCGATTGGCTTGTATACAATCTGGTTCATTGTAGCAATTTTTTAAAAATGTTATGCCTTAATCATAAAAAGATGTACAAAAAAAAAGCCCCAACCGGGACTTTTTTTATTTATTCCTTCTTTTCTTCCAGGTCTTCAAACTCTACATTGGTATAGTTTTCAACTAATGTATCGTCTGCATCCGGCTTTTTTATTTCTTCATTTTCAATAGGTTCATTTTTAGATGATTTGATGAAATTTACCACTTCAGATAAACCTTCTGAAAATTTGTCAAAATCTTCTTTGTACAGAAAGATTTTGTGCTTCTCATAGTAGAACCTACCATCACGATTAAAACGTTTTTTACTTTCAGTAATGGTCAGGTATAAGTCATTTCTTCGGGTTGCTTTTACATCGAAGAAATAAGTCCTTTTTCCAGCTCTTACTGCTCTTGAGAAAATTTCTTCCCTTTCGAATTTCTCAGATTCTTCGCTTTTTTCAAGTTCTTCCTTTTTTTCTAATTCATCTTCCATCTTCATTGATTTTTATGTAGTTAGAATAATTTGACGGTCAAATGTATAAAATAATTTTTTATTTAAGTAACAGAACCCTAATAAAACGTGAAAATAGTAAATAAGACCATTTTTGCTCAACTTGAAAAAATAATTACATTTGCATTAACTACTATGTATTCCAGTTCTTTTAAATATGTTAAGCAGAAGGTTACTCCGGGTTAAGATATTACAGACCCTTTATGCTCATTATAAGTCAAATAGTGAATCAATTGCCCATTCAGAAAAGCAATTATTCTTTAGTATAAACAAGGCCTATGAATTATATCACTACCTGTTTTTACTTCTGGTGGAAATTATCGATTATGCCAACGAGCGGATCGAACTTTCCAGGGGAAAAAAGATACCTACACTTGAAGATCTAAATCCGAACACAAGGTTTATTAATAATCTGTTAATAAAGCAGTTCAGGGTTAACAAGCATTTAAATAATTTTCTCTCCTTAAATAAATTAAACTGGAAGAATTATCCTGAATTAATCAAAAATCTTTATTTAAAAATAATCGATTCAGAAGATTATATATCATATCTTGAAAGCAAGGAAGACTCTTACACGGCTGACAGAAAGATAATAATCCAAATATACTCAAACTTGATTATCCAGTCAGAAGAATTATTCCAGAACCTGGAGGAACAGAGCATCTACTGGAACGATGATATGGAATTTGTAATTAATATGGTCATTAAAACCATTAAAAGATTTCAGGATGATTCGGATGAAAATATGCCATTAATGGGAATGTATAAAAATGAAGACGATAAATATTTTGTAAAACAATTATTTAGCAAAACAATTTTAAACGGGGAAGAATACAGGCTTTTAATTGATCGGCATACACAAAACTGGGAAATAGACCGTATTGCTTTTATGGATATTTTGGTAATGCAATTGGCAATAGCTGAGATAATAGAATTTCCGGAAATTCCAACCAAAGTAAGTTTTAACGAGTATATTGAAATTTCGAAATATTACAGCACTTCAAAAAGCAGTAATTTTATCAATGGGATTTTAGATAAAATCATTCATGAGCTGAAGCAGGAAAAGAAAATTGTAAAACGTGGAAGGGGTCTCATTGGTGAGAATCGTTGAAAGACTGACAATATCTTGGTTGTGTAATAAAATTATTATTACTTTGCAAATTCAAAAAGGATACATTGTAAATCAGAAATCAGCATTCCTTGTTCAATATTCAAATCTACAGAAATTTCGAGACTTTATGGACAGACTCTAACTAGCGATACACCTGTGCAAAGTTTAACTACATCTGCTGAAATAATAGAATAGAATAAAAAGTAAAATTTAATTTAATTGAATTAAGATGAGTAACTTGGTTTACATTTTGATGATGACACCTGCGTCGGAGGACCAGAACCCTATCATGACTTTTTTACCCCTGATTTTAATTATTCTGGTTTTTTATTTTTTTATGATTCGTCCCCAGATGAAAAAACAAAAAGACCTGAGATCGTTCAGAGCGTCTGTCAAAAAGGGAGATAAAGTTATTACTACAGGTGGTATATATGGTAAAATTACCGATATAAAAGAAAATGTTATCGTTGTTGACGTAGGCGATAATGTCAGATTAAAGATTGATAAAAGTGCAATCCTCAAAGATTCCAGTGATCTTCCTGCTCAAAAGAAATTCTGATATAGATTTTTATATCAGGTAAGGGATACGATCTACCGTGTTTTTCGGGATTTTAAAAACCATGTCTTGAAAAAGCAAAAAGGTTGGAATTTACGGCAATACATTCGAGGTAAAAGATATAAGCTTGACCAGAGAATTATTGTGTTTTTAGTTTTTCTTCTTGTTTCAACCATTCTATGGTTTCTAAATGAGTTAAATAAAAATTTTACCTCGCTTATATCTTATCCTGTAAAGTATACAAACCTGCCAAAACATAAAGTATTGGTAAAGGATTTGCCCACCAGGCTAAATCTTATCGTTAAGGCACCTGGTTATACCTTATTGAAATACAAGTTAAGCAACCCAAAGGTACCCCTGATTATAAACTATAATTCTTCCTCCTTATTTAAGATAACAAATGAAAATTCTACCGGTTTCTATCTGCTTACCTCAAATATCAAGAGTCGAATTTCCCGTCAATTGCAATCAGATATCCAGATTATTGAAATCTCTCCTGATACCTTAATGTTTGAATTTGATGAAATAGTCAGTAAAAAAGTTCTGGTTATTGCTGATTTAGACATTGAATATGAAAAACAGTTTATGTTAAAAGGCAAAATTACAATTGAACCTGATAGTGTTACATTGTTAGGTCCGAATGTGATTTTGGATACGCTACCGGAGGTGAAAACAAAGCATCAAAAGCTGGTTAAGGTTAACCAAACAGTGAAAAAAACTCTCCCAATAGAAAATATTAAAAATGTCACCTTTTCGCCCAGGAAGGTAATGGTTAATATTCCTGTGGAACAATTCACTGAAACAAAATATGATATACCCATCGAAACCATAAATGTGCCCGACACATTAGACCTGAAATTATTTCCACGAACCGTTTCTATTACTTTTTTGGTGGGGTTGAGTGATTATAATAAACTTTCTTCCCACCTGTTCAGGGCTGTAGTTGATTATCAATCATTAGAGAAATCAATCAGTAACAAATTAAAGGTTGACCTGGTCAAATATCCCGGATATATCAGATCCGTTCGTTTTCATCCCATGAATGTAGACTATATTATTGAGAAATAATGCTCAAAGTTGGAATCACAGGGGGAATAGGAAGCGGCAAATCCATGGTTTGTGAAATCTTTAAAAAGATAGGTGTACCCGTTTATCATGCCGATCTCGAAGCCCGTAATTTGATGGCATCCAATGCACAGATCATTGATCAATTGACCCGTATCTTTGGGAAAAAGATTTACAGGCAGAATAAATTAGACAGGGAAAGATTAGCAACTTTGATATTTAATGATGAAAAAAAAATAAAGAAAGTAAATTTAATTGTCCATCCCATTGTATTTGAACATTTCCTTAGCTGGGCCGAACTACATAATGAATACTCATATGTTATAAAAGAAGCTGCGATCCTTTTTGAAAGTGGTGCTGATAAACACCTTGATAAAATTATAACGATCTCTGCTCCTGAAGCGTTAAAAATAAAAAGGGTGATGGAAAGAGATAACGTTATTGAAAGCGAAGTTCGTAACAGGATGAAGAGCCAACTTGATGAAGAAGAAAGAATAAAACGTTCTGATTATGTCATTATTAATGATGATAAACAATTGCTAATACCACAGATATTGGAAGTCCATGCTGCAATTATGGGTAATTCATCCTTGTTCTGACTGTTTTACATGCATTTGAATATGGTATGGTTATTGTGAGGAGCGAATAAAAAATAATTACTAATAATATTGATATTTTAAATAAATGGGAAAATTTGCCAAATGGATAGGCGGAGGTTTAGGGTGGGCCTTTTTTGGACCCATTGGCGGGTTATTAGGGTTTACACTTGGATCGCTTTTTGAAAGCGTTGCTGATAAGGCTGTTTTAGATCAGAGGGGAACTACTGCCGGTGCTTATGCAATGAGTTTACTTGTACTGGTTGCTGCCGTTATGAAAGCCGATGGAAAGGTGCTTCTGACAGAACTTGAATATGTAAAGAAATACTTCGTGCAAAGCTTTGGGCATGAATCAGCCGAAGAAGCAATAATCATGTTGCGCGATATCCTGAAACAACATGTTTCAGTTCGGGATGTTGCCTTACAAATAAAGCAAAACCTTGATTATTCAAGTCGTCTGCAGTTAATCCATTTTCTGTTTGGGATTTCAATAGCAGATGGTATTATTCATCCGGAAGAGATTAAAACCATCGAACTTATTGCATCCTACCTTGGAATCAGTACAAAAGATAAAGATTCAATAAAATACATGTTTGTTCCCAAAACAGACTCTGCATATAAAATTCTGGAAATTAATCGTAATGCAACAGATGAGGAAATAAAAAAAGCATACCGAAATATGGCTATCAAATATCATCCGGATAAAGTAAGTTATCTTGGTGAGGATTTTCAAAAGATGGCTAAAGAAAAGTTTCAGAAAGTGAATGAGGCATATAAACAAATTAAGAAAGAGAGGAAAATAGCGTAAATTGAATAATAGCAACGTTGTAAAAAGATTTGTAACGAATCGGTTAAAAGAAGGATATTATAAGTTACGGAATATTGGAATATTGGAGTATTGGATTAAATTACTTTTATTTAATTATTAGCGATTGAAATGTTATTTTATTGTATTTATGTGTTTACGTGTTTGTGTGTTTTAGTGTTCTCTCCCATAGGGATATCTTTAACACCTAATTCTCCCAAAGGGATGCCCGCCCGACCGAAGTCTTTCGGGCAGGCCTTTGGTAGGGACAGTATTCCCGTGTAGAAATAGCTCCTACATCGCATTTTACCACGTAGGATAAATCAATAAATACAACAGGGTGAACCCTAAAGAAATAATAAAATTTCACAGGGTTCACCCCGTGAAACCCTGCGTAGCAGGAGCAACGTAGTTGCTGTTTCACAGGGTAGACAGGGCAGGCATTATTCCAGTATTCCAGTATTCCATTATTCCTGTTTTGATGGAAGATAAAACGAATGAATAATTGAATAGTAACAAGGATTTCAAAATGGATTTAAAGGATATTTTAGCAATTAGTGGTAAGCCAGGCTTATTTAAATTAATATCCCAGGGCAGAAATGCAATTATCGTTGAAAACCTCGAAACCAGGAAACGAATGAGTGCTTTCTCAACCATGAGAGTAAGTTCTCTTGAGGAAATTGCAATATTTACAAAGGAAGAAGATGTTCCCCTGGTTGATATTTTCAAGAAGATCCATGAAAAGGAAAATGGTGGTCCCACAATAGATTTTAAATCGCCGAATGAAGAACTAAAGAGATATTTTGAAGAGGTTTTTCCCGGGTATGACAAAGACAGGGTTTATGTATCTGATATGAAAAAGATATTTAACTGGTATAACCTCCTCCAGAAACTGGAAATGGTTCATTTTAAACCGGAAAAGAAAGAACAGGGTGAGAAAGAGGAAACAAAAAGTAAAAAAGATAAACCGGTTGAACCTGCTAAGGAATAGGGAATGTAAGAGTCACCCCTGTTACTTCAGGAGTAGTTACCGGTTTGATATGGATTCCCCAATTGTTTTTGTTATAGATCAATTTCCCCATAGCATAACCAAACACTGCTCCAATTAAAACATCACTCCCCCAATGTTTGTTTTCATATACCCTCGATATACCCGTAAGGGTGGCAATAGAATAAGCAACAACAGGAACAATCGGTTTATCTTTATATTCCGAGGCAACGATGGATGCAATTGCAAAAACGGAGGTGGTGTGCCCGGAGGGTAATGACAAATGATCCGAAAACGGGCCATCCCATGCATAGGGATCTGATGGATCATCAGCAAATGGCCGGTGCCGGCCAAACATGAATTTAGGAATGTACAGGATAGCCCCTGTCACCACAAAGGTTTTCAGTCCTAGTAATGCAACCCTTTTACTTCTTTGATTGTCGAATAATTCACCGTGTAGATAAAATACCCCCATGGTAATCAGTGAATAATTGGTATAAACTTTGCTGCCACCCCATCTTTCAAAACCGTACTTTGCAACATTATCTAAAAAGTCTGTTCGGTTATCCAGGGCAAACCCCTGAATTTTTGCATCCTGAGTTATCAAAATTGCTGTTGTACCCAGAACTATCCCTGCCGAAATCCATTGTTTTTTGTTCCAATGTGCAGGAGCCGTAAAAATATCCCGTGTATCGGTGAGATAGGAAAGAAAATACTTTTTATCGAACCTTACTTCTACAGTATCTTTTATCCCTGTTTGATGTAAACCTGTGGCATTACAAAAAAAGCTAACCAAGCTGATAAGAAAAACAAGTATATATTTCAAATTGCTCTAATTATTATTCAAATTTTTTAGCTTCTTCCCAAATCTTATCCATTTCGTCAAGGCTCAAGTCCTTTAGGAGCTTACCCAATTCTGATGCTTTATCTTCGAGGAAGGTAAAACGTTTGATAAATTTCTGATTAGTACGCTCCAGGGCATTTTCGGGATCGATCTTATAAAGCCGGGCAGCATTGATAAGTGTAAAAAACAGGTCTCCGAATTCCGCTTCTATTTTTTCCTGTTGGGAATTATTATTCAAATTGGTTTGATTCTTTATTAATTCCCTTTTAATTTCGCTTAATTCTTCATCAACTTTAGCCCATATATCGTTCTTATGTTCCCAATCAAATCCTACACCTCTTACTTTTTCCTGAATGCGATTTGCTTTAACCAGGGCAGGCAAGGATTTAGGTACTCCTTCGAGAACTGATTTTGTGCCTTCTCTGAGCTTAATCTCTTCCCAGTTCTTTTTTACATCATCAGCATTTCTTACTTCAATATCTCCATAAATATGAGGATGTCGGGTTATTAATTTTTTATTAAGAGCCTGAATAATACTCCCAATATCAAAATAATGATTTTCCGAACCGATTTTTGCATAAAAGACGATATGAAGCATCAAATCACCCAATTCATCCTTGATGCCTTGCACATCTTTTCTTAAAACAGCATCACCCAATTCATAGGTTTCTTCAATGGTTAACTTTCGGAGACTTTCAAAAGTTTGCTCCTTATCCCAGGGACATTTGGTTCTTAATTCGTCCATAATATCAAGCAACTCTTCAAAAGCAGCCAGATTATCTTTCTTCGTCATTATCATCTGAATTTTCTGATTTGTTTTTGAAATTAATCCGTATGGTTGAACCAACCGTTAAGTTTAAAAGCTCTGCAGCATTTCCATTGTTTATGGCAATTTCCAACAGGTTCAAGGAGTTAAAAAGAGCAAGGATCTCACCCACAGAGGTTTCTCCATACGTCCTGTTTATTTTGTTCAATTTGTAATAATTACTCTGTACCAGGATCTCGAAAACCCGGTTCTTTCCTATTCGTTCAAACAAATCTTTGGTTATGTTGGTTATAGCATTCTGATACGAATCAATGTAAATTATACTTCCGGTTATTCCTGTTTCTTCAATAGTAGCTCTTAAGGGGATCCTCTTTTCATAATTGTTGACCTGATTGCCAAGATCAGATATTTTTTCACCCCTGGCCAAACGCGCAGCAGTAATGGCAAAAACAGAAAAAGCAGGAAAGCTGACGGGTTCGGTGTTTTCAGGTTTAATTCTGATTATTTTTTTTGGTTCTTCACGAAATATCAGTCCGAATATCCCATTGTCACATCCAATAAAAAAATGTCCATCTGCGTAAATTGCAAGATGGGATTGATCGGTTCCGGCTTCAGCGTTAACTCCTATAATATGAATTGTGCCGGAGGGGAAATGGGGATAGCTGTTTTTAATAACAAAAGCAGCTTGAGCCAGGTTGAAGCTTTGAATCTGATGGGTGATATCGACTAAAATCGCATTGGGACACAAACTTAATATTTTTCCCTTTAATGTTCCAGTATAAAAATCGTTTAGGTTCCAGTCAGTTGTAAGGGTAATGATGGGCATCAGGAAAAAACTTCAGCTAAATATTATTATTCATCGAAAAAATGAACTTACTTTGTATTAGCCAAAAGTAATCATTATTGTGCAAATTAAATGAATGAAAAGATCATATATTTAGATGGGATTGATCCTGTTAATATATACGGGGTGAAAAATAAACACCTGGATAAGATCAAAGGATTTTTCCCTAAATTAAAAATTGTAGCAAGAGGAAATGAATTAAAAGTCATTGGTAAAGAAGAGGAAATTAACGATTTTGAGATAAAAATAAATATACTTGTGGATTATTGCCATAAATATAACCTTATCCATGAGGAGGATATTGAACAATTGTTATTCGACACATCTCATCAAATTTCTGCGTCAAACGGGGATTTTAAAGAGCCAATTATATACGGAAATACAGGGAAACCAATTTATGCCAGAACTGTAAATCAGGTTAGTCTTGTTAAGGAATATCAGACCAATGATATTCTTCTGGCTTTCGGTCCGGCTGGTACCGGCAAGACATACACGGCAATTGCTTTGGCTGTCAGGGCATTGAAAAACAAAGAAGTACGCCGGATAGTTCTGACGAGGCCGGCTGTTGAGGCAGGTGAACATCTTGGCTTCCTGCCTGGTGATGTAAAGGAGAAACTTGACCCGTATCTGCAACCTTTGTATGACGCTCTTCGTGACATGATTCCGGTTAGAAAATTGGCCATTTATCTTGAAGAAGGAACTATTCAAATCGCTCCATTGGCCTATATGAGGGGTAGAACGCTGGAAGATGCTTTTGTCATCCTGGATGAAGCACAGAATACCACAATGAACCAGCTTAAAATGTTTCTCACCCGGATGGGACAAAATTCGAAATTTGTTGTTACCGGAGATATTACCCAGATTGACCTTCCGAGTATAAACGATTCCGGCTTATGGCAGGCTACCAGGATTCTGAAAAACATCGAGGGAATTGCTGTTATTGAATTTGATCTGCGTGACGTCGTTCGTCATAAATTGGTGAAAGATATTGTAAAAGCATACGAAAAGAAGGATGAAGGAAGAAAGATGAAAGATGTGAAGAGTGAAAGGTGAGAAGTGAAAGAATTGTAGGTGCTGGGTAATAGGGAAAGGGATGAAAAAGAGATCAGTAGGACGAAGTTCCCTGCCCGAATGACTTCGGTCGGTCGGTCGGTTCGTCATTTTATTTCGGATAGAGCAAAGCGAACAGAATGTCTCACGAGCAGGATTGAGTGAAGGATTGCGGGAGCGAGTAATTGCGGATTTCGGATTAAGGGATTTTGAATTTCGGATTGTTGATTGAGGATTTCTGATTGATAGAAGACCTGCCAGAGTCTCTAAGACCTGGCAGGGTTGGTAAAAAAAACAGAGGCTAAGGTTGAGAGGATGAGGCTAATGGGACTGGGTGATGGGGAGACTGGGTGACTAAGGGACTGAGAGAAAGAGAGACTAAGAGACTGGGAGAGACCTGCCAGCGTCCGAAGGACCTGGCAGAGTCTGTGAAGGAGAAGGGGAGAAGGGGAGAAGGGGATTTGAATTAAGAGACAATACAAAAGACAAAAGTTTACCCTGTGAAATAGTGGCAGAGCCACTGCTGCAAAGTAGCATTTCATAGGGGAAAAAGATAAATGTGAAAGGTACGGATGTAGAGCTGAATTGTATTCGGCTATATGCACCAACAAAAATTCCCCTCCTTGACAGTGCCACAGGCATCCCTACGGGGGAGGGGTGGTAGATATAAAATTAAGGAAATAATTGGTCAGACCACCTCCCCCCGCCTGAATGAAAGAATTCATTCTTTCGGGCAGGCTCCTTATCTAAGGAGGAGAATTTTGTGTTTGTAACCGGGAACTGAGAACCGGGAACCGAGAACCAAAAACCATGAACCAGGCAATAGTAAAAACCAATTACCGACTACCAGGGCAAAAAAGTATCTACAAAGGTAAAGTTCGTGATGTTTATAACATTTCGGACAAATATCTGTTAATGATCGTATCGGATAGGATTTCAGCATTTGATGTTGTTCTTCCGAGAGGGATACCATATAAAGGTCAGATACTGAACCAGATTGCCACAAGATTTCTCGATGCCACAAACGACATCGTACCCAATTGGAAAATTGCGTCGCCCGACCCAATGGTTACCATAGGGCAATACGTGGAACCCATAATGGTTGAAATGGTGATCAGGGGTTATCTGGCGGGGCATGCCTGGAGGGAATATAAATCGGGAAAAAGGAAACTATGTGGAGTCCCATTGCCTGATGGAATGAAGGAAAACGAGAGGTTTCCGGAGCCTATCATCACGCCAACCACCAAAGCCTTAGAGGGTCATGATGAAGATATTTCAAAAGAAGAAATAATAGCCAGGGGCTTAGTGAATAAAAAGGATTACGAATTGCTCGAAGAATTTACAAAAAAGCTATTTAAGCGTGGAACGGATATGGCTGCAGAAAAAGGATTGATCCTGGTAGATACGAAATACGAGTTTGGTAAAAAAGAAAACCAGATATTCCTGATTGATGAAATCCATACCCCGGATTCGTCACGCTATTTTTATTCAGAAGGTTATGAAGAAAGGCTTGCGAAAGGAGAACCACAAAAACAGCTTTCAAAAGAGTTTGTGCGTGAGTGGTTAATCAAGCATGGGTTTCAGGGTAAAGAGGGGCAGGTAGTGCCCGAAATGACAGATGATTTTGTTAACCAGGTATCAGAGCGGTACATTGAGCTGTACGAAAAAATCACAGGTGAAAGGTTCATAAAGGTGGATAGCAGCAATGTATTAAGACGGATTGAGAAGAATGTTTTGGAATACCTGAAAGGTATAAATTATAAATATTGAAAGATAACATGAGGGGTAAACCGCAGGAAGTGCCCTGCACTCCTGTGGTTAATCCCACTTATAACTTTGGCCTATTTTTTCATCTATTCTTTTTAATTTCATATTGAAGAGTTTTTTCGATTTCTTCAATTGATGAAGAATTAAAAATGAGCCTGTTATTTACCATAATTGTTGGAGTTCCATATACACCTGCTGATTCTAACGCATAGAAATTATCTTCAATCTTATCAGCAATTTCTCTATTATTAAAATCATTTTTAAATCTATCCATTTTTAGATTTAAGTTATGTGCAATTCTAAAAATATCATTTGTATCAGGTATTTCAACAGAATATAGAATAGAATCATGCATTTCCCAGAACTTTCCTTGTTTTGCTGCACATTCTGTTGCAATAGCACAAACTGATACGTACGATCCAAAATGAGAATAACCAAAACGGACTAATTCTTTGTATTTAATAAATAAAGAATCAAAAAGCGGAACATATTCCTTGCACATAACACATTCAAAATCAGAAATTTCTAAAAATGTTATTTTAGAATTTAGGTTGCCTCTATAATGAACTAATAAATTTTCTACTTTAATAATTGGCGACAGAGGAGGTTTTAATAATATTTTGGTATTAAATGCTTTTTTTAAAGAATCAATATATTGTTGCAGAACAAACTCTTTATATTTATTTATCAATAAAGTACGTCCTTTTTTAGAATTTATATCATAATATGTTAAGGTTCTTTCTAAAGTAGGAATTCCGTTATCGTATTGGTTTAATACACTAAATTTTGAAAGAGCAGGTTTATTGATTTTTTTTGTGTAAAGTGAACTTAACAAATCTTTAACTGAAATATTATTCTTTTTCGCTTCAATCTCTAAAAGTCTTTCCTTTAATAACTCATCTAATGCTATTTTTCGAATAATGTAAATTCTATATTCTTATCTCTTGTATAAGGAGTTACTACAACTTCTTCAATTGCTCTTGTTCCGATTTGTAATTCAACATTAATCAAAGAATTATTATTTAATAAGATATCTTTTCTAGTTGATTCATACCCAAGATAGGAGAATATTATTGCATATTCACCTTTTTGTAATGTTATAGAATAAAAACCGTAATTATTTGTAACAGTCCCAATATTCTTATCTTTAATATAAATTGTTGCGCCTATAAGAAATTCTCCGGTATTTTTATCTTTAACAGTACCATAAATACTGTAGTTTTGAGCTTTTAATGTTACTAATATTGATAATTGTACAATAATTAATAATACTCTTTGCATTCTACTTTAACTTTTGTATAGAATATTCAGAATATGTTTAACGTCGGAATATAAAAAAATTGTGTTGATGAAAACGTTCATGCAGCCGGTTTATTTTGTATGTTTCTCAACAAATTGCCTGATATAATTTTCTATCTCGGGTAATTCCCTGAAAGGCTTCCTTGAAAATAATTTCTTTTCCCTCAGTTCCTCAATGGTTTCTTCCTGACCTGGTTTAAAATGGATTTGTTTTTCTGTGATCCCGAGAAGCCGGGGGATTTCTTCAAAAGCATAACCGTACAACTGCTTTATTATGAATTCTTTTTTACTTTCAATGTTTAATTCCTCCAGGGCTGAATTAAATTTATCGCTATCTTCAAACCCCCTTTCTTTCTTATAGTATAAATCTTTTCTGTGGTGGAATGATTCGATTTGCAATGGATCGAGAACCCTGGCCATGTCAAGGATAAACTCAACAAAACGATTAAATAAGTATTCAATTTTTCCGGATCTGCCGGTCAGAGAGTAATTCAGATTAGCACAACTCCTGAACCATTTTCTTTCTTTTTTAATATAATCATAACGGTCCAGGTTGGTATGAAGTAAATTCCTGGCTACGGGTAATAGGTTTTTGGCGTTATTATCGTCCTTTTTCTCAATATAGAGGTCAATTCTTTTAATTAAAATATCATAAAAATCAATATTTGTCTTTACCTGATCCATTAAGTTTTCCAGGTAGGATATCGATTGATAGATATTTTGGCTTTTTATCAGATCAGCCATGGTAATGTGTAATGCCAGAAAATACGGATCCTTTTTTGGCATTCTTTGAATAATATCTTCCAGGTATTGGTATGTTACAGAATAACTTACTGATTCATCCCTCTTCATGTATGGAATTAATTTGTTCATACAGGCTACAAGGGCAGTGTTCCCTTTCCTGACATATACTTCAGCAATGTCCTTTAAAAATTCAATAGCTTCCGGGTATCCATTTCCCTTCCTAATCCGGGTAGCCTGGATCATAAGTTTATGAACATCAGCATCAGGCTGTTTATAGCGTTTTTCTTTTACTGCCGGTGAATCTTTGAATTGAATGGTTGCTTCTTGAATTTTTTGTCTGCGGCGGGATTTGCCAGACTTATTTCCGAATAGTTGTTTTATGAAAGAAAACATATCATACAATGATTTATGATGAATACAATGCTAAAATTCCGGAATAACTTCAATACAGAAAGGTACGAATTAATCCTTTTTAATACAACTAAACAGTTGAACAACCCAATAACCAAATAACTTTTTCAAAAAAATCATCAATAAAACAGTTAGTTATTTTGAGTTCTAAAATGAATATATGTTTTGTTATGGGATAATACTTTAGTACCTTTGTTATTAAGTTTATGTATATAATTATTTGATTATCTGTATGTTGAAATCACCTTCCGGCTTTATTACGGCAATTATTATTCAACTTGTTTTGATTGGAGCCTTGTATGGACAGGATGAGCCTGTTGAGGTTAAGAAATCAAAAGATAAGATCATACTGGAGGGTAAACCCTATTACATTCATATTGTTAAAAAAGGTCAAACCTTATTTGCCATTAGCAGGGTTTATTTTGTTTCGCAAAAAGAGATATCGAAGGAAAACCCAACTGTAAAATTTGGTTTACAACCCGGGCAGGCTTTGAAAATACCGGTAGTTGAGAATAATGAAATCGAAGAATTTAAACCGGAAGAACCGGGAAAATATATTTACCATGTTATTGAGGAAAACCAAACAATTTATTCACTTTCGGTTGATTATGGTGTTGAAGCTGAAGAGATTTTAAAACATAACCCTGAATTGGATATTAATGATATCCCAATCGGAACAGGAATCAAGATTCCTAAACAAAGGTTTCAAACCAATGTTGAAAATTTCGATCATGATGAAGACCATTTTACGTATTATCGTGTTGGGAAAAAGGAAACATTGTATTCAATTTCAAGGAAATTCATGGTTCCGGTTCGTGAGATCAGGAGATCCAATGATGGTTTAAAAGGTGGTCCAAAATATGGTCAATATCTCAGGATTCCTGTTGAAAAGAAAAAGATTGACATTTTTAGCATTAGTTATGCCCAAAATATGAACAATATTGAGGAGCCTGTTGATTCCCTGGATATGGAATTCGATTTGCCCGGCGACTTTAAAATTTCAGGAACAATTGATGTAGCCCTTATGCTTCCTTTTTATCTTGATGAGAATGACGAACGGATTGTTATCGATTCTTCTGAAATAGATGAGTTTGGGAATAGAATTTTCAAATCCATCGAACGGGAAGAAACATGGATGTATCCAAAAAGTCTGAATTTTCTTGAGTTCTACGAAGGTGCTTTTATTGCAATCGATTCGTTGCAAAAAGCAGGATTGTCGATTAATCTTTTTGTTTTTGATACAGAAAATGATTCTGTAACGGTTCAGGAACTTTTGGAGGAAGGAAAACTCAGGAAAATGGATCTTATTATTGGTCCTGTGTATTCTTTCAACATGAGAATGGTTGCCGATTATGCGAAATCATATCGTATTCCGGTGGTTTCTCCCCTGTCGTCTCGTAGTGAACTTTTAGAGGATAATCCCTATCTGTTTCAGATCAGACCTTCTTTATCAACGGAATTTGATAAAATAACGAACTACATTTCGCGATTTTATGATAAGAATATTGTTATGATTCATCCGGGAGATAGTTTGGAAACAGAGCATATTAATGAATTAAAACGAAATTTGTTTTCTTATTTTTTCTACCGGACATTTTTTAACGAAGTGGTTTTTAAGGAAGTGGTTTATAATAATCAAATCACGAAGAATGATGCCATAAACAGTATTGAGCATGCTTTATCAAGTGATATTGATAATATCGTACTGGTTGCTTCAGGTAATGAAGCTTTTGTGAGCAATGTGGTTTCAAACCTGAATACACTCGCCCCGGATTATAAGATAAAGTTGTTTGGATATCATAACTGGCAAAGGTTTAGAAGCATTGAACTTGAACATTTTTGTAATTTGGATCTGCATCTGTACACACCGTTTTTATTGGATTATGAAAACGATGATGTGAAGAATTTTATAATGAAATTCAGGAAACAATTCCATACTGAACCTAACCAATTCAGTTTTGCCTGGCAGGGTTATGATATCATGTTTTACTTTCTTAGTGGTTTTGGCAGATATGGAAGAAGATTCAGAAACAATGTATCACGATACAAGATTGACTTGCTGCATGCTAATTACAACTTTCAGCGTAATTACCGTTCAGATGGTTTTGAAAATAAAGAAATGTTTTTTATCAGGTATGATAAAAAATTTGAAATCATCAGGAGTGACACTGAAAACGAAAATTTTGATGAATGAACCTGTTCACTGAACATCCCGGCTTATTTACCGATTCTCCAATGGACGGCTGCCGGGTTGTTCAGAACTCATTGGCTGTCTTTTAGCATTGCTTTAACGTTTTCCAGCTTTCCGTCAACAGGAGCGGGATTAAATCCAAGGATTTCAGCAATCTTGTCGAGATTAGGCGTGCTTGTTTTATTTGGATAGTCCCATCTGAAACCATCAAGAGACAGCATAACTACATACGGCTTGTCAGGGACGGATTTGTTCTTCTTCTCACAAGAAGCTGTGCAGGAGAAAAAAACCAGGACGAAAAGAAGGCAAACTGGAAATATTTGGTGAACTGATTTATTCATTTAATTATTTTTTGTTGCCTTGCGTTAACAAAGAGAATATTTCCAACATTCTCATAACCGGTAAACAGACTTTCTTTATCATGCTTCAGTTGTTCTCCGCGGAAGCCCAAAAGAGTTAATCCGGCTTCGGACGATTTCTCATTGATAAGCGTTTTGATATGGACGTTTTCTTCTTTTTTCAGAATCCGGATATTCTTTTGTGATATAGGAAGGCGTCCGGAACTTACCAGATTTACCAGGTTTTTCCTTGTCTGATCCAATTCTGCTTCATCACAAACATCAAAGATTTTAATCATTCCTTTTTTCCAATCCGGGTGGCTCAGGATAATGTAGCTTAAAAGGATCATTAGATTTGCATTTTCAAAATCGTAACTCCTGATCCAAACGTGTATACCCTTTTTATAATTTATTTTCTTCCCGGAGGTTCCCAAAACACAAACATCGTAATCTCCTGACCGGCTGAGAGCGTAATTATCAATAATTTGAGACAGGTTAACCGGATTCTCCTTATCAAATTCAAACAGGATCATATTATTGTCCATTCCTGAGATGCTTGGTAACTGGATGATCTGGGCGATGGCAGAAGTGTAGGATGGAGATATTATGGTATCCATGAATACTCTTGATTTTTCATCTTCAGATTTCTCGATTAATTGGGTTAGCAATTGATCTGCCTCAAGATGAACAATTCTGGAGTAATATCCTTCAATCAAATGAATGTAGGTGCCAAAGCCGTAACGATGGGATATCCATGTTAACAATTTAAAGGCATTATCCCGTTCAAAGGAATCCTGTGAGACACAGATCACTGAAGGTCTCCACTTTTGGCTGCTGCCAATTTTCTTTGATTTTTGGAGAAAAACCTGCAGGTTACGGCTCATTTGGAACATCGTACCCTGAAAAATAGCTTCAATTCCCTGCCTTTCGCGATGGTGATAATGAATGAATATATAGATGAATGTCATTAAAACCAAGGCAGCCAGGGCATAAAAGGTATTGATCTTAAACATCAGCCAGGTGCACATAATGAAACCAAGCATTGAGATAAACCATTTTGAACGAAAAGAAGGCCGGTAGGAAGGATCGGCTCCGAAATGATGAAGAAAGGAAATAAGGCAAATGGAACCGTATGTCACCATGAAAAACATGGAGATAATCTCTGCAACAACATTAACACTACCCAGGGCTACAAAGATAAATGCAATGAAACAGGTAATGACTGAACCGTTGAATGGTTCGTTGGTTTCACCCTTACCACGGGCAATGAATGTATTTAGTTTTGACGATGGAAATGACCGGTCAACACCCAAAGCCTGAAGTGTACGGGGTGCAACCATAACAGAACCCAGGGCGGAAGATATGGTTGAAGCGGCTAATCCAAGAGGAATAACGATGACACCATAAAGAGCAATTTTACTCATTATGAGCTGGTTTGAGACAAGGTCTTCCGGACTGGCAGAAATGTTCAGTTTCCAGGATATGAACAGATAAATGATGATTCCTAAAACAGTAGCCGTTATGGTACCTAAAGGTATTGATCGTCTGGGGTTTTTAAGATCGCCTGAAAGGCCAACTCCCGCAGTCATCCCGGTAAATGCCGGAAAAACAATGGCAAATACAATAAAAAAATCGCTCATATTGCGGAATGAGCCTGAAAAGAATTTAGGTTCACTGGTTTGGGAATAATCCGTCTCACCGAGAAAAAACAGCGTTAAAGAAATAAATAAAATAACCACAACAAAATACAATGCTTTTACACCAAGATTAGCGCCTTTTTTCAATATCAGAAAGGATAATAATGCCATTGCCGGCAGACTGACTACCTGTCGTGGAAGAACGATATCGAAACTATCCCTGAAGAAATTGAATACAGGTTCAAAAGCCTCGGTGAAGGCAATTACGTAAAACGCCACACTGATTGCCTGTGAAAAAAACAGGGAGATCCCGATGGTTGCTCCAATGTTTAATCCGAATGAGCGGGAAATGATGAAATATTCACCCCCGCCTTCAACTTTTTCATTGGTGGCAATTTCTGATAAAGCCAGTGCTGTGGGTATTGTGACCATGTGTCCTACCAGAAGGATCAGCAATACCCCAAAAAATCCTAATGTACCAACAGCAAAACCAAAACGAAGAAACAGAATTGCTCCCAGAATGGTGGAAATGGCAGTAAAAAAGACAGGAGCAGCGCCAAAGGATTTTTTATTAACGGACGTAACCATATTATTCATTAACCTCCCAACCAAAGTCAATGTATCTCCAGTCAATTTTTTCATCGTCGACATCAACCATAAGGAATCCCTCTTCCATACCGTTTCTCGGGCCGTTCCACCAGGCAGCACATACGGCTCCTCCTGTAATGAAATGAATTCCCTGTGCGTAAATATCCTCGAGGAAGTGCAAATGACCTTGCAAAACAAGTTTTAAATTAAAATCTTTGAAGAGTTCCAGCACCTCCTGTCCGTTTGTAATCACACCACCCGGACCGTTTGGCGCCAATGGACCTTGTAAAAGCTGGGTTTGAACCGTAATAAATGGAATATGGACACTTATGGCTATAGGTGTATTTTTATCCACACTGTTAAGGTCTTGTTTTAGCCAATCCATTTGTTCCTGGTCAATATGCCCGTAATATGTTCTCTCTTCTGTTTCGTCTATAGCATCAAGGATATAAAACCTCCAGCCTTTATGATTAAAGGCATAATGTTTTTCGCCGATTCTGTTCCCGAACATTTTATCGCCATAAAGTTCATGGGAGGGATCTATTCCGCTTTTTTCATATATACCAAACAGTTCATGGTTGCCTATGGTATTGTATATGGGCATATCTATCTCTTTTATTGCCTCCAGGTAAAGATTATACAATGTGTCTGCACGTCCCTCGGTTTGAGCCAGTACGTCCATAATAAGATCCCCCCCGGTAATGACAAAATCGGGTTTGAGCTTGTTTAACGTATCAATTGCCTGTTGGAATCCTTCAACGGCATTTTTTTCGGGTTGAAGATGAATATCCGTTAAAAAGGCAAAGCTGAATGTGTATTCTGGAACACTTTCAGAGCCGGTTTTTTTATTCCGGCAGGAAGTTATCAGTAATAAACTTATTAAAAGGATTACTGCGAATTTAGAGAAAGTACTTTTTTTCATGGTAATAGATGTTTTAGCTTACTTATTTTTTGTTTTTTCCGGTTTGCCCGGTTAATTTTTTTACAAACATAATGATTTTTTAAATTTTGTGAAGCGATCTATTCGTAGATAATTAAAAAGGGTAAAGTTATAATTCTGGTTTAACAGTAACCAAATAGTATAATATTAACTGCTCGTCAGACGACTTCTTCAGTTCGTCTGACGAGTTTACCTGCTGCCGATTTTGGCAGGTCTGTTACTACATAAGAGAATGGCATCATAATTTCAGGCCTACTGACTTAAGTGAAGGTTCTGCGCCAATATGTTTCTGTCTTGTTGGAATTCAGCCCACAGAAATAGAATCCTTTATTTTAAATCACTTATCTATATGTGTTTTATTTCCTTATTTTCACTACTGTATTAGTGAAAATATATTTTATTTTCAATAATATGTTAGTGATAATTACTATATTTGTCAATAAATACTTCAGATATGGAAAGACTTACGGAAATATCAAACGAGCATATAAGGAGAATACCATTGGTATTTACTCGTTTTCTGGTTGATAAAATATACTGGCCTGACAAGCTAATAGGGATTTCTGGTGCCAGAGGAAGCGGAAAAACAACGCTAATTCTCCAATATATGAAAAAAATGTTGCCGAAGAAAACAGAATCGTTATATATAAGTTTAGATGATATATATTTTTCTGAAAATCATCTGGTTTACTTTGCCGAAAACTTTGTTAAGCAAGGAGGCGAATATCTGTTTATTGACGAAGTACATAAATACCCTAACTGGTCGCAGGAGCTAAAAAATATTTATGACAATTTACCTGACCTGAAGGTGGTTTTTACAAGTTCTTCAGCGCTGGATATATACCGTGGGTCGCACGACCTTAGTCGCAGGGCGATGGTTTATCACCTCCCCGGCCTTTCCTTCAGGGAGTTTATTGAGTTGAAATATAAAATTGTATTGCCAATGCTAAAATTAGAGCAGGTACTCAATGCCAAACGGGATCTGTATTGGAAGATACTTGAAAAGATAAAACCCCTGAAATATTTTTCCGAATATATACAGTATGGCTATTATCCATTTTTTATTGAAACAGGAGTAAATTACAGAAAACGATTGTTGAGTATCACCAATCTTGTATTAGAGAGTGATTTGCCTGCAATTCATCATATAGATTTTTATTCGGTGATAAAAATGAAAAAAATGCTTGCGGTGTTGTCACGGATTGTTCCATATACTCCAAATATTCAGAAGCTTGCCAGGCAAACAGGCACCTCACGCGATTCTCTTTTAAAGTTTTTATTCTATCTCGAAAAGGCTGGAATTGTAAAGTGGCTTAGTAAAGATACTTTTGGGATTAACTATCTGAATAAACCTGATAAACTTTACCTTCAAAATACGAACCTGATGTATGCACTGACTGAAAAACCCACTAACAAAGGAAATCTGCGTGAAACCTTTTTCCTTAGTCAACTTAGTGTAAACCATAAGGTCACATATCCTGAAATCGGCGATTTTCTGATCGATGATAAATATACTTTTGAAATAGGCGGCAAAAACAAAACCACAAAACAGATTGCCGGAACAAAAAATGCGTACTTAGTAACCGATGACATCGAATACGGTTTTGATAATAAAATTCCTCTCTGGCTGTTTGGCTTTTTGTATTGACACAACTGATAAACCTAACTCATCTAATTAATCAAGGCTATGTTCCATAATCTTGTTGGGTTTTTAATTTTACAACCTACTCGTCTGACCACTAAGATGTTCAAATTTATTATTATATCTCATTATTAGCAT
>CAZEWS010000005.1:0-33250 GCA_964515985.1 uncultured Rikenellaceae bacterium | reverse complement strand
GAGCAGCTGCGATAACAGTAAGTTTAATTAACCATCAGGAGATTTCACAAAAATATGCAATATATGTAACTGTTGAAACAGATAATGTTTCAGAATATTGTGAGCACTCATCTGGTAATGAGTATTTTGATCTGGAAGTCGGCCATATATCAATACAAGAATTACTAAGAGATGGTCAAATAGATGGCACACCGGAAAATATAATATTTCATTATGTTATAGACGGTGAACTTGAACCTACAGGAATAACCTGGACTGAAGAGATTTATACAATATCAATACCAAATTGTTTTTCATACACGGGAATGGTTAAGGTTTATATACTTGAAGAAATAACAAATCCCGTACCTCCAATTTTAGAGAACAACTATATAATCAATAAAAATCCTGAAGAACATTTGAATATGCCGGTAATTTATTTTTATGAACTACCTGTAAACGTTATTTGCGTTGAATGTAGCTTACCTCCTTGTGAGGATGATGAATCAGACACAGATTATGATATTCCGAAGACAAGTGGATACTGGGTTATGGATTCAAGTGATCCTAGTTCCTTTCTTGTTGAACCATGTTTGACTTATGGTTGTTTTGCTGGAATTACAGATGCAGATGGTGATTCAATTGTTAATGCTGAAGATAATTGTCCATTGAATTACAACCCTGATCAAGCAAATGATATTGGTGTTCCAGGAAATGCTTGTGTTCATAAAAAAGATTTTCATGCAGTAAATTTTTGGGAAGGAATTGATGATAAGAAAATAATATCTGTAGTTCAATTCCTGATTCAACGTAGACTAATTACTGAAATTGAAATACCTTATAAAGATGAGCCTTATCCATGTACAATATGCCTTGAGGAAATGAAAATTATTTATCCTACATTACAAAATCATATTAATGCATATATATCTGGTCAAATTAAGTTTGATAAATTGATTAGTGGTTTTAATTCATTTTCAAAAGGAATAAATATTTCAAAAAATGCTGCTGACTTTAAAGAGATTCTGATTAGAAAGAGATTCTCCTTATTACGATTTAGTAAATCACCGTGTTTAATAATAAAAACAGAAAATATAAAAAAGGATATTCTATCTGTTTCTATTCCGAGAACAATTATGGATTGCGGATTAAAAAAAGCAAGTAGTAAATTTATTGTACTTGTAAACGGTAAATGGACTAAATATAAAGAAGATACATCAGAATTTAGCCGGGAGTTACATATTCCTGTATCATCCAGAACAAGAAAAATAAAAATTATTGGAAAATATTAAGATGTTTAAAATAATCTGAAATAAGCAAGGTATTTAAATATATTATGCAAGAATTGGCAAATATTCAAATGTGAGAGAATTAAAATAAGTATCTGAAATTATGTTAATCACGCGGTGATCGCAAATTCTCGTGTGTTTGTCCTATAATATATATTATGTTAAATAGAGGATGTAAAAATAAAGCGAAGCATTTAAAGGGTTCAAAAAAATGCCTCCCCTATGTTTATGTCTTATTTATTTCTAATTTTTCAAAGACCCGGATGCTTCAGCAATTACATAATCACCCGAACTTGAAGACTCCTTGAAAACTTTTCCGTTATAATAAATTTTTACATTTATTGAGGAATTTTCATTATCTGCTTGGGCAGATAAATAGACAAAATTACTCAAGTAATGAGAATATGAAGTTGACCAACTACCAGATGAAACAGTTCTTTGTTCAGTCCCACCTTGACTATTTTGATAAGTCACACTAAATCCACCAGGAGAGCAATTTACCTCATATTTTACTTCCCCAGCCTGTTGGGATACTTCTATTTTTTTTGTCATTGCTTCATGTTTGTCCATCATTTTCATACGATAGTATAATATCTTCAGGGTTTCCATGGTTGAAACATCCTCCGGGTTGACTTCATGCCCTTTTTCCATATATGGCAATGCTTTTTCAAATTCGGCATCCGCTTTTGCCTTAGCTTTCATATATTCCTCATTGTCCATAATTTCATTGGCGATCTCGATCAGTTTAACACCCCGGTTAAAATATAATGCTCCGAGATTGTAATAGGTATTAAAATAATCATCCTTGAGTTCAATCGATTTTTTATAGGATTTTATGGCATCGTCTATACTATCCATCTTTTCATATGCAAGACCCATACCGAAATAATAAGAATAGTTATCAGGATCAGTTTCTATTGCAAAATTAAGGTACTCAAGGGCTTCTTCATTAGCGCCTGATTCAATGTAATAATTGATCAGATTAATAATTACCGCTTCATTTTCAGGATGTTTTTCAAAACCTTCCTGCAGGCATTTAACAGCGCTTAATGTGTCACCTGATTCCATGTAAGCCTCTTTCATCAGTGGATAAAGGTTCGGATCATCATATTCCAGATCTTTTGCCTGTGTAAAGTAGACGATAGCCTTGTCCCATATTTTTGCATTGAAAGCTGAAAGTCCGGCATTAAATACAACATTGGTATCAACAGTTCCACCAAACATAGGTGTTTTTCCGATTTCGAGTGAGTATTCAAAGGCTTCCATGGCCTCCTTATGTTTACCTGCCTGGAACATTTCAATCCCAAGCTGGATAAAATCGTTTGATAATAATGGGTACTGAAGGGTTACAAGTTTCTCCATCTTCCCTTTTTCGTCCAGTTCAATGGCCTTTTGATATTCCTTAAATGCCTCTGGTAAAGGATCTTCGTATAATTTCATGGTGTTCGGATCCTTTGATTCGGCAACAGCCTGGAGAACTCTTCCTTTTGCATAATATGTTTTAGCCCAGTCTTTTGATTTCTCATGGGTTATCGCCTGTTCGATCGCCTCCTTTGCTTTCTCCAGATTTCCGGCTGTAATGTAGTTCAATGCACTGGTCACCTTGCCTTTTTGTGCAAAAACCGGGGAAAACTCAACCAAAAGCATGATTAAAATTGTTATTCGTTTCATATGTATATGATTTAAAGTTTATTAATAGTTTTTCAAAAATACTATTTTTTTAAATACAAATGTTCAAATACTTTGCCAATTTAACCTTATTTGGAATCATTCTGTTCAATGACATCCCCGTTTTCATGTCCATTTCCATTTTCTTCATTATTATTCACTTCAACATAGGCAACCGATGCAATGGAATCGTCTTCCTTAAGATTGATCAGCTTTACACCCTGGGTTGCCCTGCCCATAATTCTCATATCAGCCACCGGCATACGGATCGTCAGGCCCAATTTGGTAATGATCATCAGGTCATCGGTATCAATTACTCCCTTAATGGCAATGAGACTACCGGTTTTTTCGGTAACATTTATGGTTTTCACGCCTTTCCCACCCCGGTTTGTGATCCTGTAATCTTCTATTTTTGATCGCTTGCCAAATCCATTTTCCGAAACCACAAGGATATTTTCGCTTTCATTTTCAACACAAACCATTCCAACGACTTCGTCCTGTTCACCGGAAAGAACAATTCCCCTGACTCCTGAAGCTGTTCTGCCCATGGGCCGGACCTTTTTTTCGGAAAACCGGATGGCTCTCCCGGATCTTACAGCCAGAAGTATTTCATGATTGCCATTAGTCATCTTTGCCTCGAGTAACTGGTCTCCTTCCCTTACAGTGATGGCATTGATACCGTTTTGCCTTGGGCGGGAATATGCTTCTAAGGAAGTCTTTTTAATAACTCCTTTTTTGGTGCAAAGAACGATAAAGTTATTATTCACGTATTCCTGATCGTCAAGTTTTTTAACGTTTATATATGCTTTTAAATTATCTTCGGGTTCCAGGTTTATCACATTCTGGATAGCTCTTCCTTTGGAATATTTTGTCCCTTCAGGAATCCGGTAGACCTTTAACCAGTAACACTTACCTCTTTCGGTGAAAAACAGCATAGTATTATGCATTGAGGCAATGTAAAGGTGTTCAAGGAAATCCTCATCCCGGGTTGTTCCACCCCTTGCACCGACACCTCCCCTGCTTTGGCGGCGAAATTCAGTAAGCGGTGTACGTTTTATATATCCCAGATGCGAAATGGTGATTACAACATCTTCATCGGCATAGAAGTCTTCCGGATTAAACTCTCCTTCATCAGGAACAAGTTCGGTTCTTCTGTTATCACCATATTTCTCCTTAATTTCAAATAATTCTTCCCTAATAATGTTCATTTGGAGGTTTTCATCAAGAAGTATCTGGCTCAGATGTTCGATCAGTTTTTTCAGTTCTTCATATTCCTCCCTGATTTTTTCCCTCTCAAGCCCGGTTAACTTCTGTAAGCGAAGGTCCAGAATTGCCTTTGCTTGCACTTCGGTCAGATCGAAGTTTTCCATGAGTCCGTTTTTTGCTTCTTCCGGAGTCTTTGAAGAACGGATAAGCTGGATGACCTCGTCCAGGTGATCGAGTGCAGTTAACAATCCTTCAAGGATATGTGCCCGTTTTTTTGCCTGTTCCATTTCAAACCGGGTTCTCCTTAAAACAATTTCATGGCGATGCTTTACGAAATAGCTGATTAACAATTTAAGTGTCAAGACTTTAGGTCTTCCATTAACCAGGGCTATATTGTTAACGGCAAAAGTGGATTGAAGCTGGGTATATTTATACAAATTATTCAGAACAATGTTGGATGTAGCATCTTTTTTAAGGATGATTACGATACGCATTCCCGTACGGTCCGATTCATCGTTGATATAAGAGATCCCTTCAATCTTCTTTTCGTTGATCAGGTCGGCTGTTTTACGGATTAATTCAGCTTTATTTACCATGTACGGGATTTCGGTGACAATAATTTTTTCCCTGCCCGAAGGTGTGATTTCAATATTGGTCTTTGCACGCATTACAATTCTGCCTCTCCCCGTTTCATATGCATCCCTGATACCCTGGTAGCCGTATATAATGCCTCCTGTAGGAAAATCCGGTCCTTTTACATAATTAAGCAGTTCACTTGTTTCGATATCCTTGTTTTCAATATAAGCTATAATGGCATCGATTACCTCCGTTAAATTGTGCGGTGCCATATTGGTAGCCATTCCTACCGCGATTCCGGATGCTCCGTTAACGAGTAATGTGGGTATTCTTGTCGGCAGAACGGTGGGTTCTGTCAGTGTGTCGTCAAAATTGAGTTGAAAATCGACTGTGTTTTTATCAAGGTCTGAAAGGGTTTCTTCCGCAATTTTTTTCAATCGTGCTTCGGTATACCGCATAGCTGCAGGACTATCTCCGTCGACTGAACCAAAGTTTCCCTGACCATCAACTAAAGGGTATCGAAGCGACCAGTTTTGTGCCATTCTGACCATGGCTTCATATACCGAAGAATCACCATGGGGATGGTATTTCCCCAACACCTCCCCTACTATCCTGGCACACTTTTTATATGCTTTGTTTGACAGGGTTCCCAATTCCGACATGCCATATAAAACTCTCCGGTGAACGGGCTTCAATCCATCGCGAACATCAGGTAAAGCCCTGGAAACGATAACCGACATAGAATAATCGATATATGCAGATTTCATTTCCTCCTCAATGTTGATCTTTATAATCTTCTCGTTTTCAGGCATTTTGATATTAAATTTTTCTAACAGATAATGTTCTCCTTACTCTCCGGATCCTAAACTGCGAAAATAGCTATTTATTATGTATTAACAGGTGATTCAGAGCCTTAATTATCAACACTTGTATGTTTATAATTGATTACTAACTTTGCAATTAATTTGGAATCGGATCGTTAAATTCAGGGGGTAAAATATTCAAATTAAATGGGGTGTTACTACCGGGCATTTGAAAAACAAGAAAAGTGAGGCTTAAAACATTTAATTTCAGTAATTTAACAATCCACAAGTTAACAAATAGTATACCATCTTTTTTATTATGGATGCAAAATTTTCACAAAAGATAAAAGATGTTCTGAGCTATAGCAAGGAAGAAGCCATCAGGCTGGGTAATAAATATATTGGTCCCGAGCATTTGTTTTTAGGGATTATCAGGGAAGGAGAAGGACTGGCTATTGATGTTTTGGTTTCATTGGGTGCTGATCTGAACGATCTGAAAAGAATGATTGAGGGGAGCATTAAGTCTGAAAACCCCGATGATCTAACTGATATTGAAAACATACCTTTGCTTAAACAGTCGGAACGGATTTTAAAGCTTGTCTATCTTGAGGCAAAATCTCTCAGCCAATCTACCATTGATACAGGTCATCTTTTACTGGCTCTCCTGAAAGATGAGAACTCATTGGTTACCAGGAAGTTGGAAGAATTACACATAAACTATCAAATGGTAAGGTCTGAGTTGGAAGAAAGTATTCCCGATATAAGGGCTGATTTTCCAAGTGAGGAGGAAGAGGAAGAATCCAAGGGGTTTGGTGGTAGTAAAGGAAGTTCACAGCCAACATCAAAGTCTGCATCGGAAACTCCGGTATTGGATAATTTTGGCATTGATTTGACCAAAGCTGCAGAAGAAGACCAACTCGATCCAATTGTTGGCCGGAAGACAGAAATTGAGCGACTGGCTCAAATTTTGAGCAGAAGGAAGAAGAATAATCCCATTCTTATCGGTGATCCGGGAGTTGGTAAATCAGCAATTGTTGAAGGGTTAGCCCTGAGAATTATCTCGCGTAAAGTGTCACGTGTATTGTTCGGAAAACGGGTTGTTACGCTTGATCTGGCTTCTATTGTTGCAGGCACAAAATACCGCGGACAGTTCGAAGAAAGAATGAAAGCAATTTTAAATGAGCTGGCCAAGAACGACAAGATCATATTGTTTATTGATGAAATACACACCATTGTGGGTGCCGGTGGCGCAACCGGATCGCTTGATGCTGCCAATATGCTAAAACCTGCTCTTGCAAGGGGTGATATACAATGCATCGGTGCAACAACTCTTGATGAATACCGCCAACATATTGAGAAAGACGGTGCTTTGGAACGCCGTTTTCAGAAAGTAATGGTTGAACCCACCACCGTAGATGAGACCATAAACATTCTGCAGAACATCAAGGAACGATATGAAGATCATCATAATGTCACTTATACGGATGAAGCCCTTAATGCTTGTGTTAAGCTTACCAACCGGTATATAAGTGACCGGCATCTTCCCGATAAGGCCATTGACGCATTGGATGAATCAGGATCCCGCGTTCATATTTCCAATATAGTTGTTCCTGAGAGGATCCTTGAACTGGAGAAGAAACTTGAGGAGACAAAAAAGGAAAAGATTATGGCTGTAAAGAATCAAAATTTTGAGAAAGCAGCCAGTTATCGTGACAGGGAAAAGGAATATATTGAACTACTTGAAGAAGAGAAGAAAAAATGGGAAAAGGAATTGTCTAAAAACAGGGAAACCGTTGACGAAGAGAAAGTGGCTGAAGTGGTTGCTATGATGACAGGAGTTCCTGTTCAGCGTATTGCACAGGCTGAAGGAACACGGTTGTTGAAAATGAAGGAAGAACTTCAGGAGAGTGTAATTGGCCAGAGCGAAGCTATCACCAAGATTGTAAAATCCATTCAGCGTAACCGTGCGGGATTAAAAGATCCGAATAAACCCATTGGCACCTTTATTTTCCTGGGTCCTACCGGTGTTGGAAAAACCCAGCTTGCAAAAATTCTTGCCGAATACCTTTTTGAAAGCACTGAAAACCTGATCAGGATTGATATGAGTGAATATATGGAGAAGTTTTCAGTATCGCGGCTTGTAGGAGCTCCTCCCGGATATATTGGGTATGAAGAAGGTGGACAACTCACGGAGAAGGTAAGACGCAGACCCTACGCTGTTGTTTTGCTTGATGAGATCGAGAAAGCTCATCCTGACATTTTTCATATTCTTCTTCAGGTTTTGGATGAAGGGCAATTGACCGATAGCCTGGGAAGAAGGGTTGATTTTAGGAATACAATTTTGATCATGACCTCAAACATCGGTTCACGACAACTTAAGGATTTTGGACATGGCATTGGTTTTGAGACGGATTCGAGGAAAGAAACCAGGGATGAACTTACCAAAAGTATTATACAAAAAGCACTGAAAAAAACATTTGCACCGGAATTCCTGAACCGGATTGACGATGTAGTAATATTTAATTCCCTAAAACGGCAGGATATCCACAAGATTATTGATATTGAATTGAAGGGACTATATGACAGGGTAACAAACCTTGGTTACGAGTTAAAAATTTCAGATCCTGCTAAAGACTTCATTTCAGAAAAGGGTTATGATATCCAATTCGGGGCAAGGCCTCTCAAACGGGCACTGCAAAAATACCTCGAAGACCCGATGGCTGAGGTGATTATAAAAGCTTCGATGACAGAAGGCGATGTGATTTCTGTGGGGTTGGATAAGAAAAAAGATGAAATAGCCATCTCTATTAAGAAGCAGAAAGAAAAACAGGAAAAAGAATAGTAAGTTCAGGGTTCAGAGTTCTGTGTTTTTAGGAGATGGAATTTCGTGTTCAGTATTTCAATTTACTGGCATTCGCTTCGCTGTGATTTGCTCGCTACCGCTCGCGTCATTAAGTGGTCATTCGTTGCGCTGTGATTTGTTCGCTACCCTTCACGTCATTATTATTACGCGAGGAGCGAACATTTGGCGTAGCCAAACCTCACGAGCGGGATTGTGATTGTGGCCAGCGGGAGCGATTAACTAAGCGACGAGCTAATTACTACTTAATTACTACCGAATTACTGGTGCTACTACTACCGTTCCTTTTACCACAATACTTCCCCAAAAAGATCATATGTTTCAGCGTCAGTAATCTTTACCTGGTAAAATTCTCCGGGTTTTATTTCCTTATCCGTGTTTGTGATGATCACCTCATTATCGATCTCCGGTGAATCATATTCAGTACGTCCGGTAAAATAATCACCTTCCCTTCCATCAACAATCACTTTAAATAATTTTCCTATTTTATTATAATTCAAATGCATGGATATGCTTTCCTGTATCTCCAGTATTTCATTTTCCCGGTTTTCCTTAAGCTTTTCAGGGATACTGTCTTTGTAATGGTTGTAGCTATATGTATCTTCTTCATAGGAATAGGTAAACACGCCAAGCCGGTCGAATTGTATTTCCGAGATAAATTGCTTCAATGCCCTGAAGTCTTTTTCTGATTCCCCCGGATGCCCTACCATAATGGTGGTCCGGAGAGCAACATCCGGGATTTCCTTACGGATTTTCTCAAGTAGGAGATACGTTTCTTTGCTGCTGATTCCCCTCCTCATGATATTCAGCATTTTATCCGTTATATGTTGGACGGGAATATCGATATACTTGCAGATGTTCGGTTTTTCCCCGATAAGTGGAAGGATATCCAGGGGGAAATTCGTGGGGAAAGCATAATGCAAACGGATCCATTCAATGCCTTTAATATCAGAGATTTGGCTGATTAATTCTCCTAATCGCCGGTCTTTGTACAGATCCAGTCCATAGTAAGTAAGATCCTGGGCAATAAGAATAATTTCCTTTACTCCCTTTTCGGCTAATTTTTTGGTTTCTTCTACAATATCTTCTATTGGACGGGAAATGTGTTTGCCCCTGATATCAGGAATGGAACAGAAAGAGCATTTACGGTCACAACCTTCTGAAATTTTAAGATAAGCATAATGTTTCGGTGTGATCAATACCCGTTCACCAATGAGGTTTTTCTTATATTCTGCTCCCAAAAACCGGATAATTTTCGCAAGATCATTTACTCCGAAATACTGGTCAACTTCCGGTATTTCCGATTCAAGTTCCTTTTTGTAACGCTCTGACAGGCACCCAATAACAAATAGTCTTTCAATTTCATCTGCCTCTTTTGCTTTTACAAATTGCAGGATCGTTTCTATGGATTCTTCCTTGGCATCTTCAATAAACCCGCATGTATTTATAATTACTGTTTTGGCATCGGTCTTGTCTGAATCCTGTACAATCTCTATCTGATTGCTTTCCAGTTGTTTCATTAAAACCTCAGAATCAACAATGTTTTTAGCACAACCAAGGGTAATGATATTAATTTTGTTTATTGGTTTTGTCATCTAAATGAAGAATGTTATGGGTTGAGTTATGGAACGTCATTAGCTCGCTACGCTCGCGTCATTTGCTCACTTCGTTCGCTGTCATTAGTATGCCCTGCGGCATACGTCATTTGTTGTCATTTACTTCTCTTTAATGACTACTTAATGACCCCAGTGAAATATTGCTTCGCAATTTCACGGGGGTAAACTACTTAATAATGACAATCGTGTGATAATTGTATGACCATTGTATAACTATCGTATGACCAACTATTATATAGCAAAGAGGGAGTCGACAAATTCTGCTTTATTAAACACCTGAATATCGTCAAGTTTTTCTCCGATGCCAATATACCTGACCGGTATTTTAAATTGGTCTGATATACCGATCACCACACCGCCCTTGGCTGTACCGTCGAGTTTGGTCAGGGCGATTGAGTTTACATCAGTGGCTGCGGTAAATTGTTTAGCCTGTTCAAAGGCATTTTGTCCTGTCGACCCATCGAGTATCAGCAAAACCTCATGAGGGGCATCGGGGATTACTTTTTTCATCACCATCTTGATTTTTGTCAGTTCCCTCATAAGGAACTGCTTGTTGTGTAATCTGCCGGCTGTATCTACAATAACTACGTCTATGTTTTTCGATTTTGCTGAATTAAGGGTGTCATATGCAACAGAGGCGGGATCGGAGCCCATGGTTTGTTTTATTAGCTCTACCCCTGCCCTGTTTGCCCATATCTGAAGTTGATCTACCGCAGCGGCCCGGAACGTATCGGCAGC
Source organism: uncultured Rikenellaceae bacterium (assembly GCA_964515985.1). GTDB lineage: Bacteria > Bacteroidota > Bacteroidia > Bacteroidales > VadinHA17 > CAZEWS01. The sequence continues at coordinate 22,515 of CAZEWS010000005.1, read as the reverse complement.
TCCAAGAAAGACTTTCTTGCCTGCTTTTTTATACTGGTGTGCCAGTTTGGCAATGGTGGTTGTTTTACCAACTCCGTTCACTCCCACTACCATAATAACAAATGGGGTTTTTTCAAGGGGGGCTGCAAAATCAAATTCTTCACCTGTTTGGTTTTCTTCAAGCAAACCGGCGATTTCATCTTTTAAAAGTCTATTAAATTCACTTGTATTCAGGTATTTGTCTTTTGAAACCCTGTTTTCAATCCGTTCAATGATTTTTAAAGTGGTGTCCACTCCAACATCGGAGGTAATTAATACCTCTTCGAGGTTATCCAATACTTCATCATCAACCTTCGATTTACCAACCACAGCCCTTGAAAGTTTTTTCAGCAGGCTTTCTTTGGTTTTTTCAAGACCTTTATTAAGGTTTTCTTTTGTTTCTTTTGAGAAGATACCGAAAGGAGTCATGAGGTAAAAATTATAGGGCTGATGTTATATTCAGGATATAAAAAAGCTCTCTTCTTAAAGAAGAAAGCTTTGTCCTCTGTTATTTTTTATCCTTATCAGGATTTTTTTTCAAAAAAGTCTTTGATATGGGAGTTATGAACCATTTCTTCCTTAAAAAGGTAAGCCCCGGTTTTTTCTGATTTCACCATCCTGATGCATTTGGTAAAATCTTTACCTGAACCTGTTTTCAGTGTTGCAACAACTTTCTTCGCCATAATGGGCCATTATTTTATTTCCCTGTGCAGGGTATATTTTTTCAAAATTGGATTATATTTTTTCATTTCCAGCCGGTCAGGTGTATTTTGACGATTTTTGGTGGTAATATACCTTGATGTACCCGGCTTTCCACTTTCCTTATGTTCAGTGCATTCTAAAATGACCTGAATTCTGTTGCCTTTCTTAGCCATTGCTTTTAGATCATTAATAGTTCTTGATAAATCCCTTTTCTTTTGCCTCTTTTAACACGGTTTTAAGACCTTTTTTGTTAATAAGTCTTATTCCGGCAGCAGAAACCTTAAGCGTAATCCAACGATCCTCTTCCGGCAAAAAAAATTTCTTGGTAGACAAATTGGGATAAAATTTTCTTTTCGTTCTTCTTTTGGAGTGGGAAACATTATTCCCAACCATTACGCTTTTTCCTGTAACCTGACAAACTCTTGACATCTCTGTTAATTAATAAAATCAACTTTTTCAAAACAGAGCGCAAAATACGTGATTTTTATTGAATTAATCAAATAAATCGAAGAATTTATTACACATGGAATTTCATGGAAGGAAAAAAGCTTGATCTAACTTTGGTGGATAGAAGCTAAAAGTTATACGTTATTATGGAAAAAATGGAATACTGGAACCATTCTGAGAGCAAAGCGAACAGAATGCCTCACGAGCGGGATTGTGATTGTGGCTTGTGGGAGCGAGTAACAAGGGAATATTGGAAAGATGGAACATTTAGTAAAGCCAAACCTTACAAGTGGATCGTGTGGTAGATTGAGGGAACGAGTAATATTGGAACGTTATAAAAGATTCCAGATAAACAATTAACTCATAATATGTATAAATTACCTCAGCAACAAGAAGCCTGCAAACTGGAACTAATTAACTCAAGTTGCCACTTAATTGAATAGAACACAGATGACGCGGATTAAACTGTTTTTCACTGATAGTATATGCTTTAATCTGTGAATATCTGCAAAATCAGTGTCATCCGTGTTCCATTTAACGCTTATTAATGAAAGTGGCAACTTGGATTAATTAATCTTCTCATTCAAGATTAGTTTCCGGAGCATATTTAGTGCTGTGAGGGAAGCTCTTCTGATATTCCTGTTTCTGTCGTTACCCAAAAGAAATTTTTTCGAAATGATTTTTTGATCCTTTGTTGCTGCAATCCAGGTCGTTCCAACTGGTTTTTCTATTGTTCCTCCATCCGGTCCTGCAATTCCTGAAGTGGCAACGGCATAATCGGTATTGAGATATTGGCGTACACCCTGTGCCATTGCTTCAACAACTTCCCTGCTTACAGCGCCATGGTTATTGATCAATGACGGATCCACATTTAATATTTTTTCCTTAATCCTGTTCGAATAGGCTATAATTGATCCTATGTAATAATTTGAACTTCCCTGGACAGATGTAATTAAATGTGCTATACGACCACCTGTACAGCTTTCGGCTGTTGATAAGGTGCTGTTTTCGTTTTTAAGGAGACTCCCGATAATTTGTTCCAGTGTATCTTCACCGGTTCCAAAAATGTATTCGGGGATAATCCGGTACAGTTTGCCGGTGGTATGTTCCATGCGTTTTGTTAACGCTGTTTTATTTGCTCCTTTTGCTGTCAGACGTAATTTGATCACTCCGTCTTTCGGTAAATAGGCGAGACTAAAGGCTTCCGGTAAGGATTGTTCGAAATCTGTGAGTATCTCAGCCAGTCGTGCTTCATACGTTCCAAATGTCAGAATGGTCTTATGAAGGATAACCGGTGTTATGAAGAAGGCAGAAATTGCGGGGAGTATTTGTTCTTTCATTAAGTCTTTCATTTCGTGCGGCACACCGGGCATGGAGACAATAATCCTGCCATCGGTTTCAAACCACAACCCCGGGGCTGTACCGTTTTTGTTTTGAAATATTCTCGCATTCTCCGGTACTTCTGCCTGTTTGCGATTAAATTCATTGATTGGAATGGATCGGCCTGACAGGAAACTTTTTATATTTTCAAACACTTCTTGGCTAAAAATGAGTTTCGAATTAAAGTATGCTGCGAGGGTATGCTTTGTGATATCATCGCGTGTAGGTCCCAGACCACCTGTCAACAGAATCAGATCAGTTCTGCATTTGGCTTCATCCAATGCTTTGATAATATGTTCTTTTGTATCGGAAATGGAAGTGATCTGATATACGTGAACACCTATTTTATTCAGCTCCTGCCCCATCCAGGCAGCATTGGTGTTGATGGTCTGGCCAATAAGCAGTTCGTCGCCTATGGAGATTATTTCGGCTTTCATTTTGAGCGGGAAACGGGGATCGAACCCGCGACCCTCAGCTTGGGAAGCTGATGCTCTACCACTGAGCTACTCCCGCAAAATAAGACGACAAAAATAAGAAAATTGACAATTTAAAAAAAAAGAAAGCATAGAGCAGACCCTGTTAAATTATAAAATACGGCATAGCGTATTTAACAGGGTAGGCTAGCGACTTATCCCATTCTCAAACACTGCCAGGTTTACTCACTCCCTCTGTCCTTCGCTCAAACCTGCTCGTGAGACATTTCACTCACTTTGTTCGTGAAATGGTTGTCAGACGCTGGCAGGTTATTCCCCTCTCAAACGGTGCAAGGTCTATTTTCTAGCCGAATACAATTCGGCTCTACATTAAATGGTTTTTGGTTTATAGTTTTCAGTTTTCAGTTCAGTTGGAGACTGTTGACTGTTGACTGGAGACTTATCCCTGCTATCCGTCAGTAGCCGGACAGGCTGCTACTGCCACTTTCCTTATATCCGGCATCTATCCAACAATCATCACTCATCCTTTACTTAGAGCCTCCCATCGGACTTGAATGCTGACGCTTACGGTCAGCATCCTGACAATTTCTCCAACAGGAGAAATTCGTCAGGACCGGCGACGCCTTCAGAATACTTTTTCATAAAATCAATTAAGCGGTTCCGTGTAAGATTTTTTAACTTCCTTTCAAGAACCGTAGCCGAAGACCGATCACTCTTTAAAGCTGACCAAACCAGAATCCAGGGAATACCCGATTTTGTCGCCTTTTCAAATTCACTATTATGTCGTAATACCCTGTTCCCCAAATTATTGGTCTGCCCTTTATAAAATTGGTTAATTGACACAGAATATAAAATATAGACCCAAAACAAAACTTATCAGTTTGGAAAACGATTTAAATTTGAGCCACCTACGGGAATCGAACCCGTGACCTGTTGTTTACGAAACAACCGCTCTGACCATCTGAGCTAAAGTGGCAAGGGACTTATACAGTATTATTTACAAAATTAATCAACATTTTTTTCCTTCAATCGTTTCAATCGCTCCAGCAATGGCGGGTGCGAATAATGAAAAAAAACGAATGCCGGATGAGGGGTAAGGTTACTTAAATTCTTAACTGATAATTTCTTCAGAGCCGATGACAGATCTTCTCCACTGAAATTAAATTTAGCAAAATTATCGGCCTGAAATTCATTTTTCCTTGAAAAAAAATTCATACCAAGACCAATAATAGTGGATATCGGGCTGTAAAGAATGCCGAATGCTATTAATCCCAAGTGAAAGCTTGGGATACCGGAACCCAGTGCCCCGGATAGTTTCGGATTTCCAATAAAAAGCGAAAGAATAAACAGAGTTAAGCCCGTTTGCAAAATGGAAATAATAATGCCTGTCCTTGTGTGTTTCTTTTTATAATGCCCGATTTCATGAGCCAGTACGGCAAGTATCTCATTTTGAGTCAGGTCTTCAATCAATGTATCAAAAAGCACAATTCTTTTTTTTGCACCCAACCCGCTGAAATATGCATTAGCCTTGGTTGACCGTTTAGATCCGTCAATTACATATAAATTATCAAGTTTAAAATCAACTTTCTTGCATAATTCTTGTATTGCATTCCTTAATCCTCCTTCTTCCAATGGTGTTTGTTTATTAAATATCGGAACGATAAGTGTGGAGTAAAACATTGTCATAAAGATCATGAACACACTGACCAGTATCCATGTATATATCCAAAACATATTAGTAGTTTGTTCATAAAACCAGACAACCAATGCCAATAACCCGCCTCCGATAATTGCAGCCAGAAACCAGCCTTTTATTTTATCCAGGAAAAAGGTTTTCAGTGTTGTTTTATTGAATCCGTATTTTTCTTCGATAACAAATGTATCGTATAATGAAAAGGGTGTAGAAAGAATATCCATGGCAAAGCCAAGTATCCCGAAAAACAGCATGGCAATAAAAATTGAATTGCCGCTTAATAGCCTTGCCCAACCATCCACCTTTGAAAATCCTCCGAAAAACAACATCAAGAGGAGTATAAGGAATGTCAAAACACTGGTAATAAGTCCCAGTTTCTGATTTTCAAAATAATAGTCCTGCGATTTCTTATATTGGTCAACATCGTATATTCCATGCAATTCTTTTGGCAATTCGTTACTCCAGCGTGTACTATTCAGGTAATTCAGGAGCCTTTCCAATAAGAAGTCGAAAATTAAAATCGCAATAATGATATAAAATACCGTGGTAAACATATTTATCATTCCAATTTAAAAATAAAGGTGCAAAAATAATATTTTATAGGATTATCTGCTGAGTAATTTCCTTTTTTCCTTTACTCTCTCCTGTAAGAGTAAGACGTATTCTTTACTGCTTGATCTATTAAGCGTACGATAAGATTTTGCTGCCCATTCAAGGGCTATATCCAACTTGTCTTCAATTTCAGATGCCAGAGCCATGTTAAGAGATGCTTTCGCTGCCAGGCTTTTTTTCTCCCCATATGCAAGTTTTTTCCATATTTGCACCGCACCAGTCCAGTTATCCTTCAAGACTTCCTTACCAGCCTGTTTTATTTCCTTACTACCCGATTTATAATAAAACCGGTCAACCTCCAGCCAGGAAGGAACAATTCTTTTACCGTAGCCATATCCCGCCCAGTAAGCCGCTTCCAGTATTGCGTTATTCTTTTCAGGTAACTGTTTCAGTGCCTTTGATGATTCATTGTCTGACCTCTCCCATTGAATTGTATCTATATAGAGATATTCATCAATAATCTTCTTATTTGTTAAATCATATATCCTCCAGAATGCTTTGGGGCTTACATTTAAATATGCAACAAAATATCTTTTAATAATAGCATCATCAGCATTATGAAAAAAACTATAATGAATATCCTGAGAAATAGTGTCTGAACAGTCGTAATCTTCAAGTGAAATCAGTAATTCAGTGTTGGTTTTATCACAAACCCATTCAACATCCTGCCAGTCAAGTGGTAATGGTTTTCCCGTTGAATCTTTACTTAAACCAAAATAATATAACAGGGAATCGTAAAATACAGTGTCGATAAAGGGTGAGGTAATCAACAGATCGGATAAACCCTGAATGCAATTGTTTGTGACCTCAGAATGGTGAGGTGATTTTTTTGATGGCAGATTTCTGCCTGAATCCTGATTTTGAGTGACAAGGTTAGTTTTCAGGCTCAGGTTGATTATGGTGATTCCATGAATATCACGAGGCAAGGATACTTCAGGGGACTCCAGTATTTGGATTTTAATAATGGATGTGGTTTGACATGCTGTAAATAGCAGACAGAAAAACAGAATAATAAGTATCTTCACTGGTTTAACAAACGGTTCTCAAGGAGTTGAATATAGGTTTCAATGGTTTTATTTTGGTTTAACTGCCAGGCTGTCTTAGCCAATTCCAGGGCATTTTCCATTTTGCCTTTCATTTCATTGATCATTGCCATATTGTACTTAGCGGCAGAAGCAATTCTTGGATTGGGGTTGTTTAAATTCCGTTCCCACAGTTCAGCTGCCTTGTCCCAGTATCTCTGAAAGACATAAGTTTTTGCCATTTTAAAATCATCATTTCCTTTTGGGAAATACCTTCTTTCCACTGTAGTGTATCCCGGATTCAGAAGTTGTGCAAATTGCTCTCCAGCCATAAAACTTACCTCCTCAATAGCATTCTTTTTTCCTGGTAATTTCCGTTCGGCTTCTTTTTTCGAATTGGCTTTAACTTCCCTGATGGTTGAATCCTGTATGGTTTTCATAAACAGGATTTTTGATTCGGCCGGATAATAAAACCGCCATCCAAGTTCTACTTCAGCTAATAATTGTCCAACATGTACAACCTGTTCCCTGATATCATAAACCACAGTACGTAATTGTCCCTCTTCAACCTTTTTCTTAGATTTTGAATAAAAACTGTAATTAACAGAAGTTGATGCTCTAAAGCTTTCCAAAGACACCAGGGCATCTGAATTGCTTTTTTCGCAAATTTCTTTTATCTCCTGCCAGGGTAATGGTTCCGGAAAACCACTCTCTGTCTTATGGTCAACCAAACGTTCTTCAAGTCCGGTTATCGTGAATCTGCTATATTCCTTCATTTTTCCCCAAAAACCATTCATCGCATTATCGATAGCTACCTTTTCGACCATAGCTCCTTCTCCCGATATCATTTCTCTAATAACGTTGGTTACATAAGTTGTATCATCACGTAATCTGTATTTGACAAGTGCTAATTTTTTAATTTTTTCGGGTATATCAATATCAGAAGGTCTTGGTATGTCAATAACTATCTTTGACGTGCTGCAGGAGATTAAAAAGAATAATCCTGCAATAACGGTTAAAAAGACCCAACGCTTTGCCCTGCTCATCGGTTCTACTGCAATGAATATTTTACAATCTCGGGGTTTACAAGTTTCATATAGTCATTCAAACTCATCCGGATTAGTTCTGTATGAAACCCGCCGTTAAAGGCAATTTCTTCATTTTCGGTAAGACTTTCTGCAACATAAACAGGTAGGTTCCATAAATTGCCAAACGGTGGCATGGCACCTATCTCACAGTTTGGAAAGATATCCTGGAATTCCTGTTCCTTTGCAAGCTCAATCTTTCCTGCACCAGTAGCGCCTCTTAAAAGTTCAAAATCAACCCTGTACAAAGCAGGCAGTATAGCCATTGCCATTTTCCCGTCAATCTTTATCATCACTGTTTTTGCAAGTTCTTTTCCGGGTATATGACATGCAGCAGCAATTTTTTGTGCTGAATAGGCTTTCGAATGACTAATGGTGAAATATTCAATCCCATTTTTATCGAGAAATTCTTTTAACTTTTTTACAATCATGACTAAAAAAATTTAAGTTTTATTCCTTTCGGAATTTAAAGGATACACGTATTTTAGTACGGTATGCAACAATTTTACCGTCTTCAATTTTCATTTTTAAAGATACTAAAAAAATCTTGTTGAATGATCCATGATAAAATAAAAAAAGCTGTTCCGGTTTATCGAAACAGCTTTTGTTTTTATTCAGGATTTGTAAGACAGCGATCAGGTTTTCATAGCTCCGCAAACATTGATGACCTGTCCGCTTACATAAGAAGAAAGGTCAGATGCCAGGTACAGGGCAGTGTTAGCCACATCTTCCGGTGTACCTCCTCTCTTCAATGGTATTTGTTCAATCCATGCCTTTCGTAACTCTTCAGGTAGCTTTTCGGTCATATCGGTCAAAATAAACCCCGGGGCGATCGCATTACAACGTATACTCCTTGCTCCAATTTCTCTTGCAACCGATTTTGTAAACCCGATAATTCCTGCCTTTGATGCGGCATAGTTCGATTGACCGGCATTTCCACTAACACCAACCACAGAACTGATATTGACTATTGACCCTGAGCGTTGTTTTAGCATGATTGTCTGAACACACTTGGTGAAATTAAATACTGATTTCAGGTTAACGGTAATAACTGCATCCCATTGATCCTCAGTCATCCGCATTAATAAAGTGTCTCTTGTTATACCTGCATTGTTTACCAAAACGTCTATCTGGCCAAAATCTTCGACGATCTGGTTGACCACCTTCTGGGTCTGATCAAATTTGCTGGCATCGGAAGTATAGCCTTTTGCTTTCACACCTCTGGTTTCCAGTTCTTTAAGTGTATTTCGGAAATCGTCGTTATCGAACAGATCAGTAAAAGCAATATTGGCACCTTCACCTGCAAATTTCAGGGCAATGGCTTTTCCGATTCCACGGGCAGCTCCTGTAATTAAAGCTGTTTTTCCTTCGAGTAGTTTCATTGTAAGATTTTTTATTCATTTTTGTTCTGATGTAAAACCTCCTTCATCCTTTTTCCGATGTCCGCCGGAGATTCCACCACATGGATACCACATTCCTGCATGATTTTAATTTTTGCTGCTGCAGTATCATCCTTTCCTCCGATTATTGCACCTGCGTGTCCCATTCTGCGTCCCTTTGGTGCGGTCTTACCGGCAACAAACCCAACTACAGGCTTTGTACCATTTTCCCTGATCCAGTTCGCAGCATCTGCTTCCATGTTCCCGCCAATTTCTCCAATCATTATAATTCCTTCGGTTTCAGGATCTTTCATAAATAATTGAATAGCTTTCAGGATAGATGTTCCGATAATGGGATCACCTCCAACACCAATACAGGTTGACTGTCCCAGTCCGGCTTTTGTTATCTGATCAACGGCCTCATAGGTAAGAGTGCCGGAACGGGAAACGATACCAATGCTGCCTTTTTTATGTATAAATCCCGGCATTATACCCACTTTGGCTTCACCTGGAGTGATAACACCCGGGCAATTCGGACCGACCATATGGACATCTTTATCCCTTATGTATTCATTTACTTTTACCATGTCGCTTGTGGGAATACCTTCGGTAATGGTAATAATGACTTTTATTCCTGCATCGGCTGCTTCCATAATAGCGTCGGCTGCAAATGCGGGCGGAACAAAAACTACAGAAACATTAGCTCCGGTTTTTTTCACAGCTTCTTCAACGGTATTAAAAACCGGCTTATCAAGATGGGTTTGTCCGCCTTTACCTGGTGTAACACCGCCTACAACATGGGTTCCATACTCAATCATCTGGGAGGCATGAAATGTCCCTTCTCCACCGGTAAACCCCTGGACCACTACTTTGGAATCTTTATTGACTAATATGCTCATTCTTGTTTTAATTTGAAAATAACAACTTCAAATGTATATTTTTTATCCTATTTGGCAAAAGAATTATTTGGTTTATGGTTCTCAGTTTTCAGTTTATGGTTCAATGGCATACTTTGGGGTAAAGTTTAAATGAAGTAGTTACGGGTTTAGGGTTATGGGTTTTAACATAATATCCGGAAAACCACACGGTCATTCTATATTTGGCTTTGGAAGGCAAACTACTTAAGATGCATTTTGTTTATCTTTGTTTTAAGTAATCAATCAACTAAAATTAAAATCATGGCAACATTTTACGGTTTGATCGTTTCTTTTATTCTGCAGTTTGTGGCTGCTTTTATAGCGATTAGTCTCACTAAGTTGACAAAATATAATCTCTCGTGGATATTGATTTCCATAGCACTTTTTTTGACCGCCATTCGCAGACTAATTGAATTTCTGCCCTATATGTTCCCGACATACTCAAAAGACCTCTCTATGCTCAGTTCATGGACAGGTATTGGTACGTCCGTTCTGATAACGGTGAGTATTATATTTATTAAAAAGATATTTAAATCTCTTAAGGAAGCTGATAAGATCAGAAAATTATCCGAAAGAAGGGTATTAAATGCGATAATTCAGACAGAAGAAAAAGAACGTAAACGGTTTGCTAAAGATATGCATGACGGGTTAGGGCCTATATTATCCACAGTAAAAATGTCTTTTTCTGCACTACAGAAAAGTGAGCTTACTGAAAAGGTTAGCAATATAATTAACAATACCTCCGAACTTATTGAAGAAGCGATCAACGGTCTGAAAGAAATTTCAGAAAATCTCAGTCCGCATATACTGAGTAATTTCGGACTTGAATCGATGCTGCGTACATTTGTAAACAGGATCAATTATGCCGGCAGGATCAGGATACATTTCAGTTCCAATCTCAACAAAGAACGTTTTCAAACGGAAGTCGAAATAATCTTGTTTCGTGCTATTTGTGAACTTATTAACAATACTATTCGTCATGCTGAGGCAAGTAATGCTATCTTAAAGATTTTTAAAACCGAAGATATGATGCTAATTCATTATAAGGACGATGGTAAGGGATTTGATCCGAAAATATTGGAAAAGGACGGATCAACCGGATCGGGTTTCAATAACATACATTCAAGGCTGCAATCGGTTAACGGCCGTTTCTCGGTGGAAAGTATACCGGGAAGTGGAATGGAAGCTGAAATTGTTCTCAAGCTTAAAGATATAAGAAAATGAAAAAGGTTAAAGTTGTTTTGGTGGATGATCATAAATTATTCAGAAATGGTCTGTCTACTTTACTGAAAGGGGAAAAAGAAATAGAGATAACAGGCGAAGCTGAAAACGGAAAAGAGTTTTGTAAATTGTTGCAAAAGACTACCCCTGATGTAGTGTTGATGGATATTGAAATGCCGGTAATGAATGGAATTGAAGCATCCCGTTTAGCCATTCAGATGTATCCCGACCTTAAGATCATTACACTATCCATGTACGGTGAAGAAGAATATTATTTGAAAATGATCGAGGCAGGAGCAAAAGGATTTATCCTGAAAACTTCCGGTATTGATGAAGTGGTCAAAGCGATTAAAACTGTGCATAACGGAGGAACATTTTTCAGCCAGGAAGTTTTATATAATGTAGTTAAGAGTATTAAAGAGATCAATAAGGATAAAACCACCGAAGTTCATTTATCGACCAGGGAGAATGAGATCCTTGCCTTGATATGTAAGGGGTATTCCAACCTGGAGATCGCCGATGAACTTAATATAAGCAAGAGGACAGTTGATAAGCACAGGGCAAACATCCTTGATAAGACAAATACACACAACACGGCAAGTCTGGTCATGTATGCCGTTGAAAACAAACTTATTGAGATTTAGTGATCTTTATATAGTAGTATAAATACTTACCATCTATACCACTTTATACCATCCCGTATTTCTGGAAAAAAATAAGTATTTAAGGGCTTTCCCATTGTTTAAATGCTTGTTATTTTAGTAAAAATTTTGGATAAGTGGGAAAGTTATTTGAACGTTTACAACAAGATGTCCGGTTCAGTGAAGGACTGGAAGCGTGTATTAATTGCGGTACCTGCACAGCCATTTGTCCAGCCGCTTCCTTTTATGATTACGACCCAAGGGAAATTGCCGATGCTCTTCAGGTTGAGGATGAGAAAATACTTGAGGAACTTCTGAAAGGTGAAAAAATATGGTATTGCGGACAGTGTATGTCATGTAAAACCAGATGTCCCCGGGGTAATACCCCCGGATTGTTAATATTGGCACTTCGAAACCTTTCCATTGAAACAGGATTGTACCTGCACTCCCACAGGGGAAAGCAGATGTATGTTTTAAAGAAGCTTATCGGGGATACAATTCTGGCTACCGGTTATTGTGTTCATGCCGATAGTGTGGATACCGGTTTATTCCCGGAACAGGGCCCCGTTTGGGACTGGATAAGAAAAAACAGCAGTGAAATATATAATCTCTTCGGCAATTCATATAACAAGCCTGGCAACGGTCCACTCAGGAAAATTTCAAAAACGAGCATGAATGAACTTAAAACGATTTTTAATATCACCGGCTGCACTGACCGGTTTGAAAAATTAGAGAACGATGCAGCTAAATGTGCGAAAAAACTAAATCTGGAGTATGATGATACGATCTGGAATGAATATTTCCAGTTAATGTATTCCAAAAACCAGCCTGAGGATGAAAGTTGACGGTAAAAAAGTATTCTGGAATGAATATCAGAAAGATATTGCCGATGATCAATATTTTTTTGTCAGGAGTTGTGTCAGGCAAAACTTCTTTCCCGGTGCTGAAGAAGCATTCATCAGGATATTAAGGAACGATCTGGGAAAAGATTTGTACAACGATCCCAATCATACAACCTGTACAGGGATCGGTTATCATGTTGACCTGGTAAAGCTTGAAACAACTATGACAGTGATTGCAAGGCAGTTTGCCCTGATGTCAGAAGCCGGATATCGCAATTTTGTAATTTCCTGTGTTACTTCCTTTGGTTTGTATAATGAAATCCTGGATATATGGGAGAAACATCCGGAAATTGAGGAACAGGTACGTGATTACCTGTACCGTTCAACAGGAAGAGAATTTAAAATACCGGAAAATCTTGTCCATGCCAGTGATATCATCTTTAAATTCAGGGGTCAGATCGCAGCCAAAACGCAATACAAACTTATAAATCAATATACGGGAAAACCACTTCAGGTGGTTGAGCATATCGGTTGTCACTATGCCAAAATGTTCCCTGAGAAGGGGATCGGGGGAGCAGAACATCCTTATGTTCTTGCCGGTCTTATAGAATCGTTGGGTGGTGAGGTAATTGATTATCCGGAAAGAAGGATGTGTTGCGGATTTGGATTCAGACAATACATTGTAAAGGCAAGCAGGGGGTATTCCTTATCCTGTACATACAGAAAAATGAAATCCATGGAACCCTATAAACCTGACCTGATAGTTACCAATTGTCCCGGCTGTAATTTTTTCTTCGATCGATGGCAATATGTCATCAGTGAGACGAAGAGAGAAACTTATGGTGAGGAAGGTAATGGAATTCCTGTTCTAACATACGAAGAAGTTGCCGCCCTGGCCCTCGGATATGATCCCTGGGACCTGGGATTACAAATGCACCAGGTGGCGGTCGAACCATTATTGGAAAAAATGGGTGTGGATTACGATCCGGCTTTGAAATATATAGGATTTTCAGGCAAACAACTATCAAAACCCCAAATACCCGATTTGCTAAAAGTTTATTGAAAAATATGAAAAGAACAGAAGCTGATTGTATTATTATTGGAGCCGGTCCGGCAGGATTGAAAGCAGGCACAATTCTGCAGTCACTGGGCTATAAAATATATATCCTGGAAAAGGAGGATCATCCGGGAGGAAAACTATTGCTATGGAACACACTTTTCCCACATAATGAATCTGCTATGGAGATTCTTAATCCATTGCTGAAAGATCAGAAAAAAAACTTAATGACATCGGTACAAATCGAAACAATTACAAAAAGTCCTGAAGGATTTACAGTAGCAGATCAGAACCAAACTATCTACACAAGCCCTGCTCTTTTTATATCAACAGGTTTTAATCCTTTTAATGCCGGGAGAAAGGAAGAATACGGCTATGGGATATATGATAACGTAATTACTTCTGTTGAACTGGAAGATAAATTTAAAAATAATTACATTACAATGACAAATGGAAAGGTTCCGGGCAAAGTCGCAATGATTCATTGTGTGGGATCGAGAGACATTAAGGTTGGAAGTGAATATTGCTCATCGGTATGTTGTATCACCGGGATTAAACAAGCTATGGAACTCAGGAAAAGGATTCCCGAAATCCAGGTCAGTTGCCTGTATATGGACCTGAGACTGAACGGACGATTTTATGAAGACAATTATAAGATGGCACAGATGTGCCACAAAATACAATTTATACGCGGGAGACTCTCTGAAACAAATGAAGATGTTGACGGTTCATTGGTAATAAGATACGAAGATACGCTTGCAGGAAAACCGGCTAAAATGACGGTGGATATGATAGTATTATTGATTGGCATGCAGCTTGATAAATCCGTAAGCCAGATATGCCCGTTAATAAATGAACAGACCGGGACCGATGGATTTTTTGGGACGGGTAAAATTGATTTTTCATTAAACCCTTTAAAAAATGGATTATTCTTTGCAGGTGCCTGCACAGGGCCAAAAAATATTACAGAATCGATGAATGAAGCATCAAGGGTTGCATTTGAGGTACATCATTTTCTTAGAAATTCTTTTATATCTGAAAATCAGGATCAGCATGATAGATTTTGGCTTCAAAATTCATAAAGATCAGTTGCTTGACCAGGACCGACCAAATGTTGATTACAAGGAAATGATAGAAAGGGTCCCTTCCTTATCATTATGCATTTCATGCGGTTCATGCACCGCTACCTGTAATTCATCTGAAAAAACCGGAATGGGGTTCAGAAAATTACATCTCTATTTAAAAACCGGCTTGTATGTAAATCTGAAAAGAGGATTGAAATACTGTCAGTATTGTGGTAAATGCTGGTTGGTATGCCCCAGGGGAGTTAATACGAGAAAAGCGATTGTAGAAATGAAAAGAATATTTGAAATATACAAAACCTGATGGATATGGAATCATTTTTCGTCATCCCGTTCACAATCGGATTGATTTTTCTGATTATATCATTGATAATCAGTTATACCCGTTGGTTCATGACATTACGTATCAGAAACAAAGTAAGGCTAAAGAAAGCTCTGTCAATAAAATGGTTAGTGGATTCACTTGCTGAAGTATTCAGGGAATGCCTGCTACACATGAGAATATTTAAGGTTAACCGGCGACTGTGGTATATGCATACGAGCCTGGCTTTCGGGTGGTTTCTTCTCATATTGGCAGGGCAACTTGAAACCATCTGTAAAACAGGCACATTTCTTTCCTCTCCATCTAAAGCAATATTCCTTGATTTTTATGTAAGGGGATATTTGGAAACCGGATGGCTGGATATCGGGTTTAATTATATCATGGATATCCTTTTGATTTTTATTTTATCAGGACTTTTCCTTGCAATTTATAAAAGGTTCAATGCAAAACTCCTTGGTGTCAGTAAAACAGCAAATCACAGCAGTACGGATAAAACAGCACTGGCTTTTTTATGGCTTGTTTTCCCGGCCAGGCTGATAGCAGAATCACTCAATCATACCGTTTATGGTGGGGGTGGTTTCTTTACGGGTTTTCTTGGTAATCTGATTTATCTTCCGGAAAATTATTATTTCCTTTCAGATGCCGCATGGTTGTTTTATTCCAGTGTTCTGGGAGGATTTTTTATTCTTCTCCCCTTCTCCCGCTACATGCATATCTTTACCGAAATACCGCATATTTTCTTTAAAAATGCCAATATAGAAGCTCTTCATGATGACGGCATCACCAATTTCCAGGTACATGCATGTTCTTTATGTGGAATATGCCTTGATGCCTGTCAAATGAATGTTAAAACCGGCTTAATGGGACAATCGTTATATTTCCTCAGAAATCTCCGGAACGGGAAAAAACCCAAAGAAAATTCAGTTATGAATTGTTTGATGTGCGGACGTTGTAAACAGGTTTGCCCGGTTCAGGTAGACACACTTTCAATAAGAATGAACGAAAGGAACAGGATAAACGGAAAAATGAATTATGATTTCTCATATCTGGATGAGGCTTCATGGCCGGCATTTCCATCAAAAATTGTTTTTTTTGGCGGATGTTTGACACGGTTAACCCCGGCGATCACGGAAGCAATGAAGAAAATTTTTATGCTTACCGGAGAAGATTTTATTTTTATTGATGAATATGAGGCCATATGTTGTGGCCGGCCTTTACTGTTATCAGGACAATATGAAGCATTCAGGGAAATTTCGAACAGAACACGGAGTAAGATACTGAATTGTAATCCGGCATTAATCGTTACCACCTGCCCGATTTGTCTGAATACCTTTAAAAATGATTACTATTACCAGGTGCCTGTGGTTCATCATTCCCAGTATCTGAATTCCCTGATAAAAGAAGGAAGATTTATTCCTCAACAAAACGGAATAAAAACTGTTTATCATGATCCCTGTGAACTGGGACGCGATCTGGGAATTTACAGTGAACCGAGAAATGTGCTGGACTTACTGGTTTATTTACAAAACAAAGATTACACTCCTGGGGATGGTTTATGTTGCGGTGGAAGCCTTGCTGACCTGGAACTGGATGTCGAAGAAAAGAGGCAAATTGCCCGGGAAACCATTGAGCAAATTGTAACAAATGATACTCAACAACTAACAACCAGTTGTCCGTTATGTAAAAAGACTTTCCAAATGGCCGGTCTTTATCCTGTAAAGGACCTCGCAGAGATTTACGCCGAGTCTATGATTACCTTACCGGTTGAAAAGATTACAGCTAATATGAAAATCCGGAATTATTCCAATATGCCTGTTAACCGCTGACTATCTCAGTATTTTCAGTGAATTAGCATACCCGTTTATGATTTACCGGTTATGCCAGGTCTATGTCCAGCTAAATACAATTCGGCTGTACAATTAAGGTTTCGAATTCACAATTCCATCTGCATACTGCATACTGGCTACTGCGTACTAATTTACTACTTCCTTCCGCTGCCACCTCAACCTTAACCTTTTCTTCACCCATTGTTTCGTATATTTGCACAAAATATTTTACTGATTTACAACATTAAAACCAGCGTTTCAAATGCTCGACGATTCTACCATTTGTGCCATTTCAACCCCACCCGGCTCCGGCGCCATTGCTGTTGTGCGGCTTTCAGGTAAAGATGCTGTACGTATATGTGACAAACTTTTCTATTCAAAAAGGAAAAAGCTGATTAGTCAAAAGCCCAATACATTGCATTTTGGAACCATCAGGGATGGAGATAAGATCATTGACGAGGTTGTGGTTGGAATTTTTAAAGCCCCTCATTCCTACACCGGCGAAGATGTGGTTGAGGTTTCGTGCCATGGCGCTACATATGTGCAGCAACAATTGCTTCAACTGTTCATTAATAATGGAGCCCGGCTTGCAATCCCTGGAGAGTTTACTATGCGTGCATTTTTGAATGGTAAAATGGACCTCTCACAGGCGGAAGCAGTAGCCGACCTGATTGCTTCAACATCCCGGGCATCTCATAAAGTGGCTATAAACCAGATGCGGGGTGGCTTTTCGGATGAAATAAAAAAACTGCGGGAAAAACTGGTGAATTTTATATCACTCATTGAACTGGAACTGGATTTCATTGAAGAGGATGTTGAATTTGCTGACAGAAGGGAATTAAAAGACCTGGTTTTAAAGATCAATAAGCTGATAGAACAGTTAGTAAATTCATTTTCGCTTGGAAATGTAATAAAAAATGGAGTTCCGGTCACCATTGTAGGTAAGCCCAACGTAGGCAAATCCACCCTTCTGAATTCGCTCGTAAAAGAAGAAAAAGCAATTGTTTCCAAGGTGCCGGGTACTACCAGGGATGCGATTGAAGACACTATTGTTATTGAGGGTGTTGCGTTTCGTTTTATTGATACGGCCGGACTGAGAGAAACGTCAGATTTCATTGAGAACCTTGGCATTCGCAAAACATATCAGAAGATCAAACAAGCTTCGATTGTTCTTCTTTTGGTGGATGCTACAGATGATATTAACATAATACAGGGGTCTGTTAAGGAAATACTGAAACAGACTTCTTCTGACGACAAGCAGCTTATTCTAGTCATAAATAAAACCGACAAGCTGGCTGAATCTGAGATAAACAAGAAATTCACCCGTAAAAAACTTGATTCTCTCCGGGAGCAGGATGGATTTATACTGATCTCGGCCCTCGATCACGGAGATGTTCATGACCTGGCCCAGGAACTGGTAAAATTTATAAATCTGAAAGCGCTGGAAGAAAACGACATAATTGTCACCAATGCACGACATTATGAAGCCCTTGTCCATTCCTCGGAAGCCATTCAACGTGTTTTGAACGGACTGGAACAGGAAATTTCCGGTGATTTCCTTGCACAGGATATCCGTGAGGTTTTGCATTACCTGGGTGAGATCACCGGAGAGATCACCACCGATGAGATATTAGGTAATATTTTCTCGAAGTTTTGTATTGGAAAGTAAGTGAAACTAAGATTTTACAAGCTGTTTGGCGCAGTAAAATCTTATAGTTGAACTTATCCCGATAACTCAGAATGAGTTCATCGGGATCTCCTTATTTTGCTCGTTGGACTAGGCTGTTAGTCGAACTTAGTAAACTAAGCGAAGCGTTCTCACGAACCAAGTGAGTAACCGATCTCATCCCCAAGGGAACTTAACGAAGTGATCTCACGAACGTAGTGAGTAATAATTTATCCCGAAAGCTCACAAAGCGATGCCTTTTCCCATAGGGATGCCTATGGCAGGCAGAAGTTATTCGGGATCTAAATACCTAACCCAGATAAACCCCGAAGGAATTTCGGAATTTCCAACGGGGTAAACTGTAAGATAAAAGAACAAGTATTTAAGTATAAATAGTCCTTTTTTGGACATGGATTTTTGATTATATTTGTAATAAAGTGGAACAAACTTCCTCTTATCCGGAAATATCGGAGTATGAATGTGAAGTTTATTCACCTTATAAACAAGTTGCGGGCAATGCTTGTATAATTAAAATTTGCTTTCATCAGAACATAGTTAAGGATTGTCTCTCTGTCAATACGTCATATAGACTACATTATTTAAGTCAATAGAAATGAAAGGAATAATTTTTGTAAATTTATTGTTTATACCTAATTACAATAATCATGGCTGAAGGACATGCAAATCTCATCGAAGACTATCTTGACAAATACTGTCAAGATAAAAAATATCAGGTAAACAAAACTCAGCAGAACGGTTACGTGAAGTATGAAATCTCCAATGGTTATGAAAAAATATCACTCATGCTCTACCACACAGGAAAGTTCGTGCCTGGAGGTAGTCCCAAGCTTCAACTGAAGAAAGAGTTCGATGAGTTAAAAACCAAAGTGACCGATTCGCCTGAGATTCTCAGACAAATCGAGGAGCTTAAAGTCAAGTCATGCGCACAGAAGTATATGATAATTGTCGACAAAGTAAAGGAAGCCATTAAGAATGAACTCAACGATATTTATGGAACGCTCACTATAGAAGAAAACCCTGCTGCACATCAAGAATACCGAGCAAAGATAATCAGAGCAGAATACTCGCTAACAGTAACACAATTCAACAATGGGACACTCTTTTTTGCAAGGTAAAGAAGACAAGCTCTTTAACGATGTATGTGACATCATCGAAAAAATAGGCACTCCAAGTGAGCAAGAGGTCATAATCCGTTTTATTTCCCATGATGAGGAAGTGCTGGAGAAGTTCACTGCTTCATGTACGCCTCTACTTCTTGAAACTGCAGAGAACAACATCATGGGAGTATTGCAGGATGCATACAAGTTCCTTGAACCCCATGACCAAAAGTGGTTTGTTGCAGCAGAATGTCTGCGTATTGCCGGAATTCCGCTGCCTGAATACTCACCAGTAGTAATGCCAGCGTCTAAGGCTTTTGAGGGGTTTGCAAAAAAGCTTTTGTTAGCGGTTGGATTTTACCCACCGACACATTTTAGCAGAAAGGAAGATGGCTTCACCAATCTAAAGGATAAAACCTATTCCAGGCGAACTGCTTTAATCGTGAAGGAAAAGTATGCTGGAAGTTATATCGATAAGCTATCTGTTGCACTCGATATGACCAGAAACTTTATGATGCACAGTGACAGTAGCACTGTAACCAAAGTAAATACACATGAGGAAGCCAGCGACAAATTGGACGAAATTTTAAAGAACACGAAGGAGCTCTTTGACTACTTTAACGAGCCTGAATTTGGAGGGATTTATCCGTAATGATGGAAATGAGCAACAGGGAAATATTACAAGAGATATTTGGAACCTCCAAGTCAGCACTGGAGCAGGCTGGGTTTAACGTGCGAGATTACAAGGAGATTGATTACGGGGTGCAATTCAGCATATCAGAAGGTGGCTGGAAAGGACTGATACGTATATACCGCAACAAAAAGGGGGTAGTAAAGTATGACTACTCCCCTATTAAAGAGGATGAGAAAAAACATCGCATCATTGAAGCACTAGAAGGGCACAAGGATAGCACCCCAGACCAAGGAGCTAATGGACACGAAGCAAACAAACTTGATAACTTCAAACCAAACATTGGAACAGATGAGTCAGGTAAGGGCGATTATTTTGGGCCACTTGTTGCTGCTGGAGTGTATGTAGATGCTCGGACTAAGACTATTTTGGATAGAATTGGTGTCAGGGATAGTAAGAAGATAAGTGACGCTAAAATATTGGAGTTGGCGCGGACGATACGTAACATTTGCCATGACCAATATGCGGTGATTGAAATAACCCCACCAACCTACAACAATTTGTATGACACATTTCAACGCGAGGGTAAAAATCTTAACATGCTATTAGCTTGGGGGCACGCTAAGGCCATTGAAGAAGTTCTGACAAAGGTAGATTGCGAAAATGCGGTGTCGGACAAGTTTGCAGATGAACGTTTTATTCTGAGCAAGTTGCAAGAAAAGGGCAGAAGAATAAACCTTACGCAAGAGCATAAAGCAGAGAGCCATACTGCAGTCGCTGCGGCTTCTATATTAGCAAGAGCACGATTTCTTGAGAGAATGAAGAATTTGTCTGAAGAGTACGGAATGGAGTTGAGTAAAGGAGCCTCTCCACAGGTAGTTGAGCAAGCAAAACTGCTTGTTGAAAAGCATGGTCAAGACCAGTTGGCGAATGTTGCTAAAATGCATTTTAAAACCACCGTACAAGTACTTGACTAATGGCAACCAATCAAGAGAAGAGTTCAGAAGCTAACGAACTTAGAAAAAGCGGGGAATTTGAAGAAGCAGTCAAGCTGTATGAGGAGCTTTGGGAGGCCAAAAAAGATAAGTTCACAGCAGCCGGATTACTTCATTGTTATCGCAAAATAAAACAACACGATAAAGCACTTGCCTTCTCGGAAGTTGTGTTTGAAAAATATTCAGATTTCAAATGGTGCAAGAACGAGTGTATTTGGGCAAACATCTTTGGCAGACTGTATAGATTAGAGGAAGATATAGATACCCTGACTGTCACTGACATTGCAAACAATATCTTGGAAATGAATCCTGAGCTAACCGCCTTCAACATGGTGGCGTTTAAGGTTGCTAAGGTTGCTAAGAAAAATCGAGATTGGGAAATAATGAACGAGTGGTTGATAAAAATTGACCCTAACCAATTACAAGATGAAAGCGCTGTAAAGGGCAACTGGACTAATAAGGAATTGTGGTATTACTATCGGTCGGCTGGCTTAATTGCGAATGGAAACTTTAATGAAGGAATTGAGCTTGTAAACCAAGTTAAAGACCAGTTTAAGGGAAAGGCTAAGTTCTTTGAACGGTTGGTTGCGAAAGCGAGTATTGCACAAGAGAATTTCACCGCTGGAGAAGAAATCTATAATAAACTGACCAGGAAAGGACGGGTTGATTGGTGGATGTTGCACGAATATGCTAAAGTGCTTTTGAAGAACGGTAAGGAAGAAGATGCTTTGAAGTCGATGTTCAAAGCGGCTATTACACTCGGACCGGTAACCAACAAGGTAAGTTTGTTTAGGGACCTTGCTGACGCAATGCTGCGAACCCAAAAACCAAAGGAAGCGCTTTATCATTACCAACTAGTTCGATGCATAAGAGAAGAGCAGGGATGGTTTGTTTCAGATGAATTGATTGAAATCATTGAGCAATTGAAAAGTAAAGAGCAAAAAGTTGACCTTCCCACTACTTCAAGCGATTGTATCCAAACTTGTAAAAAAACATGGCTGGCTAATGTTGATGAAAATGACGGACCGCCGCCAAAGCAAAAGACGCGAAACCTCAAAGGAAAAGTTAAGCTTGGGACCACCAATAAACCTTTTTGCTTTATTGAGACAAGAGAAAAAGAATCATTCTTTTGCAGTAAGGATGACCTGCCAGATGGAACACAAAATGGGCAGCTTGTGAACTTCGATTTGAAGCCATCCTTTGACAAGAAGAAAGGAAGGACATCGTGGCGGGCAGTAAGGGTTTCTTCAATTACAGGCGGGTGAATAGGAAACTACAATTACTATACTGTTTTAATTGTTCAACTCAACAATTACTAACGGCTTGAAACCCATTTGGGCAGGTCTAAAAAAAAGAAAAGCACATGCCCGCAACACTTAGGGCGGGATTAATACCGCGAAGCACAAGGGTTGATTAAGAAAATGT
>CAZEWS010000004.1:14249-33528 GCA_964515985.1 uncultured Rikenellaceae bacterium | reverse complement strand
AAGGACGAACCATATAGTTTAACGGACGTGACCACAACAATTCACCATCCTCAGCTGATAAGGCCGTTACCCTGTGCCACCGCAACTCATCGGCAGGAAATCTCCATTTATCATGGAGGCCAAAGCTCCCAAAGAACAGAAGAATATTATTTTTAAAGGCAGAGGCAGTCTGATCGTCCCCACAACCAGACAGATCAACCACTCTCTCCCATTTTTTCTGTCCTGACAAAACATCTAGTGCATACACCAATCTTGTATCGGCTTCATCCGGACCTAACTTTGTATCAAACTCTTCCCAATTTCCTTTTTGTATATACTTTTGTTTTTCAACTAAAGCTTTTTGTCTTTGAGCGGCTGTTACAGCATTTTCAGCAAAGAAAACGGTTTCATCCCCTATTGAAACAGTTATTTGTGCTATCTTTTTTCCTTTATGAGTCCAGATAGTTTTACCTGTTTCAATATCTATTGCAAATATTCCATCGCTGGTCATTATTCTGTCAGACGTGCCTTTAAGTCCCCTGATGCCACCATCCCAGTCAGGGAAATCAGTAATAGAACCCCATTTTGTACCCATTCTTTGAAAATCTTGTGTAATTTCTTCAGTATTTTCAGAAACTCTGAATTTATAGTATTCTGAAATCAGGAAATCTGATAGTTCAAGTTCCTCTCGTTCTCTCCAATTTCCATCCTCATCAATCAATTTATTAAAGAGTTGATTATATTCTTGTTTTAAAGGCATGGCAGTTGACCCAAACAGAATTTTATCTTTTACTGCAATATAACCCCAACGCCGTGGTTTCCCATTCCATTGAGCAGGTAGTTTGAATGTCTGAACAGTTTCCCCTGTTTCTATATCCAATTTGAGGCACTTATCCTTTATCGCAACAAATAAGCCATTTTGATTAATTGCCATGTTTCCTCCATCCATATCTGCCCGTACCCTGTTTGCCCCTTTGATTTTTCTTTCCCAGAGTATAGTCCCGTTATATGCATCAATAGCCATAATAATATCTTCCCCCTCTACAATTAGTTTTCCGTCAAATGCGACGGGAGCAACCGCTTTAGCATGTCTGTCTGGTATCAACTGGGGTCCGGGGGGGCCATACCAGAGTGTACTGAAGGGAGCCATGACTAATTTATCATCAGAACAGCAAGTATTCGCTGCATCTCCATACTGATGAGTCCACCCTCCTGCACCAGTCAACCTCTTACGGGTAAAGATGATCCAGTTGCCATCCTCCCGGATAATTTCTGGTTCGTTTATTTCAAAATTCTTCCACTCATCTGCCATCTTTTCCAGATCTAATGTCTGTTTTGAAATACCTTCCACTTCAGGTATCCCGAAACAGGCTGTTCCTCCGGCCGGTTTTAATACTCTGAAAATTTCACCGGGAGCAGCATCAGGTTTACCTGATTTTAAAATATCCCAAGAAACAATCAGATTAGCAAAATATTCCGGCAGGGAATTTATCGACCAGTTTTCAACAATTACTTTTGATCCATATAAACCTGCCTTTTCCAATTTATTTTTAGCTTTCTTTACCTTTTGCTGATTTTTTTCTATTCCCACAATATTCAAATTACTCCTTTTTGCAAGTTCAAACACGAGCTGTCCTTCCCCACAATCCAGAACAAGACAATAACCTTTATCAATAGCAGTTTCCTTCAAAATGGATGAAGCTGCCTTTTCATAAACGATTTTATCTTTCTGATAAGGAGAATCGGTTATGGCTGGCAGGATTTTTTCATATTTTTCTGTTTCTTTTTTTTCTGCCTTACCTGTAAAACAATAAATTGGTCCTTTTTCAGTGCTAACAATAAGGCTTTGGTCTGATACAGACAATCCGTTTGCAACCCCTTCAACATCATTTCTCCATAACTCTTCTCCTGTTTCTGAATCCAGACCAAGCACAATACCCGCTCCGCCAGCAATTACCTGACTGCCCGCCAGAATAATACTGCTGAGATCCTCTTGCGGGAAAAACCATTTTGATGACAATGATTTTAGTTTTTCTTCTTCGTTAATTAAAGAGTTTAGCTTTTTAGTAATTTCATCAAGTTGTTTGTTGAATTCTGTCCTGTCAGCAACCGTGATAAAAGCCATCTCCCTGAATGAACCAGTCAGACGATTTTGTTCTCTTCGCACCGAATCAATTTTTTGTTGAATTAAAGGATATTTGATACGGTCGATGGCATAAACTCCATCTCCGGTAGCAATAATGGATATATCCCCGGCTCCAACCATATCGATCCCTGTAAAAGAAGCAAATACATCTCCTTTTCTTTCCCCTGTTTCAGCATCGTAGGATACTTTTGTCGGAGTACCCGATCGGTCAACACCTGCAATTAGTTCTCCCTTGTCGAGCATACCCCATGTACCACCCTGTTTTCCGCTGGGTGACAGATAATAAAGGAATTTTCCGTTTAAACGGTCAAATACAGCCGGCATTGCACGTCCTGAAGGAACAAACAAGTTATCTTCGGAAGCGATTAAATAACTTTGTGGTGACACACCACCGTAATTCAAATCAAAGGCATCGTCATCAAGATTATCATTTTTCCATATTAAGGAACCATCTTTTGCATTCAATGCACAAATATACAGACCGTCGTACGGAAAGACTCCTGCACCAAAATAAACCGTGCCGTCCTCAACCAAAACACTTGTCCTGACTGGCCAGAGTGAGATCATATTTCCATTCCCAAGCACTTTTTTATCTTTTGGACCAGGCCGGTATTTCCAAACCAGTTTCCCGGTTTTGGCCCTGAGACAATACACATAACCATCATCTGAACCGAAATAAATCCGGTTATTGTAAACCGTAGGGGAAAACCGGATTGGTCCTTCTGTAAAGAATGCCCATTTTTCTTTTCCTGTGGAGATGTTTAATGCATACACTTTATTGTCAACCGAAGAACCGAAGTAGGCTATACCATTTACTGCAGAAACATGATATGTATTATCGAAGTGCATTCTGGGCATTTCTTCTGCCGGTAAGGTCCATATAGGTTCTGGTGCATGAGCCGGGATATAGGTCCAGTTCAGAAAGAGTTGGGAAGGTAATTCTTCAGTAGTTACTCCGCTTCTTGCACCATCATGCCGGTATGTTTGCCATCCCTGTCCGGGATCATACCTTGTGCAACCGATAGTACCAAAAATGACTATGATAGCAAGAACGATTATTGTCTTGTTATACTTCATTTTGTTTCCTGATTTTTGCTGTTTTGTTTTCATGGTAATAGTTTAAATTTTATTAAATTCAGATTTGATTTTAAACAATTGTTTCATAACACCTGAAATATCATTTGCATTGCCTGACATACCAAAAGAATCATGCAGCTTTTTTTTATTTTTGATACCAAATCTTGAGTCCACTCCGAAAAGTCATTTTTGACATAATAATGGCATAATGGAATTTTGGAATGCTGGAATAATGGGTGTTTCCAATATTCCATTTTTTCAATATTCCAAAGCGATGGACTTTTTAGAGTAGGCTCAATCTTGTAGAGTTATACAAAGTTGTTTTTAAACACCGGTTCACCTTTCATTCTGTATCCACGATAAGAGTAATAAACCATGTAGGCGTAACCTGCAAAGGGCACGATCATCGCTAATGCCATGCTTCCTGTTGTCTGCGATATCAGCCCCATAATAGGCGTAAGAATGGCGCCCCCTACGATTGCCATAACAAGCAATGAGCTTCCTAGCTTCGTGTTAGGTCCAAGTCCTTTAATACTTAATGCAAACGTTGTCGGGAACATCAGGGACATAAAGAAGCTTGTCAGGAAGATAGCCCCAACACCAATCCAGCCAGGGAAAATAATTCCTATTCCTACCAATACCATGTTACAGATAGCGTAAATCCCCATCATTTTATTAGGTTTGAAATATTTCATGATCCAGGTGGAAAAGAAACGACCCACACCAAAAGCAAATAAGGTCCCGGTGAGTATACCGCCTGCTATTTTTTCCGGCTGACCCGTATAATCTTGTATATATGTGATAAAATAGCTCCATGTACAAACTTGTGCGCCAACATAGAAAAATTCACCAAGTACTCCTTTCCAGAAATGAGGATATTTAAGCAAATCAGATAACTTTCCTTTTTGTGCGTAATCATTTTTCTCTTCATGGATTTTGGGAAACTTAGTTAAAAGTATAAAAAGACCCCAGGTAAGGACAACGGTAGCTAATACCAGGTATGGCGTTACAACCCGTATTGTTTCATTTTTCAGGTAAGCATCATATTCTCCTGCAGTTTTCATAGCATTGATAGTGGCTTCGTTGTGTTCAATACCTGAAAAAATAAATATTGTACCGGTAAGAGCCCCTATAACTGCTCCAAGTGGATAGAATGACTGAGAAAAGTTCAATCTCCTTTCCGATGTTTCAGGATTGCCTAAACCGGCAATAAACGGGTTGGCACCTGTTTCTAAAAAGGCTAGACCGGCGGCTATCACAAATAATGCAAAGAGGAAAAAACTATATTCACCTACTACGGCAGCAGGCCAGAAAAGGTAACAACCAATGCTAAAAAGGAAAAGACCTGTTATTAGTCCCGTTTTATAATTAAATTTTCTCATAAGCAGAGCCGCCGGCATGGCCAGTAAAAAATACCCCATATAAAAAGCCGATTGTATTAAACCGGCCTGGAAACGGTTTATTTCAAACGATTTCATAAACTGTTTTATAAGAACATCATTCAAGTTGGCGGGGATACCCCAGAACATGAACAGCGCTGTTACAAGAACAAAGGGCAAAATTGTGCCGGGTGGTATAAATCTTTTTTTTTCAGATAGGTTTGAATTCATAGAATACTCTTTTAATTATGTTGTTTTTTTAATTTTATTCTATATATCAGACTACGATTAAAACCTGATATTTCGGCGGCCTTTTCCGATTTACATCTCTTTCGTTAAATTGAAAGGTACTTAATTACTCCGTTTTATTTAACAGGAATTAATCTATACATCAGATAAGTTCTGTTTTATCATTAACTTTTCTGTAATCTCACCAAGGTTCAGGTATTTTTCATATATGTTTATATACTTTTTATGTTTCCCGGGATTAGGAGTGAATTCCTTTTCAAACCCTTGTCCCAGAGCTTTCTGTGCCTCCTCGACCTTTTTATAGATACCTGCATTCACGGCAGCAAACATGGCGGCTCCTAAAGCGCAGGCCTGTTCTGACCGGACTATTTTGATCGGCATATTTAACACATCGGACAGGATCTGCATCACCAGGTCCGATTTCCTGGCCACACCTCCCAGGGCAATTACTTCTTTAATTTCAATCCCATTTTCGATGAAGCGGTCGATAATTGCTTTTGAGCCAAAAGCAGTCGCTTCAACCAGAGCTCTGAAAATCATAGGGGCAGAAGTCCCAAGTGTTATTCCAGTAATTGTTCCTTTTACCATTGGATTAGCATCTGGTGTGCGGCGCCCGTTTATCCAATCTGTTGCGAGTACGGCTGATTCAGCTATGGGTATCTTCGCTGCTTCTTCCGTTAGTTTTGGCAGGATTTGTTCTTCAAGTTCTTTTGCTTTTTCTTCGTTTTCCAACAATGATAATGGCCATGAAAGCAGGTTTTTAAACCAAGCATACACATCGCCAAAAGCCGATTGCCCTGCTTCCATGCCTATATACCCGGGTACAACCGACCCATCCACCTGGCCGCAAATACCAGGTACGAGTTTGTTTTCCATTTCCCGGTAAGAAGCTGTAATGATATCGCATGTTGAAGTCCCCATGATACGCAGCAGCGCCTTGGGGGAAACCTCGCCTCCAACAGCTCCAAGGTGCGCATCAAAAGCGCCAACGCCAACTTTTACATTAACCGTTAACCCAAGCTTTTCCGCCCACTCTTCAGTAAGCGTACCAACAACAATATCGCTGGTATATGTTTTATGATAGAGACGGCTTCTGAAACCTTTCAACAAAGAGTCTAAAGCAACCAGGAATTCTTCATCCGGAAGACCCCAGCTTTCGTGCCACATGGCTTTATGTCCCGCTGCACACCGGCTGCGACGAATATCTTCCGGTTTTGTATTGCCGGTTAACAAGGCCGGCATCCAGTCGCAATGCTCAACCCATGAATATGCTGCTTTTCGGACTTCCTCATCTTCGCGTAATACATGAAGAACCTTTGCCCAAACCCATTCCGAGGAATAGATACCACCTTCATATCGAGTATAGTCTGTTTCCCATTTTCTTGCCAGTTCATTGATTTCTGCGGCCTCTTTTACCGATGTGTGATCTTTCCAGAGGATGAACATGGCATTTGGATTTTCTTCAAAACCGGATTTTAGTGCCAGTGGTGTACCGTTTTCGTCTGTCAAAACAGGTGTGCTCCCGGTCGTGTCAAAAGCCATACCAACCACGTTTCCGGCAACATCGGCAGGGCAGGCGGAGAGGGCGTCATTTACAACATATTCCAATACCTCGATGTAATCCAAAGGATGTTGACGGTATCGGTCTTTCAAGGAATCGCAGTACTTTCCTTCCATCCACCGTGGGTAGTTTTTCACAGATGATCCAATTTCTTCACCTGAATAAGCATTTAAAATCAACGCACGGCAGGAATCTGTTCCGTAATCGACTCCAATTACATATTTCTCCGACATGTTTTTTGTTTAAAATCATTTATAAAGTGGTCCGTAAATTGCACAAGCCCTGTAATCCGAGCCTTCTTTATTTTGTCCGAAAGTTGCCCATGCGCTTGGGCGATATACCTTTTCATCCGGCACATTATGCATACAGACCGGTATTCTGAGCATAGAGGCGAGCGTTATCAGATCAGCGCCGATATGACCATAGCTGATAGCGCCGTGATTTGCTCCCCAGTTTGCCATAACCGAATAAACATCAGTAAAAGCACCTTCACCGGTCAGATTAGGCACAAACCATGTTGTTGGCCAGGTAGGATCGGTACGCTCATCCAGTATCCGGTGAACCCCCTGGTCTAATACAACTGTATATCCTTCAGCGATTTGCAATACAGGACCTAAGTCCTTGACAATATTTATCCTGCACATTGTGACCGGCATTTCAGCTTCTGTATTGAAGTTGGAGGAAAATCCACCACCTCTGAAATATCCCTGGTCGGCCGGACTCCAGACAGTGGAATCCAGGCAAGCCTGAACATCCTCATCAGTAATATCCCAGAAAGGTTTCATGGCAGGTTTATCACCATATTTCATCTTGCCGGTGGCATCCAGTGTAGTTGATCCCGAGTTTATCAAATGTATTATCCCACCTGATGCTTTTCCTGTTAGCTCTTTACCTGTAACCCGCAAAACTGCATCAGGACTCCAATAGGTTCTCACATCAGAGAATATCTGTGCCGTATTAGTCAGAAGGTGTCCGAAAGCCATAGAGACCCCGTTGAGGGTATCATTTTCGGTTGCAACAAGGAAGGGCTGCCTGATCCCATTCCAATCGAAAGATGAATTAAGGATAGCCTCCATAAAGTCACCATTCGGAAAATGATCGGTCCATTGACGCTGGCCCTGGAAACCTGAAACAATAGCGTTGTGACCTAATGCTTCTTCTCCGAATCCCATTTCTGCAAGTTTCGGATTACCTGCCATAAGGTCGCGGGCAACGAGTGTCATCTTTACAACAAACTCCCAATCCCTGTCTTTTTCTTCTCTGGTTTTCTGTTTATTTGGCGGGTTTTGGTCAGGGCCCTCTTTACAGTTGGCTTTAACCCATTTCATTGCTTCAGTGAATTCATCCTTGTCAAAAATGCCTTCATCAATTCTTCGCACAAACTCAGACATATCAACGTATTCATTTCGCATGCCCAGGTAATTCTGAAAAAACTCTTCATTAACAATCGATCCCGCAATACCCATAGATACCGACCCCATGGAAAGGTATGATTTGCCTTTCATGGTAGCAACTGCAATACCGGCTTTTGCAAAACGGAGTAGTTTTTCTTTCACATCTTCGGGGATGTTTTTTTCGCCAACATCCTGAACATCCCGGCCATATATTCCGAATGCCGGGAGGCCTTTCTGGTTATGTCCTGCCAGGGCTGCAGCTAAATATACAGCGCCCGGTCTTTCAGTTCCGTTGAACCCCCAAATTGCTTTCGGAATCTGCAAGTCCATATCGATAGTCTCGCTGCCGTAACACCAGCATGGTGTAACCGTCAGCGAAACACCGACTCCTTCCCTTACAAATTTTTCGGCTGTCTGTGCAGCCTCTGTAACACCGCCGATACACGAATCGGCGATAACACATTCAACAGGGCTACCGTCAGGATGCCGTAAATTATTCGTAAGAAAATCAGCTACGTTGTTAGCCATGCCCATGGTTTGATCTTCCAATGACTCCCTTACTCCACCTAGTCTGCCGTCGATGGTAGGGCGAATCCCGATTTTAGGTAAATTTCCTTGTAATCTTTTCATAGTTAAAATTATTATAGTTAAACATTATTACAGAATATAAACTTTGTTATTTCGGCGGTTTTAAAGTGAGCAGAAAGTTTTCTTCCAAAAGCATCTATGGGGGGTATCTTTATTGTTCATTCAATAATTCATTATCTTCATACGCTGTTGAACAAACCCCGGAACCACAACTCTGTTATGTGATTAAATGATTGATGCTTATTCCTCAATTACCTGCATCTTATTTCTCATATTCTGCTCCTGGTCGGCATTCCAATACCCACAATCTAATCTGAGAAAAACAGAAGTATATGGGATGGTCAATTTTGTCTTTAACACCAATATTTGAAATGTTTTTGCAGCATCATCCACTTTTTCAATCATTTGTTCATGCAGTATTTTATTTATCTTTTTCCCGGAAAGTAAAGTCTGTAACTCCTCCTTATAATTATTAATACCGGGAGCATCTTCTTCAGGAACAAAATCAATTTCTTTATCTAAAAATATTTCAGCACTAACATGGCCTGCATCTTCAATTGCATCCAATACCTCTTTCACCACATATAATTGTGATTCTCCTGTAGCAATTGTTTTTATGGCTTGTTTACTCTGATAAGGATAAGCAGCATCAACTACCAATATCCAGTTTCGATGTCCATGTAATAAAATATCTTTTTCAAGTTCGGTTCTCCATTCCAACTTTTCTGGTTGAGAACAGCTTTGAATCAACATTAATACACTTGACAAAATTATCATACCGATTATTTTTTTCTTTTCTCCCAGGATACACATAACAAATTCTCCTTTATTTTAAATTAATTAGTCTTAAATCTTTTGAAGATGTATAGTAAATTATCCTACTAATAAGTAATTGTTTATATAGTATATCACCAAAAAAAAATAGAACTGAGTTCAGGCCAGTTCAATAATTCGTATTCTATTTTATTAATCTCATTTCTGTATAAAATGCACTAAAGAGTTCTTTTCCTTCCTTATCTAAGAACCATGTCTCTATTTTATTCTTACCTTCCTCGATATTAACATTAAACTTAACACTCTTCTGTCCTCTAGTAATATCAACAGTTTTGTCAAAACTACCTATCTTTAATCTGGCCTCTGCTACAGGATAAGCTTTTTGCTTTTCTCCAGGAAGAAGTGACGTAGGCCCATCAATTGCATCACCTGAAGCAGGATGCCAACGTGATAGAGTCACTTCATACTCGCCTTTTGTTTCAACAAGAACATTCCAATAACCTGTTCTACCTATAGCATTTAAGAGATTCCCCATATTATCTGCATATGAGCCTAACCAATCTGAAGAATAAAGCATAATAGGGTTTTGCTTTTTTAATCCTACATGGATAAACCGTTTTTGTTCATACAGAGGTTCTGTTTTATTCCACCAGTTATTATAATAATTACTCATTGCTTTCACTACTTCAGGATTTTCCTCTGATATATCATTTTGCTGGCCGGGATCAACAGAGATATCATATAACTCTTCATTTTTTACAAGTCTCCATTTATTCCATAGCACTGCGAGATTTTCAGTTGGATTGTATGGATTATCATACTGAACAACTAACATCCTATCTTTTAGTTTCTCTTTTTTTCCATATATGACAGGGGCTAATGATTCACCACTAAACTTAGTGTTATTGGGTTTGTCAAGGTTACATAAGTCTATTAAAGTCGGTAATATATCCTGAACCTGTGTTGTCTCATCTATATCCTTTTGACCTTTAATATTCCCTTGAGGCCATTTAATAAAACACGGCACTCTATGTCCACCTTCGTATGGCATTGTCTTATGCCCTCTCATACCTGCATTATACACATTATAACCTCTGACGGTACCATTATCGGTCATGTAAATTAATATTGTATTATCTGAAAGTTTTGTTTCATCCAGAAATGATAATAAACGTCCCATGTTTTCGTCAATATTTGCAATCTGTCCGAAAAACTTAGCAACTTGATGATTATTTATTTTACCAATATATGGATCGGAATATTTATCATCACAACGGTGAGGGCCATGGGGACAATTGTTTGCCAGATAAAGAAAGAATGGTTTGTCACTATTATTGTTTTTCCATTTTTTCATATAATCAATAGCTAAATCAAACCAAACATCCGTACAGTAGCCTTGGTACTGTGTCGGTTTTTCATTATGAAAATATACATCGTCCCAATAGTCATTGCTAAAATAATCTGCCATAGACCCAATACCCCATGCACCATGATGAACCGTTACCTCAAAACCTCTGTCTTGTGGACGATATGGATAACTATCTCCCAGATGCCATTTCCCAAAATGTGCTGTATGATAACCGGACATTTGGAAAATATCTGCCATTGTAGGTATTTCTTCCCGAATCATGGAACGTCCCAGGCATACAGCTGTAGCACCATTGTTCATTGCATCCCGGCCAGTCATTAACTCCCCCCGCGTAGGTGTACACATCGGAGCAACATGAAAATCTGTAAACCTAACACATTGTAAATATAAGTTATCAAGTACAGGTGTTTTTAAAACTGGATTTCCATGACATGAAAAGTCACCATATCCTTGATCATCGGTTAGGATTAAAATTACATTTGGTTTTTTCTCAGGTGTGCAACTATGTAAAAAAATAAAACATAGAAAAACTAACAATTCAAAAGCTCTTTTTATGATTTTCATATTAATGGTTTAAGCTATTAGAATTTCATATTTTGAAAAATATCTATACCTTTTGAAGATGATACTAAATTTCCAGTTCCCTTTATCCGTCTTTCCACCGGGAGTATTCAAACACCGAAGATGCCAGTTCATTACCATCCTCTGCATTAACCAGTAATGCCCGGACAGAATCCGTTCCAAAATCAACTCCTATACATAATTTTTCACTCATGGGTAGTTTTTATTTATGCGATATAAATGATATAATAATGATTTACTTTTTGTTATAAAACTCCTCCGGAATGCGATATCTGAAAAATTGTACCCGTTCAGCCATTTCCGGGTCAGTTTTAGCTGCCTCTTCCATGGCCTTCATGGTCATGCCTTCATTGTTGTTAGCATAGATCCGTTTTCCGTCATATTCTCCTCTTCGGTGTATTGATAGGTTCTTTCCAGTTGCAGTTCATCGACCATGACCATTATCCGCTCGCTAAGTACGGGCATAGGACGGTGATGTATAGTCTCGGGCTGGTACACGATAAAATGGCGTTCAACCCCTTCAAATTGGATTAAACAATCTGACCTTCCCACCTTACCAGCAGGATATTGACCTACAGCAGACTCCATAAGACCAATTAGGCAAATCATGGAAAGGGATATATTTTTCAATATGTTCAAATTGATTTTCACCATGGTTTATGGTATATTAATCATGATTCACGCTAGTTCCTGTTTCGATGCCCCGCAGGACGGAGATTACTGGTTATTTCATTATAAAATTGCTGTGCTGCGGTATTCAGGCGGATGGCAATTTCAGGATGCTGGTCCAGGCGGTTAAACCGCTCACTTACATCTAAACCCAGATCATAGAGTTCCCTGCTGATAACCTTACCGCTATCATTGATGTTTACCAGGAGTTTCCAGCGGTCATCACGTATTCCCAGGTAATTTACCCGCCCCTCCCGGCTACCGGCCATATAATGGAAATACTGTCGTGGGCTTTTTATAGTATCACCAGCCAGCAAAGGCCAGAGATCACAACCGTCTATGATACGATCAGCTGGCAAAGGGGCATTTGCCAGGTGTGCCAGGGTAGGCAACAGATCGAGATTTCCTGCGACGGCTCCCGTACGCCGGTTGGGAGAAATTTTTCCCGGCCACCTGAAAATCGCCGGAACACGGACACCGCCTTCATAGACAGAGCCTTTGCCATCACGCAAAGGACCGGCAGAGCCACCATCAATCCCGTACTTAAGCCAGGGTCCATTATCGCTTGTAAATATAACCATTGTCTGTTCGTCAATACCGAGTTCCTCCAAACGATCCAGGATTTTTTCTACGCTCCAATCGATTTCCATCATAACATCCCCATACAATCCCCTGAAAGATTTTCCGTCATATTTGCGGGAAACAAACAAAGGTACATGGGGCATATTATGAGCCAGGTATAGGAAAAATGGTTGATCCTTTTTCTCCTCAATGAATTTCAGGGCAGCCTCTGTATACCTGGTAGTTAACATTCGCTGATCAGGATTCATTTCAATGACTTCCTCATTACGCATCAGCGGAAGATCATTGGGGAATCCTCTCCCTGGCAAAAAATAGGTTCCCTGTCCCTCAAAACCTGTATATGCCGCCCGCTCACGGATAGCCCGCATCAGGCTGCCTTCATCCTCTTGGGGTTCCATCCTTGGATGATATCGCCACATGTCATTGGAAAAAGGTATGCCAAAATACCCATCAAAACCCTGCCGGGTTGGAAGAAATTCCGGGGCATCACCCAAGTGCCATTTCCCGATGCACATTGTGGCATACCCCTGCTCCTTGAGTAATTCGGCCAGGGTAATCTCGTCCGGATTCAACCCAAACGAAGAAGAAGGCCATGGATTCCGGGCATGACCCACCCGGGCAGGATAGCAACCAGTCATCAACTGGGCACGCGAAGCTGCGCAGAACGGAGCAGCATAAAAACTTGTAAGTCGGATGCCTTCCGCTGCCATCCGGTCAATATTTGGTGTGTGTATATCCGGTGAACCGTAGCAACCCAGATCCCCATAACCCTGGTCATCAGTAAAGATAATAATGAAGTTGGGGCTGCGTTCTTTCTCAGCTTTTCCTGTGCATGACAGGGTAAGTGTTGCCACGGCCATGCCGAAGCCAATTAAACTGAAAAACTTGGATCTCACTATTTTTTTCATGTGCGGACAATTCAATTCAATTTTTTAATAATTCTCCTGATACATTGAATTGTTCTATTTCTATATGTCCTTCTTTTACCTCGATAAATGGATTCCCGTTTTTAAGACCTGCTGTTCCAAACCCTGTTTCAGTTGAAATAAATGCCCTGAAATCATTTCCAATCCTTGAGTCAATAAACAGTGTCTTATCAACAGCATCATAGCGTATTCCAGTTAATCCCTGAATCAGCCCATAGCTAGACATTGCCCTAGCATACCAGTGTCCACACTCATACTCATTGAAAGGATTTCTGATTTTACCATCGTAACGCTCTCTGCATGTTCTCACAATATCAAGTCCTTTTTCAACCTCACCTTTCATCATAAGGTGAGAAGCCACCTGGTACTCGATTCCTGTCCAGACTTCGTTACTATACACAAAAGGCAAAGACAATTCTCCCCCTTTTGGCCATGTACACAGCAACAAGCCTCCTTCATTACCAACAGCATACGAAGGTCGCTGTGGATTGGCATGGTACCTGAGGTCTTGTTTAAGATTGTATTTATATACAGATTTCAAATGACTTTTTACTTTCTCCTGGTCAAGAAATTCATTTAACCCGCTCATCTCTGCAATCCATGCCCCCAGTATCCCATCAGAGAGGCAGCCTGTACCATATTGATATTTTGGACCTTCCTTCTCAAGCAGTTCTATTGCTTCTTCAGAATAATATGATCTCAATGATTTTTTTGCAGCTTCAACTGGACTGATAGCATTTAATCCGTCTACTTGAATTTTCTGGATAAAATACTCATCATTAAAAAGTTCCCTTTCCATATACTTCTTCCCTTCAGTAAGAAGTGAATTATACCTTGTAATATCTTCACCTATATACTTACCCATTTCAACCATAGCTTTCAGAGCTCCCAGGTAAAAACTTGTGCACATACCATCCGGTCCCCAGAATTCAATATCGTATGTATTATGATGTGGTTCTTCCAGAACACCATTCCCACGCGGATCCCAGGTTTTTATGCAGTAATCAATGCTTTTTCTCACTTTGGGCAATAACTTTTTGAGCCATTCAGTATCCCCGAATATTCTCCATTCACGATACACTTTCATAATTCCGCCAAGCTGACCGTCGGAAGCAGCATGAAAATTATGTACAACCGACCGGATAGGTAATGCTGACCGAAAGGTTTGATGACCTTCTTCATTCTGACTCACTAAAAACTCGGTCTCCCGAAGCGTGCGTTCCAGTTGGGGAAATAAATGAGGAATGGCCTGTGCATAATTCCAAACATGGGTACAAGAACCCGCACAACTACCTGAGTTATCCCTGCACCCCTCCCAACACCAAAGTCGTCCATCGGCCTGTCTCAATACGGTCGGGGATTTGAGAATTGTTAAATTGGCTGCAACAGCTTCAGTTACCTCTGCGGGGAGTGTACTGGCATAAAATGCTTCCTTGAACTGTTCAGACTTCTCACGAAGATCATCATAATTTGTTTCCCAAAAATTTACAACACCTATAATGTCTTTGAATCTGTTCGTGTACCATGGTTTATAATTGGCATCGCAGCAAGGTACTTCGGGTACTGGCTCTGGATCCCTCCCATATCTTAAAACAGTATTGGGTACATACCATGCCATCATTAAACGAATTACTTTCGTTTCTCCGGGTTTTAAGGTAAATGGTACGTAAAGTGAAGCACCGTGAACTCTCAAATCTATAGGAGAATTACTTTTAATTTCCCCATTAGAAATAGTATTCCAAACCATGGTCACACCATCAAACCATCCACCCCGAAACCAGCAGTAATCGACTACTGTATTGGGCTCATTTGTAAAAATGGCAAAATCCCCCTGATTATTTGGTGCGTTTTCTGCTCCTTCTTCCGATAATACAAATCCATTTGGAATAGGTTTTATCGATGCTTTACCAGGCGCTCTACCTAATGCTGTACCAGGTGCTCCACGGCTTGATTGCCTCATAAAATTTTCTGAATTATATGAAAAAACCGCTTCAAATTCCGAATTCCCTGTATTCTTAAACGAGTATTCAATTGCTCCCATGGGGAGGCTTGAATTATCAGCATCGGTTGGAATAAAAGGACTCCAACCTCTAAGTTGTACCTCTAAAGGCAGTTCCTTATCATCCAGGTCAACATAAGCGAATGGAAACCGGGCAAGAAACTTTGCGCTTTCAAAACGGGGAAGCCCCCAACTGGTCCCACCAGAACCAAGCCCCGTATTTGGGGGGCCAAATTTTTTCCAGTCCGGAACCTGACCTTCCAGTACTTTTGCCCCATTCTTAAATCCCTTTAATGAAATGGCTGCAAACATGCAAGGTTCATTAAAGACTTCCGGGCGATTTCGGACCGACATGTGAGAAATGGCTCCAGTCCCTTCCAAACAAAACATCCCAGCCCCAATTCCACCAATTGGGAAGGCAACACGGTTTAGATACTCACCTGAATAACTCCCGTTAAAATCACGGGGTTTTTGCTCAGGTCCTTTTTGCTGCTGGCAACTGACAAACATTGCATAAACAACAAAAAGGGTAAAAATAATTTTTTTGTTCAAATACATAATGTTTTTTTTTAATAAAAGTTTAAATAAGTAATTTTGATTCTATTGTGATTGATCAACTATCATCAATTTTTCTTTCACAGGAAGTGTGGGAAACGGATTATGTGGTTCGGTTTGATACCAGTATGCAACAGATGAAAGGTCATCCCTGAGTGGAAGATACCTTCCTCCACTCTGCCAGCCGAGACTTTGAATAGTGATTTTCAGGTCTGATTCAAACCTTACAGGATCCATAATATGCCAGCGGTATTGACCCACCCTGCTAAGGTGAGTCCCTGTTTTAGATGGATCAAGGAAATAAAATCCGGCATAAGGTGTTGTGAATGAAGTATAAATATCCTGGTCTGATTCATTCTTTCTCATCTCATAGCAATAAGATCCACAGAAATAGTCTTCTTCACCGGTACCGCAAATAGTCGGGAATTCCGTATCACCATCCATAAAAAACTTTATCTCTCCTTCACCCCACCACCCGGGGCTGTTAGCTCCATGTGACAAATAGGTTCCCACATAATGACCTTTCCCTTTGATCCCATCAACAATTGTATAATCCTCTTTATACGGCAAAGGGTTTGTTCTACGGAACTGTGCATGAAAATATGCTGCATCTTCAGGAACATCTGTCAAAGTATAGTCCACCTGGTAGTAAAGTACCATTTGCCTGCTGTCCAGGTTTTCCATGGTGATCCTGCATTTTTTTCTGAAAGGCATTTGCCAGTAGGAATTCAGTCCGCTCCTCGGGTTTACGCAAACGGGAAGTGACCGTATCGCCGGTTCAGTACCGTTACCCCAGCCGGTACAGAAAAAATCTCCGACAGGAACTTCAACAGAAGGTTCATCTTCATTGTCCCAATAAATCCTTAATATACTAAGCCGGTAATTACCTGTAGGAGTCATCCAGATATGCTGAATGGCACCTTCACCTGTTATTTCAGCCATGGTAAAGGTTTCACCGGGTTTGATGCGAACATAAGGATTTACTTTCCATCCCTGTCCCAGGTCTCTTGCAGCCTTTGCCGCACTCCCCTCTTCAAGTGTTGCCATCCCTCCTTTTCCCTTCTCCCCGGTAAAATTCTCAGGGCTTATTGAACGTGTTTTCGCATTCGAAAGACGGTAGAGGTTTCCCATATTCAGGTCGAGGCCTGAAAAATCACCTGCCTGCTGGGCCAGTAATCCTAAACAGACAAGAAAGAACAATTGTGTAAGAATGTTTTTTTTCATTTTCTTCAGTTTTTATTTAGTTTTGTGATTCATATTTTGTCATAAGTGCAAATGTTTTGGGAGCAATATCGCTTCTTGAAATAATAATTTGCGGCACTTAAGTTTTAACAGTATATGATAGTAACATTCCAATACATTATGATGCCAGTACCACTGATTTTCTTTTATTTTTACCACGTCGTAGCAAAGATAATATTTATCGTTCCCGCACGATGGCAATTCAGCTCTGCGTCAAGAACCTAGGGATTTCTTATCGTTCATTAAAATTTCTAGTCCCTATCCTTTGTGGGCATAGCCAACATAATATCCATAATTTAATAAACAATCACAACTTTAAAGCAGGTATTTCAAACTTAAGATGATTTTCCAATTTGTTTCTCAAATTTTTTGCTACCTCTGGAAATTCTTTAATAACATTTTTGGTCTGATTTCGGTCGCTTTTTAAATCATAAAGGCAAGGACCCTCACCATTATCTCCACCATTGATATTCTGGAAATAATGCCAATCCAGATTATGAATTGCTCCAAATCCATCAAAAACCGAGTAAACATTATCGTGTATTGCCGGAACCTGGCCCGTTACTAACTTCCACATATTTTCCCCATCCATATTCTTATAATCGTTAATTCCCAGCAATGTAAGGAACGTGTGCATATAATCGATAGCACTAACAAGACCGTCAACACGTTTTCCGGTAAATTTCTTATCGGGATGTTTTATAATTAAGGGAATATGAGTGACACAGGCATTAAGGAGCTCGGGACTTTTCTGTACATATCCTTCCTCGCCAAGGTTAGTGCCGTGGTCCGTCGAAAACACGATAATCGTATCATCCATCAACCCCATCTCTTCAACCTTTTTTAAAAGGCGACCAATCCAATAATCACTGAATGTTACTTCTGCTGCATAAAGGTCTCTAATAACAGGTAAATCATCAGGACGTATATCCTGGTTATCTCCAGAGTTACTCTTGTTCCTAACTCCGTATCCAAATAAATATCTTTCATAGGGATACTTATTTCGATACATTTTCTGAAATCGTGGTGGTGCATCCCACGGCTCATGAGGGCTGAACATATCAAGCCAGAGCATAAACGGTTTATTATTAATATTTTGCTCCAGCCATTTCATAGCTGTCCTGCACGACCTTGCAGTGAAGTAATCTTCCTCACTCTTTCTGTCCTGTGTATTCATCATAAATTGACGCATATATCTGTCGTATTGTTCGTTCCATAAATGAGTGGGCATATGCTTTTTCGGGTCGAACTTTTCTTTTGGACCGCTTTTCCATTTATCAGTTTCATGGCCACGAATCCATTGCCAACTATCAAATGCCCGATGAAAATTATAATCTGGCTTGAAATAATGATATGTATCAACGATAAAACCGGTTGTAATACCATGTTTGCTTAGAACTTGAGAAAAAGTAATATCATCATTGCTAAGTGGATGCCACATCCCGGTCTTTGCGTCAGCCAGAACACTGTTTCCCGTATGATATACCCTTCGTGCGGGAATAGTGGGCAGTCCTTCTGTGGTGACATCTGCGAACAATACGCCATCTTTTGCAAGCTTATCAAGATTAGGTGTTTTTATACTGGTGTAAGGATTTGTAATACCGATACTGTTATAATAGCTTATATGGTCCGCCCGGAAAGTATCGCAAATGATTACAATCATATTAAGCCCATTAGGTTTTAAGCCGTCAGGAATCTTGACAGACCGTTTTTTGGTATTTGTTAAATTTCCTGCCCATATAGGTATTTTCGATTCGCCCAAACCACTCGGGATTAAACTAATTGCACCTATCTTCGCGAATGTTCCAATAAATTTTCTTCTGCCAAATAAATTTTTATCTTTTTTTGATGTCTGGAAAGATTTTTCACTTTCTGACTTCTCGTTTTTTCCTGACATAATTATTTCTCTTTCTTTGGTTTTTTTATTTTAAGGTGAGTTCGGGATAATGAAGCAACCCCGGGGCAAGCCCGGGGTATTCTTATTCATAAGAGTTTTGATTTGTTTTTATGTAACAACTCAGCCCCTTTGATAAATGAGGACTCGTTAACAATTTTTCCTATTCTAAAAATTTAGACCTAAATGGCAGTGGAAGTATGAGAGATCAAGATTGAACAAAACCTAAATAAAGGGTTAAGTCCTTGTCTGATCATTTTGTACATACTTCCACTACCCAAACCAAAGTTCTATGGATGATTATTGTTACTTAT
>CAZEWS010000004.1:13713-14167 GCA_964515985.1 uncultured Rikenellaceae bacterium | reverse complement strand
CATCCTTGTTTTTCGTAAAGCGGGCATCGTTGAGATACTCATGCCTGTTTTTTTCAACTTCGAAATAGTCGTTGATCGTTTCAGCTGCAATGCCCCAGCGTACAAGGTCGAAAAAACGCCAACATTCTGTTCCAAACTCCAATCGCCCTTCCCACCTTAAAGCATTTCGGGCAAAATCTTGGGTCCAGGTACAATTTACAGTAGGCTGATAAATATCCATAAAATAATTGGAAACATAATCGCCATTCGAATATCTTAATAAATTTATGCTATTCTTGGCTCTAGTCCTGATTTCGTTGATAAGGGCCAAAGCATCATCTTGGCGACCTAATTCAATTAAAGCTTCAGCTTTCCAGAGTAGAACCATATCATACCGGAGCAGATCAAAGTTTTTCGAACTTGCATAGAAATATTTGTATGCTTTTGTAAAACCAGGAGAATCTGGGTGTTGCTG
>CAZEWS010000004.1:3619-13585 GCA_964515985.1 uncultured Rikenellaceae bacterium | reverse complement strand
TTCATGACTGAATATGGACCATATGTATTCGGATCCCGTGCCCACCATATTTTGTAAATGAACTCAGGATCATATTTAAAAGGATGTTCTGGAATACCAACTGTGTGGTCAAGTCGGGGATCTACATTATTGTCCATGAAATCTGCTGAATCTTTCATTTCCGTATCATTAAATGTGTCGAACATCGGAAGGCCGTTCGCGTCAGTTTTGAAAGCATTGACCATGTTTTGGCTTGGTACATGATAGCCACAACAACCATATCCTGGAGCTGAACTATAGGAGTATAAATTTGAATTATCAACTCTTCCTGTGCCTCTAGTATTAGTCATAGTGCCATCATCAATTGAATACTGAATGGCAAATATCGACTCAACATCATTTTCATTATCCTATAAGAAATTTTTTGCATAATCGTCAAAGAGGCTATATTGTCCAGAATTAATAACAATATCACATAAATCAACAACCTCCTGGAGTCTAGTCGTATTAATGCCTGTTACATTGTGCTGTTCATCCTGCTCGTATGCCTGATATAGTCGAAGTTTTGCTAAATACGCAGCAGCAGATATTTTACTTGCTCTGCCAACATCTGATTGAGTTTCCGGCAAGTTATCCACTCCAAATTGGAAATCTTCAGCAATTATATTCCATAATTCATCATTTGTATATTCACTATTAGAGAGAGTATTTAAATCAGCTTTTGCCGTCTTATCATCCGCAATGACAGGGTATTTGAAGATTAATTTCAGCACAAAATGATAATGACCCCTAATAAACCGCAATTCGGCCTGACGCTGAATCT
The DNA here is from genome assembly GCA_964515985.1 of uncultured Rikenellaceae bacterium. GTDB lineage: Bacteria > Bacteroidota > Bacteroidia > Bacteroidales > VadinHA17 > CAZEWS01. The sequence goes on along the minus strand of CAZEWS010000004.1, from coordinate 12,783 downwards.
TTTTCGGATAATCCTGCTCACTTACATCTTCCATCTTTTGTAAAGCGTCATTAGCCCTCGAAATACCTCCATAACACCTGATCCAGGTCCCATTATGAGTACTTTCATCAGGTTGATAATAGAGAAACCGTTCTATACGATCAAGTCTGGCACCGTCACCGGTACCCGCAGCACCCTTATAAGCATCGTCAGAGCGCACACTTCCGTAAGTCCACATATTGGATTGAGATTGGAAAGGATGATCTTCATATGCTAATCCGGCATATGCCGATATTACTAATTGATCTAACCTTTCAGGCGTAGTAAGTAGGTCTCCACTTAAAGCTCCTTTCGGCACATAATCAAGGAATTCTTTTCCACAGCCAAACAATAAAGCGACTGTAATTATCATTAAAAATATTCTAATATGTTTCATGATTTTGTATTGTTAGGAATTTAATAAATTAAAATGTCACGTTTAATCCCAGCCCAATCTCACGAGATCTTGGATAACTCGGATTCCATTTGCCTGCGGGATTTTCAGGATCGGGACTTGTGAATTGGTTGTCCCCTTTATTGTCCTTTAGGATGAATAGGTTTGCACCATGAATGTAAACTTGTAAATTGTTCACTCCAAGTTTCTTTGTTACCTCTGTCGGTATAGTATATCCAAGTTGTAAATTCCGCAATTTCAGATAAGAGCCATTTTCAATGAAATAATTAGAGTATCTTCTTTCATTATTATTATCACTTAAAGATACTGCTGGGTAGGGTGAATCAGTATTTTCAGGTGTCCAGGCATCTAATGCTCTTACATTGCGATTTTCTCCACCAATACGAAAATTCATGTCTCTGATTTTATCAAGGTTATAAACTTCTATGCCATGCACGCCCTGCAAAAATGCGGAAAAATTGAAGCCTTTATAGGACAAATCTATATTTATACCATATATAAAATCAGGTAATCCAGTTCCAAGCCAATCTTGATCTAATGAATTTATTATTCCATCTTCATTAAGGTCGGTAAATCTTAATCTCCCTGTACCTTTTCCTGCTTGTGTGGCGTGTGAATCAACTTCTCCCGGGTTTTGGAATATACCATCTGTAACATATCCAAAGAGAGAACTTTGTGAGTGTCCCAGTATGGTTTTCTCTACATTTCCAGCATATGCATCAACTACCGAAGGAGGTAAATAAGTTATTTTGTCATGAAAGGATGAAATTGATGTACTAATATCAAAAACCAAATCACCAATTCTATCAGTGTAACCTAAAACAGCCTCAAATCCTTTGTTGTCAATAGTAGCTCCATTTATCCATTGACTACCACCTTCTCCGATAACAGCCGCATAAGGAGGTTTAATTAAGATATCATATGTTTCCCGTTGAAAATAGTCAAATGAACCGGTTATCTTTTGATTCAGTAAACTGAAATCAATGCCAGCGTTAATTTCTTCCGTAGTTTCCCATTTCAGGTTGGGATTTGCGGTTTGGGTAGCAACGTAGCCAGAAGGCAGAAGACCGCCATCATTACCCTCAATATCATAAGCGGCACTGTTTTTACCTTGATATCTTACACTGTAAATATCAAATCTTGCGCTATTGCCAATTTCCTGATTACCTACCCGTCCCATTCCAAATCTCAACTGAAGAAACGATATAAAATCAATATTTTCCCGGAAAAAATCCTCACTGCTTAATCTCCATCCTAAAGACATGGCTGGGAAAAATCCAAATTTATTTTCGTCACCAAACCGTGAAGAACCATCATATCGTAATGTTAACGACACCAAATATTTGTTTGATAGTGAATAGTTAACTTTACCAAAATAGGAAAGTAATTGATGACCCGAGCTGCTTCCACTGTTAGAGCTTTCTCCTACGCCGGCGTTGATGTAAAAATAGTCATCCTCCTCGATAGGAAAATCTTCTCTGTATGCACTGACAGAATAAAAATCCTCTTTAATTGCCTCCATACCTGCAAGAAATGATGCCCTGTGATTTTGGTATTCGAGCTGGTAATTTAGAGTATTTGACCATACCCAATCGAAATCGGTGCTGCGATAATTATCAAGACTGTTAGTACTTCGAGATAAGAACCCTGCTGTATATTTTCTCTGAATATCCCGATTATTTACCTCCGTCCAATCAATTCCAAAAGACGATCTGAAGAGCAAATTTTTTATCGGCAGAACCTCTGCATAAACATTCCCGAATGTTTTAGTCCAACGTCTCTTGTCCCATTTATTAATTTCCAGCAACATTACAGGGTTATCTTCATCATTAAGTGCACCGACGGGACCAGCCCATTCTCCATCAACTGTATATACGGGTAGGAGTGGAATTGTTCTCTGTGCCAGACTCAGCGAGTTACCACCACGACCAGAGGGTGTCGGAGTTCTCTGGTTTTTCGACATTTGAAAGTTTTCACCAATTTTTAATTTCCCATCGAAGAAAGTGGAATAAGTATTAATTCGACCTGATAACCTGTTAAAATCCGTTGTTTTTATTATTCCATTATTGGCATAATAAGTTAATGATAACAACAAACCACTTCTTTCACCTCCTGAGGATATGGATAAGTTATTTGAAGAAATCATTCCTCTACGAAGTATCTCATCGTACCAATCGGTATCAGCTGATTTTATTCCTCTAGTTTCATCAACCCACTCCTCAACAGTCATATTATCAAGAACAGGATTGCCCTGCGCATCAGTATGCCATGTGTAATTATAATAATCCTGATTATTGGGATCTAATCCATCATTGACACTTGCTCTCCAGAACACTCGTCCAAGTTCCTCAGTATTACAAACTTCTTCTAATCTGGATTTCGGATACTTCTGCATTGTTATGTTCGAGTTGAATTGCACCTTGATTTTATCACTGCCGCCAGTTTTGGTGGTTACTATTATAACTCCATTCGAAGCTCTTGCACCATATATAGAACTCGCAGAAGCATCTTTCAGAACCTGGATGGACTCAATTTCAGCCGGGTTCAATTCCTCAATAGCACCACCTTTAGTAGATATTCCATCAATAACGAAAAGAGGAGAGTTATTTCCCAGAGTATTTAGCCCTCGAATCAGTATCGTTCGAACACCCGTTGACGGTTCACCAGTAGTTTCTATATACAGACCTGGAACACGGCCCTGTAAAGATTTCAATGGATTGTTCGCAGGAATTCTAAGAATATCCTCTTCATCAACGAGAGAGACAGCACCAGTCAGGTCAACCTTTCTCTCAAGCATATAACCTGTTACTACAACCTCTTCCAAATGTTCAATCATTTCAATCATCTCTATATTGATAACTTTAGAGTCGCCTACTTTCACCTCTTTGGTTTGCATACCAACAAATGAAAACACCAATGTAGCATCATAACTTACAGTGATGGAATAATTACCATCAGCATCAGTAATAGTACCTTTTTCAGTACCTTTTTCAATAATAGTAACACCTGGTAAGCCGATGTTTGTCTCTGCATCGGTTACCTTACCGGTGACAGTGACCTCCTGAGCAAATGCTTGTGTATAAAGCATCAAACCCAGTACAATCAAAAAGCCACCGATTAAATTCTTACATTTGATAGATTTTTTCATAGTTTCCCTATTTATTTAAGTTTTTTTTCATAGTGTTTAAATTACTTTTCCTCTGTTATTAACTAATATAGAGGATGGAATAAATGATAACTTCATGCAGGAAAATGAAATCATAATACTTTTGTTCTTTTCTTTTTCTTAATTTTCTTCATAGGCAATCAATTTTAAGTTAGTAATTTAGTTTGGATTAGGTATTAAATTGGATTTGACATTATCTGCATTTTTATATGTATTTGGTCAATACTCATTATTATATGCTTTATCGATTAAACAATTATTTATTTTACTTTTATTGTTAGGCAAATTCTATTGTTTATTGTTGGTGTATTTTATTTGTTGCGTGGACTTCCAAATTGGCATTCAAATAAATCTGGTTGATTTTTCGCATTTTATGATCAATCTGATTTACCAGTATTCTTATGGCTTCGATTCCCATTTCTTTAATGGGTTGTTTTACATGAGGTATCGGATATTGAAAGAAATTATAGGCTTCACTTTCATCAAATGCAACAACATCAATATCTTCCGGCATTTTAATACCTAAATCAAACAGGCATTTTAAACCTTCAATCGCTATTGTATTTGTAGCAAAAAATATCGCTTGTACCTTGTCTTTGTCAATAAATTCCACTACGGATTTTTTGATATCATCTTTTATATTGGAGTATCTGATCTTTTTTAAATATTTATCTCCCGATTCAATTTTAAAGTTTTTTAAAGCTTCTGTATAACCCAAAACCCTGTTTTTAAAATGATCAAGTTTTGATTTGTAGGAAATCATACCTATTCTTTTATAATCTTTTTCCAATAAATACATGGTTGCATCATAAGATGCCTGGAAATTATCTACAATAACATAATTTGTTGATATATCTTCAAAATATCTGTCTACCAATACAAAAGGTATATAGTGTTCTTTCAGGTATTGGATTTGTTGCTCACTTCCTTCCGTTGCAGCTATAATAAAACCATCAACTTGCCGGGAAGCTAAAAAGTTCAATACTTTTTTCATTTTTTGATGATTCTCATCTGATGATCCAATAATTACTGTATAATTCAGTCGATTAGCTTCATCTTCAATGGTTCTTGCCATATTTGCAAAAAAAGGGTTTGAAATATCAGCAACGATCAATCCTATAGTTTGAGATCTATTATTTCTAAGACTTCTTGCATGGTAATTTGGTTGATAGTTAAGCTTTTTAGCTGTTTCCCTGATTTTTTTTACCATTTCCGCCCCAACTCTTCTTTCCTTCTCTTTACCGCTCATAACATATGAAACAAGTGTAACTGATACACCTAACGCTTTCGCAATATCTTTTAGAGAGTTTTTCTTTTTCATAAGCTGTTTAAACGTTAAAGCAAAATTAAAAAAAAAATTAACACAATAACAATAATTTCATAAAATAATAATTAATTTTAAAATTTTATATTTTAGGAAATCAGAAATATCTCAGTATTATTCTGTATATCAACCCTTTATTATAATTTTGTATAATTTGCTTTGTTTAAATTTTTACCAGAGTTTGATAGTTAAAAAATGCAAATAATTGATAGCCAGACATAATGATCCCATAAAAAAAGTTTACTCCACTACATTTTCCCCTAAAACTGTATTTGGTATTTTAATTCCAAGGGTTCTCAAGATCAGGTTGTTTTCATCAATAATTTCTGTCCTCATAACCACTCTCTTGTTGAAAGCCTTGTGATTAACAGCTCTGATCTTGTCCAGTTGATAAAAAATCTCATCAGTCGATAAGTTTAATTTTCCCTGGCGGTTGATCTTAAGTTCAATAGCCCTGAGCATATACAAGCTTAAAAAGCAAATCAGAATTATGCAATGGGAGGGACTGGAAGGAAATAGGCCCGCCTGAATGACGAAGTCGCCAGCCCGCCAGAATGAATTCTTTCATTCTGGCGGGGGCAGGCAGCCACTTCAGTGGCTGAAAAAAGACATAAACAACATATACAGCCCATTAGGGCTTGAAAGTCCAAAATTAGTGTTGCCCTGATAACCAGTCAGGCTAATTCTCCCTCACTATTAAATGTGTCTTCAGCCTGATATCGCTCGATGAAGCACCTATCTGAAGTTCAAATACACCGGGGTCCACAACAAAGTCACCTTTTCCTTCATCATAATAACTCAGGTCATTAATCTCCAGTGGTATCTCTATTGTAGTTGTTTTTCCTTTTTTAATAAAAACCCTTTTAAATCCTTTCAGCGATTTAATAGGCTGTGTTTCGGCGGATTCAACATCCCTGACATAAAGCTGAACGACTTCATCCCCATCATAATCGCCAGTGTTACGTAATGTTACCGATACATTTATCGCATCATTTTCTGACACTTCATACGCTGTTAAATCAACTTTTTCATATTTGAAACTTGAGTAACTTAATCCGTGACCAAAGGGATAAAGCGGATCACCATGAAAATACCTATAGGTACGGCCCTCCATGTTATAATCTTCGAATGGTGGCAGATCTTCAACCGATTTGTAGAATGTTACCGGAAGTCTTCCGGCAGGATTATAGTCACCGAACAATACATCCGCCACTGCATTACCTCCCTGTTGTCCGGGATACCATACCTGAAGGATTGCAGGAATATGTTCACTTTCCCAATTAACAGCCAGAGCGCTTCCACTGGTTAAAACCAGGATAACCGGTTTACCGGTTGCGTACAGGGTTGTAACCAATACCTGCATGGGTTTTGGGATTTTAAGATGGGTCCTGTCGCCTCCTTCGAAACCATCCATTTCAACAGGCATTTCTTCACCCTCCAGTTTAGGTGAAATACCTGCAACCACCACCGTAATATCAGACCGGTTAGCCAGTTCTACTGCTTCAGCAATCAGAGGTGAATTATCTGCCATTTCCTCGATTTTCCTCCATTGAAATCGAATTCCTGCATATTCCACTTCATCCGCATATTCGATTTTTATTGGGTATTCTTTCCCTTCTTCCATATCTGATTCAAAAGTCTTCATAACATTGATCTCATTTGGATCCCAATTATCAACCACCAGTTCATCATTAAAATAGAATCTTCCCTTATCATCCGTAATTATTCCGATTTCATATTTTCCACTGTAAGGAGCAATGATTTTCCCTGTCCAGCGGACCGAAAAATGATCGTTTGGAATTCCCTCACCCGGACTTTCAAGCCCCCAATACGGAGCCATAATTGTATCAACTCTCACAAACACCGGTGAACCTTCAAGGTTTGGATTATCGAAATATTCTCCTGTCAGTCCAAAACCTGTTTGATTTTCGGATGGTCTTAAATTTTTCATTTCTAATGTTTTCATCATACCAAAATTTTCGACCGGTATTATTCCCTGTGCATAGATAACTTCGGTATTTTTGCTGACCTTATTCTTAATTCCCTCTAAAATTGTAACAGGATTTGAAGGAGTACCATGATAGTTTCCCAACAGGATGTCCAGATTGTCAGCATATGGTCCGATAACAGCTATGGTAGTCAGATTTTTTTTTAGCGGAAGGGTATTGTTATCATTTTTTAGTAAAACCATACTTTCCTGAGCCACTTTTAGCGCCAATCGGTTGTGTTTTTCAGTATCGTTGGCTGAAAATGCTATTCTGGCATAATGAACCTTACCCGGAGGATCGAACATGCCCAGCTTAAACCTGGCAGTCATAAGACGCTTTAATGCAATTTCAATTTCATTTTCTTTTATCAGGTCCTTTTCTACAGCTTCATCCAGAGCATAATATTCTCCCCCACATGTCAGGTCGCAACCTGCTTTTACTGCCATAGCGGATGCTTCAGCAGCCGTTTTTACCATTTTATGACCATGGTAAATATCCATAATAGCGCCACAATCCGATACAACATATCCTTCAAATCCCCATTTCTCTCGTAATATATCTTTCAGAAGAAGTTCACTCGCACAACAAGCCTCATCACGGAACCGGTTATAGGCTCCCATTACCGAAAAAGCACCTCCATCAATAATACATGCCTTGAATGCCGGCAGGTAGGTTTCGTACAAATCCCTGTTACTTACCCGCGCATTAAACGTATGACGTAACGGTTCGGGGCCACTATGAACAGCGTAGTGCTTTGGCGTTGAAATAACCTTGAAATACTTCGGGTCGTCTCCCTGTAATCCTTTAACAAATGCAACCCCGATACGGGAAGTAAGGCATGGATCCTCGCCATAGGTCTCCTGTCCCCTGCCCCATCTCGGATCCCGAAAAATATTTATGTTTGGAGACCACATAGTTAACCCTTTGTAAATATCTCTTTCGTTGTTTCTTATTGCTTCATGATGTTTTGCCCTGGATTCAGTTGAAATAACATCGGATTCTTTTTCAATAAGTTCAGGATTCCATGTGGCAGCCATTCCAATAGCCTGCGGAAAAACCGTTGCAATACCGTTCCGTGCTACACCATGAAGACACTCATTCCACCAATTGTATTCCGCTATACCCAACCGGGGAATTGCCGGAGAACCATTTTGCATCTGAGATATTTTTTCTTTCAGTGTCATTCTGGATACCAGATCATTCACCCGTTCTTCAACGGATAGATCAGTGTTCTGGAAAGGGTATTCCGGTTTATTTGTAGTACATTGAATTACCGTGAAAAGAACTATTATGAATATGATTTGTAAATTCCTGCTTTTCATTTTAATTTGATTTTAGTATATTAACCACCAGAACCCTATAACGGTTGGTTGGTATGTTTAGTTGCTCTTAATAATTATTTTAAACTCTACTCTTCTGTTTAATGCTCTACCTTCTTCTGATTAATTTTCTGTCAAAGGCATTCTTTTACCATATCCTTTATATTTTAATCTATTCGAATTGACACCTTTAGATTCCAGCCAGTTATATACGGGGTTTACCCTGTTTAACCTACTCGGCATTTACTCGTATGACCACTAAAATGCGGAGTTATTCGTCTGACCACTAAGATGTTCAAATTTATTATTATATCTCATCGTTAGCATAATATTTTAAATCTAATCATTAAGTTAAACAGTAGGAGTGGTCTGACGAGTATTACACGAAATTAAAAGTAATCCTGCATCATTTTTCTATTTCAAGGTTGCCATTCAATGAATAGGTTTTTCCTTTTTGAGTTTCAAATTGTACGGTTTTATCTCTATAACGAATGTTACAAGGATTACCCAGGTTTGAGAAAATTTTAACCTTACTCATATTCCCATTCTGCCAGAAAATATCCAACACAAATCCGTCTCTTGCACAAATTCCTTTCACAGAACCATCAGACCAAGCTTTTGGAAGTGCCGGTAAAAGACTAACTTCTCCTCCATGAGATTGTAAAAGCATTTCAGCAATACCTGCCGTTCCTCCGAAATTCCCATCGATCTGGAAGGGTGGATGGTTATCAAAAAGATTATCAAGTGTGGATTTTCTCAATAATTCCAGGAGGTTTTGGTATACTTTTTCACCATCCTGTAAACTTTCTTTATTTATCGAAAAATGTTCAAAATGAATACATCCGAATACCATGGCTCCCAGACGGCCGTTACCAACCGGTAACGCCTCGTTCCATTCGGATGCCGGTTCTGTAAACCAAATTTTCAGTTCCTT
>CAZEWS010000004.1:0-3609 GCA_964515985.1 uncultured Rikenellaceae bacterium | reverse complement strand
GGACCACTATTTGATATCGAATTAATAATCCAATACTAAAATTTTCAGTTCCTTTTGATTTTTCTCGATTGTATCATTCTTGAATATATTGCATGAATGACCTCCAATTGCGAAGATGAAAAATAAAAAAAAATACAGTGGATTCCGCATGGCAAAATTTTAGTATTGGATTATTAATTCGATATCAAATAGTGGTCCAGTTCCTGCTTCCACCTAAAATAGGCTTCCTGGTACAGTGAAATTTTCGACTCGTCGGGAATAGTTACTTCCAGCATATCAAGATTACGGAATGCCTCTTCAAAAGAAGAATATATTCCGGCGCCGATCCCGGCTCCTCTGGCAGCTCCCTGTGAACCATATGTATTATATAATTCAATGGTAGAACCGGTCAGGCATGATAATGCCTCCCTGAAGACCGGGCTTAAAAACATGTTAGCCATGCCGGCTCTTATCACATTAGGTGATATGCCTGATTCTATCATAATATCCATACCGTAACGGAAGGCAAAAACAATCCCTTCCTGGGCAGCCCTGAACAAATGCTCTTGTTTGTGAATATTAAAATTTAAATTAAGGATATGACAGCCTACATCAATGTTTTCCAACATCCGCTCAACACCGTTACCAAATGGCAGGACACATAAACCATCGGATCCAATTTGAACGCCGGCTGCCTTCCTGTTCATTTCCTCATAGGTCAAATCCTGGTCCCCCACCTGGTGCCTCAGCCATGCATTCAGGATACCTGTCCCGTTGATGCAAAGCAAAACCCCGATCCGCGCCTTTTCATGTGTATAATTTACATGGGCAAAACTGTTTACCCGTGACTCCGGATCATATTTTACTTCTTCACTCACTCCATAAACCACACCTGAAGTACCGGCTGTGGCAGCTACCTCACCCGGATTAAGCACATTAAGTGAAAAAGCATTATTAGGCTGGTCTCCGGCCCGGTAGGTTACTTTTACACCGGAGCTTAGTCCCATATCCCTTGCAACGGATTCAAGGATATTCCCTTGCAGACTGAAAGTTGGAACCTGGTCCGGCAGCAGATTCTTTTCAAAACCATAATAATCCAGAAGGAAATCGGCTTATTTGTTATGCTTAAAATCCCAGAAAATACCTTCAGAAAGACCTGAAAGGGTTGTATTAATTTCGTTTGTTAGCTTCATTGCAATAAAATCGCCGGGAAGCATTATTTTATGAATCCTACGGTATGTTTGCGGTTCATTCTTCTTAACCCATTTCAATTTCGATGCTGTAAAATTACCGGGAGAATTTAACAGTTGTGTTAAGCATTTTTCTTTCCCAATTTCACTGAATGCTTTTTTTCCATAGTCCACAGCCCGGCTGTCACACCAGATGATTGATGGTCTCAATACTTCAGAATGCTTATCCATCAATACCAGACCGTGCATCTGGTATGAAATACCAATAGCCTCAATCGTTTCCGGAATAACTAACGGATGTTTTAACACCTGTTTTATTGCAATGGTCACGTTTTTCCACCACATTTCCGGATCCTGTTCTGCCCAGCCCGGCTGTTCAGCTTTAATGGGCATCTCTTTTTCGGGATAAGTAGCTGAAGATAAACATTTTCCGGTTTCCGCATCAATTACTGATACCCTTATTGAAGAGCTTCCTAAATCAATTCCCAAGAGTTGCATCAGGTTATATTTTATATCCTTATTCTCCGGTTAAATTAAATAAAAAAAATTGAATACCTTGCTTTCGACCGGAAAACCGTTGATGTTCACTAAATTTAGGAAAAATATGATGAATTTTTGTTTTGTAGATAACCAGTATTTTGTATCTTTCAAGAATTAATGTATACTAAACCTAAAATAAAGCTTGAGTATAGTCATCACCGGGATCAGGAGGTAGTTCTGATCAAATTTGACTATGACAAGGGATTAATAGATGAGGTAAAGAAACTGGCGGGCAGTCGGTGGAGTCAGACAAAGCGATGCTGGTATATACCTGCTGACGACTTTCATTTGGATACATTTTTAAATAAAATATCAGGAATTGCAGATATTGATGCTTCAAACATAAAGGATAGTGATATATCTAAAATATCGTCCGGCTGGATAAAGAAATCCTTTTTAACTGAACTACCAAAGGGGTATCTTGAAATACTTGAGCAGAAAAGATATGCTAAAAGTACCATCAAGACATACACAGCATATTTCAGGCAATTTGTAGATTATTTTTCAGGACAATCACTGGATGGGATAAGTGTTGAACAGATCAATGATTATCTATTAAAGCTCATCAATAAAGAATCCATGTCACCAAGTCAACAGAACCAGTATATAAATGCCATAAAGTTTTATTATGAGAAGGTGCTTGGGAGGGAGAAACAGTATTACAAGGTTGAGAGGCCCAAAAAGGAATCAAAACTACCGGATGTACTTAGTAAAGAAGAAATTGCTTCTATGATAAGGGTAACAAAGAATCTCAAACACAAAAGCCTGATAGTACTTATATACTCGTGCGGTTTGCGAAGAAGCGAGGCAATTAACTTAAAGCTAACTGATATAGATTCGCAGCGAATGCTTATAAAGATTCGGGGTGGTAAGGGAAAAAAGGATCGGTATGTTCAGCTTGCAAATGGAACGTTGAAAGTATTAAGACAATATTATAAAGGACATAATCTAACTGAGTGGCTATTTACAGGCCAGAAAGGTGGGCAATATAGTGCAGAAAGCATTGAGAAAGTTGTAAAACAGGCTGCATACAAGGCGGGAATAAAGAAAAATGTTTACCCCCACATGCTCAGGCATAGTTTTGCTACGCACCATTTAGAGCAAGGAACTGATTTGAGATATATCCAGGAATGGTTAGGACACCATAGTTCAAAAACAACCGAAAGGTACACACATGTTTCGCAAACGGACTTTAGAAGATTCCGGAACCCATTGGATGATATCATGGAAGATTCCGATTAAAAGTACACATACACACTCTATTTTATGGTATATATGTAGTTTAAACAAGTTCGATATAGATAATATATATGTAAATTTACACATTCACAATCGTTGCCAGTAATTTAAAGAAACGAACTACCAATGAAGACAAAATTGACTATAGATAAATCAGTATTTGAAAAAGAATTGAATGGTTATATTCAATCAGGACAATCAATTTTGGAGAAATATGAAAAACAGAATATTTCACAGGATGAATTTCAAGCAGTTGAAAAGGATTATGATTATTGGATAGATGAAGTTGAAGAATTATTGAAACAGCGGTTTGATAAACCGAACAATGAATATTATAACTCTTTTAAGAATGCAGGTAGTTTTAACACGAGTTCTTTAACAGCAGTGATGAGAGGGGCAAATCCTGACGATATTATGTTTAGGTATAAATATTTTAAAGACAGAATTGTGCCAAGGATTGAAAATCTGATTTCATTAAGCAAAAAACTCAAATTTATACCTGATACTACACATAGTGTTAACCAAGAAATTAATAATACCAGTATGTCGAATCCAAAGATATTTATTAGTCATTCAAGTTTAGATAGTAAGATTGTTGAAAAAGTAATAGGCACTTAATTCGCAGAACTAACCAACATGTTGTTAGTTTTGCAAGTTGTTT
>CAZEWS010000003.1:11399-33809 GCA_964515985.1 uncultured Rikenellaceae bacterium | reverse complement strand
CCGTTGCACAGGGTACACTTTCAGATATTAATATTCCACCCGGTGAAAGTAAAGTGGTAACCATTCCCATTCCCAAAGAACCGGTTAAACCCGGTGTAGAGTATTTTCTGAATTTCAGTGTTACCACAACCATGGAAAAACCATTAGTATCCAAAGGATATGAGTTAGCAAGTGAACAAATTAAACTGCCTTTCTATGAAAAAACGGAAAAAACAGATATCTCAACCCTTCCATCTCTTGATTTGAAAGAGAGTAAAGAAAGATTGGTGATAAAAGGTGAAAAATTTCAGATCAGTTTCAACAAAACAACCGGGGATATGGACTCCTGGCAATTCAGAGAAAATGAACTGATAGAAAAAGGTCCGGAACCCAATTTCTGGCGGGCTCCTACTGACAATGACTTTGGCTTCCGGATGCCAAAAATAATGGGCGTATGGCAAAACGCCGGTAAAAACCGGGCAGTAAAGAATTTTGCCGTGAAAGAAACCGCCTCAAATCAAGTAAGTGTAAAGGTTGATTATGATCTTCCGGATGTTGAGTCGAAACACCAGGTAGAATACATTGTATTGGGAAATGGTGATGTAATCATAAGCAATACATTCACACCCGGTAAAGAAGAATTGCCTGATATTCCAAGAATTGGAATGACGATGAGAATTCCTGAAGAATTTAACCAGGTAAAATGGTATGGACGGGGACCTCACGAAAATTACCAGGACCGGAAAACCGCAGCTTTTGTTGGAGTTTATGAGAAAAAAGTAAAAGATCTATACTATCCTTATATCAGTCCACAGGAAAACGGCAACCGGACCGATACGCGGTGGATCGTTTTTACCAATAATGAAGGAAACGGACTAATGGCAACAGGTATGCCGTATTTAAGCTGGTCAGCCCTGCCCTATACCATTGAAGACCTTACACAGGAATCCAGGGGAAGCAGATATGCTTATGAACTGAAGGAAAGAGACTTTATCTCTGTAAACCTTGATTACAAGCAGATGGGTGTTGGCGGGGATAATTCCTGGGGAGCCAGACCACATGAAAAATATCGTCTGAAACCTCAGGAATACAGTTATACGTTCAGGCTGAGTCCTACTCTAAATTTAACACAAAATGAAATTCTTTAATCCAAAATCTTTTATTGGCGTAAATTCATTCCTATTGATCCCTGCTCTGATTATGAGCACAGGCTGTTCAAACCTGGAAGAAAAAAAACCCAACATCATCATGTTCCTGGTGGATGACATGGGATGGCAGGACACCTCCGTACCCTTTTTTACAGAACGGACGCCCTTCAACGAACGATACCATACGCCAAATATGGAACGATTAGCCAGTGATGGGATGATGTTTACCCAGGCCTACTCATGTTCAGTATGTTCTCCTACCCGGATCAGCCTGATGACGGGGATAAATGCAACCCGTCACCGGGTTACCAACTGGACGTTACGTAAAAATGCAAGCAATGACCGTCCGCATGAAACCCTTGAATTCCCGGAATGGAATGTGAATGGTATGAGCCCGGTTCCCGACATTGAAAGAACTGTTTATGCCACTCCACTGCCCCAGTTATTAAAAGATGCAGGATACTTCACCATTCATTGCGGGAAAGCTCACCTTGGAGCAATGGAAACACCGGCAGCTAATCCTCTGAATTTAGGCTTTGATATTAATATAGCCGGACATGCGGCCGGAGGACCCGGCAGTTATTACGGATTAAAGAATTTCGGTAATAAAAAAGGAGAACATACATTGCCCCGGGGCATTCCGGGACTGGAAAAATATCACGGACAAGATATCTACCTCAACGAAGCACTAACATTGGAAGCTAAAAAAGCCCTTGACAGTGCTTTACTGATAGAAAAACCTTTTTTCCTGTATATGTCGCATTATGCAATACATACTCCTATCCAGGAAGACCCGGGATTTTTCGATAAATACCGGTCAGATACGCTGCATGAAACAGAGGCTAAATATGCTTCGATGATCGAATCAATGGACAAAAGTCTTGGGGACCTGATGAATTACCTTGATGAAAAAGGAATTGAGAATAATACAATCATTCTTTTCATGTCAGATAATGGCGGACTGAGTGCTGTTGCCCGGGGTGGAGAGCCACATACACACAACAAACCGCTTTCCAGCGGTAAAGGATCAGCCCATGAGGGAGGCATTCGTGAACCCATGATCGTTAAATGGCCCGGAGTGGTTGAACAGGGATCAACTTGTAACGAATACCTGATCATTGAAGACTTCTTTTCTTCCATCCTTGAATTGGCAGGGATTGCAGATTACCAGACAATCCAACACGTGGATGGGATCAGCTTTGTCCCTATGCTGAAACAGGAAGGAACTACTGCAACCGGCAGGGCTTTATTCTGGCATTATCCCAACAACTGGGGACCGACAGGACCGGGGATCGGCGCTTCCAGTACTATCCGGAAAGGAGACTGGAAACTGATCTATTACCACGAAAATCAAAGTTTTGAATTATTCAACCTTACGGAGGATATCGGTGAAACAGCCAACCTGGCTGAAAAGGAACCGGGAAAGCTCGTGGAAATGGCTGGGCTCCTGGCAGATTACCTGAGGAAAGTTGAAGCACAAATGCCGGTTTATAAAGAAACTGGGGAGCCGGTAAAATATCCTGATCACGCTTTACCATTCATTAAATAATTCTTACATAAATTCAGACCTCCTGACCTCACGTAAATTAATTTGCCGGCGTTTTGTAGAACAACTTCCATTCAGTACAAAAATAATTAGTTTGAGCTTGGTTTAACAGAAGATTTATTATGTTTACTAAAAATTATGAGCAAGCTTTATAATATTGAATTAATAATGAACAAGGGAATAATTTTATTTATTGGATTTATTTTAGTTTTTGGTTTTATTAATACAGGATGCTCAGATCCAAACCCATCTAAACCCAACATACTATTTATCTTAACGGATGACCAAACCTACAACGGGATTAGTGCTTTAAATAACCCTGAAGTAATAACACCAAATATGGATGCCCTGGTTGACCAAGGTGTTACCTTCACTAATGCACATATACTGGGAGCTTCTTCAGGAGCCGTCTGTGCTCCCAGCAGGGCCATGTTAATGACCGGGCGCAGTTTCTTTAACCTTCCAATATCCGTTTGTATTCCGTGGACAGTACCTGAAGAACAAAATGGAGATTGTCCTTATATTACAATGCCGGAGGTGTTCCGCAATGCGGGATACACAACCTTTGGAACAGGCAAGCAGCATAACGGCACCAAAATATTCCATCGTGGATTTACCAATGGTGCAAAAATCTTCTTTGGTGGTATGCATAACCCTAAAAAAGGGGGACATTTAAAACCGGTTGTTCATGATTTTGACCCTACCGGAAAATATGATAACTCATACGTTGGAAAGAAATTTTCAAGTGAGCTTTACAGCGATGCCGCGGTTGAGTTTATTGTGAACTATAATGAAGCTGCACCATTTATGATGTATGTGGCCTACACTGCCCCTCATGATCCCCGAATGGCTCCCAAGAAGTTTGTTGATATGTATCCTCCTGAAAAGATAAGCTTGCCAAAGAATTTTCTACCACAACATCCCTTCGATAACGGGCAGCTTAAAATACGCGATGAAAGACTCGCCCCTTTGCCACGGACTCCTGAACGGATAAAAGAGGAAATAGGTGGGTACTATGCCATGATCACTCACCTGGACCAGCAGATTGGACGCATTTTAGAGGCCCTGGAAAAAAAGGGTTTGAAGGATAATACAATTATTGTGCTTGCAAGTGATAATGGTTTAGCTGTTGGGCAGCACGGATTGCTTGGGAAACAAAATTTGTATGAACACAGTACAGGAGTGCCTTTGATTTTTGCAGGCCCCAACATCCCAAAAGGGAAAAGGTCAGATGCACTTGCTTATCTTCATGATATTTTTCCAACGCTTTGTGACCTGACCGGTTTGTCAATCCCCGAAACGGTTGAGGCCAATTCTCTGAAGCCACTGATTGAGGGTGCCTCTGAGAACATAAGAGACGCCCAGTTTTATGCTTATTTAAATACCCACAGAGCCGTTCGGAAAGGAGACTGGAAGCTCATCCGGTATAATGTAAAAGGGAAAAAGCATATTCAGTTGTTTAACCTTGAAAATGATCCGTGGGAAATTAATAATATGGCAGAAGACAAAAAATACAAGGCAATTATTAAGGAACTTAATGACCTGATGGTTAAACTCGGGAAAGAAAAAGGGGATACTGAAGATTGGTATTATAGTTTATAAAAATTGAAATATCATAAATTAAATAATAATACTTTAGTAGCCATGACAAAAAATAAGAGTTTAGTGATTCTGGGAATGGCAATATTAATTGCCACATTGGTTGCTTGTTCTAAACCACCTCAGGAACCAAAGCCAAACATCATCTATATCATGCTTGATGAGATGGGTTATTTTGAACCCTCTTATATGGGTAATACAAAGCTGGAGACACCCAATATTGATAAAATGGCAGGAGAAGGAGTTTTCTTTACGAATGCTTATGCAGGTGCTTCCTTATGTGCTCCAAGCCGGGTAAGTTTAATGACAGGAAAACATATGGGACATGCAAGTGTGCGCTCAAATTCAGGAGGGAAACCCATACGTGCCGATGAAGAAACGGTTGCCTCTATTTTAAAAAAAGCAGGGTATGCAACCGGAGGTTTTGGCAAGTGGGGATGTGGCAACCGGGGAACTTCAGGCGTGCCGGAAAAACATGGGTTCGATATTTTCTTTGGTTATTACGACCAGGTACATGCTCATAGCTATTATCCAAAATACCTGATAAGAAACAGTGAAGAAGTAATGCTCGAAGGCAACAAGGGTTTTCACTATAAAGGCGGAACTCATGCCCAGGACAGGATATTTGAAGAGTCAATAAAGTTTATAAGGGATAACGCAGACAAACCTTTCTTCTGCTACCTTCCGTGGACTCCCCCGCATGGTTTATGGGGAATTGATGAGGATGACCCTTCCTACATTCATTTTAAAGATAAAACCTGGAAAGTACAAAAATCGTGGAGAGAAGATGATGGCATTCGGTATGCTGCATTGTTGCATAAAGTCGACAGGCAGATTGGTGAAATCTTTAAACTTTTAAAAGAACTTGATATTGATAAAAATACCATTGTTTTTGTTTGTGGAGACAACGGGGGGCAGAGTTATTTCAGAAGCGATGAAATGCCTTATGGTTTGTTTGCCCCCAACGTAAATCCCGAAACAGGCGAAGTATTTAAAGGGCAAAAGGGTAATATCTACGAAGGTGGCTTAAAAATCCCAATGGTGGTGCGTTGGCCCGGCAAAATTGAACCCGGTACACAGAGTGATTTCGTGTGGTATTTCCCAGATGTTATGGCTACTGTTGCAGACCTGGTAAATATTGAAAAACCAGCTAATTGTGACGGATTATCAATATTGCCAACACTAATAAAAAAAGGGACACAGGAAAAACATAAATACATGTTTTGGATAGGTGGTGGTCGCTGGGCGGTTAGGTCGGGTGACTGGAAAGCTGTTTCAGCCCCGTTTATAGGTAAAGGTAAAAGTCCAGTTGAATGGGAGCTGTATAACCTGGTAGATGACAAAGGGGAAACCACCAATGTTGCTAAAGAAAATCCCGAACAACTCAGGAAAATGGTAAATTATGCTTTTGAAGCTTTTGAGGAACCGGTTGGTGGTGAAATTTATGACAAAGAATTATATATAAAAGATCATAAAATTAACCTGCCCAAACCACCCAAAAATTAATAAAGAGAAACACAAAATAAATATTTGTATTGTTTGTCCGACATAAAAAAGATATAGCATCAATAAAAATATTATGAAAAAAGTATTATTTATCTCATTTTTTTTGATTTGCCCGTTATTAAGTTTTGCACAGGCTAAAGAAACAAAACCCTTAAAGTTATGGTTCAAACAACCTGCTTCCAACTGGAATGAAGCTTTACCTGTTGGTAATGGCCGTTTGGGAGCCATGGTTTTTGGCGGGACAAGCGAGGAGCGTTTACAACTTAATGAAGAGAGTGTTTGGAGTAAGCAGGGAGCCTATATTGACAAAAAAGGAGGATACAAACATATCCCTGAAATCAGGAAACTTTTATTTGAGGGCAAATATGCTGAGGCTGAAAAACTTGCAAAAGAAAAGTTGATGAGTGAGCGGCTGCCTTCAGGAACTAATGCCTACCAAACCCTGGGCGATTTACACCTCCATTTTGAAGGATTCAAAAACATAAAAGATTATTACAGGGAACTATCACTCGATAGTGCTTTTGTTAAAACCTGTTTTAAATCAGGGAAAACCAGGCACACACGAACTGTTTTTTCTTCCGCTGTTGACCAGGCACTAATAGTCATGGCCGAAGCTGATAAGCCCGGACAGATAAACTGCAAAATAACAATTTCACGCCCGGGTGATGGTGAGCTAATCGAAATAATAGACAACACCATCATTATGAAACAACATGTCTGTGATGGCAGAGGAGTAAGATACGAAACAAGAATTCATGTGATCAATCACGGCGGTTCTTTAACAAGAGAAGATACAGGCATTGTTATAAAAAATGCGGATAAACTGGAGTTAAGGCTGGTAGCCGGAACCGATTATTTTGGCAAAGAACCTGATTTGCTTTGTGATGGATATCAGAAACTATCAGAGGGAAAATCCTACAAACAAATCATTAGTAGCCATGTAAATGAATATCAGGGGTATTTTAACCGTGTTTCCCTCAAACTTCCCGAGTCGGCAGCGGTTGGCTTTGCCACAGACGAGAGAATTGACGCCCAGAAACGAGGCGTTTACGACCCTTCTTTAGCGGCCCTGTATTTTCAATTTGGAAGGTACCTTCTCATCAGCTGTTCACGCCACGGTAGCATGCCATCAAATCTTCAGGGTATTTGGGCGGATGGATTAATGCCGCCCTGGAATTGTGATTATCATATAAATATTAATACACAAATGCACTACTGGCCTTCGGAGATCACTAACCTCTCCGAGTGTCATACGCCATTCCTCGAGTTTATTGGGAAGTTAAGGGAATCAGGGCGAAAAACTGCAAAAGAACTCTATGGTTGTAATGGATTTACCGCACATCATACAACCGATGCCTGGCATTTTACCACTTCTTTTGGAAAACCTAAGTATGGTATGTGGCCCATGGGTGCAGCCTGGTCGGCAACACATATCTGGGAGCATTACCTTTTCACCGAAGATAAAGACTTTCTGAAAGACTACGGCTACCCTGTTATGCGTGAAGCAGCTTTGTTTCTATCCGATTTTTTGGTTGAAAACCCAAATACCGGAAAATTGGTTACCGCTCCATCTATGTCGCCCGAAAATGTTTTTAAAACACCTGATGGTAATGAAGCCTCGGTCTGTATGGGACCTGCAATGGATTTACAGATTGTACGCCATTTGTTCACTTCCTGTATATCAGCATCTGAGGAATTGAATAAAGATAAAGCATTCAGGAATAAACTTAAATTACAATTACAAAACCTTACTCCTGTAAAGATTGGAGCTGATGGACGTATCCTCGAATGGAGCGACGAATCCCTTAAAGAAGCAGCTCCCGGACATCGCCATATATCACATTTGTATGGTTTGTATCCGTCCAATGAATACAACTGGAATGACAAGCCCGGGTATATGAAAGCTTCATCCAGGGTGCTCGAGGAACGCTTAAAACATGGCGGAGGCCATACCGGATGGAGCCGGGCCTGGATCATCAACTTTTATGCACGTTTACTGGATAGCGAAAAGGCACACAACAACATTGTTGCATTGTTCGCAAAATCAACCCTGCCGAATATGTTCAACACCCACCCGCCATTTCAGATTGACGGGAACTTTGGGGCAACTGCCGGGATAGCAGAAATGTTGCTGCAAAGCCATGCCGGTGAGATTCACCTGCTTCCGGCACTGCCTACAGCCTGGCCTGATGGCGAAGTAAAAGGATTATGTGCAAGGGGAGGCTTTGAAGTGGATATTAAATGGGAAAATGGACAACTTGTATATGCAAAAATACTTTCAAAGCTTGGCAATGAATTCAAAGTAAGATACAAGGATAAATTGAAAAACTTTAAATTAAACAAAGGAGAGGAAATTAAATTGGACAATTTAATAAATTAGCAAAATAGGAATATGCTAAATTAGGGCAGACAGTTTAAACCAAAAACTCAATATCAAAAACATTTCATTGTTGGGCTCAGACGAGAAAATTGATTGGGGACTGGAAGATGGTGGTTTGAAAATTATCACGCCTGCAAATCCTTCTGATGAAATGGCAGTTGTTTTCAAAATAGAAATAAAATAAAATGCATAAGGAATTAAAGGAGCTTCAAAAGAATATGAATGACAAACTGGTATTATATTTTAATTTAAACTAATTGCAATTTTATGTATAAATATATATGGACTATTGTACTACTTATTTCTTGCGTAGCAAAAGAAAACAAGTTGCAAAATAAAATAGAAGAAAACCCAAATATCATTTTAATAATGACTGATGATCAGGGATGGGGGGATGCCGGTTTTAATGGGAATACGGAAATTAAAACCCCCAATCTTGATTACCTGGCATCGAACGGTATCATCTTCGACAGGTTTTATTCTGCATCAGCAGTTTGCTCCCCTACAAGAGCAAGCTTAATTACCGGAAGAAATCCTTATAGGATGGGTATCCCCACTGCAAATAAAGGACATATGAAAGTAGAGGAAATTACCATCGCTGAATTGCTAAAGGACAAAGGGTATGCAACAGGGCATTTTGGCAAATGGCATTTAGGCACATTAACAAAAACCTCTAAAGATGCAAATAGAGGAGGCCCGGGAAATTCGGAACATTTTAGTATTCCCACCATGCATGGATATGATCATTTTTTTTTTGTACGGAATCTAAAGTACCAACTTACGACCCAATGATATATCCTTCTCAATTTGACGAAGGTGAAAGCAAGCGTTATGGATGGAAAGCTATTAAAGATAAGAGTAAAGTAGAACAATTCGGAACATCTTATTGGAAAGTAGAGGAAGAAAAAGACACTATTAACTTACAAGGGGATGACTCTCGTATTATAATGGATAGGGTCATACCATTTATTGAGAACTCAACAAAAGAAGGTAAACCTTTTTTTACTACAATTTGGATTCACGCACCTCATCTGCCGGTTGTTTCGGATGAAACGCATAGAGAACTATACAGTTCTATGGACTTAAAAAAGCAGATTTATTACGGTACCATTACAGCTATGGATGAACAAATCGGAAGATTGTGGGATAAGTTGAAAGAACAGGGCATTGATGATAATACCATGATTTGGTTTTGTAGTGATAACGGACCTGAAAACAAAACTCCCGGTAGTGCAGGTATTTTCAGGGAAAGAAAAAGGAGTTTGTACGAGGGAGGGGTGAGGGTTCCTGCCTTTGTTTATTGGAAAAATCAGTTTGATAAGAAAACCAGAATGGATTTTCCGGCTGTAACAAGTGATTATCTTCCAACAATTTTAGATATCTTAAAAATAGACGACTATCCTGGCGACAGGCCTATTGATGGTGAGAGCTTATTGCCCTTGTTAAACGGAACAAAAAAGAAGCGTGAAAAACCAATTGGGTTCCTATACGCTAAAAAAATGTCATGGGTAAATAATCAATATAAATTAATAAGTACGAACAAAGGTGAAACCTTTGAATTGTATGACTTAATAAATGACAGAGGTGAAAAAAACAATATCATTTCACAACATCCAGAAGTGGCTGAAAAGATGAAAAAAGAATTAAATAACTGGTTGGAGTCTGTTCAAAATAGCGAAAATGAGGCTGACTACGATTGAAGAAAATAAGGAAGAAAAAAGGTGCGGATTGATTTTCAGGATAAAAAATAATGGGAATGAACTGCCCCGCCATGCTCAGAGATTACCTCTTTGAGGGGAGTGCCAGATTAAATCGACTAGTTAGGGGAAAAATATAATTTAATAAAAAAAAAGGAGATGCGTTCATTTTTGAACCACAGTGCTAATAACTTAATAAAAAAATGAAGATTATTTTGAAAATCAGAATGTTGAAAACAAGAGTAAAGCTGTCTTTTATTTTTGTGATGTTGATTTTTGTATCGGCATATTCCATCCCAATCGGGAAAAAGAAACCGAATATCATTATCCTATTTGCCGATGATTTAGGTTACGGCGACCTCCAGTGTTATAATCCCGAATCTAAAATTCCAACACCAAACCTTAATAGTTTGGCCGAAGAAGGAATACGTTTTACTGATGCTCACACATCTTCCGCTGTGTGTACCCCCTCAAGATATGGCCTGCTTACAGGGCGTTATAGCTGGAGAACTCGATTAAAAAGTGGTGTGCTTAATGGATATTCTGCTACATTAATAGAAGATGATATACCAACAATCGGACATTTGTTGCAAGATAATGGATACCAAACAGCAATTATTGGCAAATGGCATTTAGGCGTAGACTGGGTATGGAAAAACAGAATAGACTCAGGTGGAGGGTTAAAACACATACCGGAAAGAGAAGATATTGACTACTCAGAGCCGGTATTAAGAGGAGCGAAAGAGGCCGGGTTTGATTACTCATACATTCTGCCCGGTTCGTTAGACATGGGACCTTACACTTATCTTGAAAACAACAGGGTTGTGGATGTCCCGTCAGAAGATTTTGAAGCAGTAGGGTTTCCCAAATATATAAGAAAAGGGCACATCAGTAAATCTTTTAGCCACGAAAAAGCACTGGCTCATCTGACCACGAAGGTGGTGAAACACATCAGAGTACAGTCTAAAAAAAGCAACCCTTTCTTTTTGTATTTTCCACTTACGGCTCCTCACAAACCTGTAATCCCCAGTAAAAAGTTTAAGGGCAAATCAGGATTAGGCGATTATGGAGATTTTGTGATGCAAATCGATTGGGTACTCGGAGAAGTGAAGAAAGCTGTAAAATCAGCAGGAATTGAAGAAGAAACAATCATAATGGTTAGCAGCGATAATGGGTCGTTCATGTACCGTCTTAACCCGGATCGTCCTGACCATACAGATGATCCGACAATACAAGGTTATAGGGCAGAGAACCACAAGGCAAATGGTAACCTGCGTGGTACTAAGGCTGATATTTATGAGGGAGGGCATAGGGTACCGTTTATATTTCACTGGGAAGGAGCAAACCTGAACATAAAAGAAATAGACCAAACTGTGTGTCTTACTGATGTGCTGGCCACTATAGCTGATATTGTTAATGCCGATCTTAACAAAGAGAAAGCACAAGATTCGTATAGTTTTGCACCTTTGTTACACGGAAATGACAGGTATCGCCCGGCAGTTGTCCACCATTCAGCAAGGGGCCATTTTGCATTAAGAGATGGAAAATGGAAACTTATTTTCTCAACCGGATCGGGAGGTAGGGCTAAACCCAGAGGGAAGGCATTTGCTAAGCCATATCAATTATACGATATGGAAAATGATCCTGCGGAAACAGTAAACCTTGCTGAAAAATTCCCTGAAATAGTTGAGAAATTAGAGCTAGAATTAGAAAAAATAAAAAAATCAAATTAAACATAGTAAAAAAAAGTAATTATCATAAAAATGATTTTAGCATTTATTGTTTTGGCAATAACTTTTACTTGTTGCCAAAGTCAACCAAAGAAAATCCATGTTAATTCTCCGAATAACGATTGGGAGAATCCACTTGTTACCGGTATAAACAAAGAACCTGCAAGAGCAATCATGTATTCTTATGATTCAGAGGAAGATGCATTATTCTGCAATAGAGAGAGATCGGAGCGTATTTTATTTCTGAACGGTAGATGGAAATTTCATTTTGCTCCAACACCGGACAGCGCACCAGAATTTTTTTACGAAAGCAAAGTTGAGGGATGGGACGAAATAGAAGTGCCTTCTAACTGGGAAATAAAAGGGTATGGAACAGCTATTTATACCAATATTGTCTATCCGTTTAAAGTGGATCCTCCCTACATTGACCCCTCCGATAACCCGGTAGGTTGTTATCAGAGACATTTTAATATTCCTGATTCCTGGGTGGATTTAAACATCACCCTTCATTTCGGAGGTGTAAGCTCTGCATTCTACGTGTGGGTTAACGGTGAATTTGTTGGGTATAGCCAGGGAAGCCGGTTGCCGGCTGAATTCAACATTACCGGTAAAGTGAAACCTGGAGAAAACAGGGTTTCTGTGAAAGTTTTCCGGTGGTGCGATGGTTCATACCTTGAAGATCAGGACCACTGGCGGTTGAGTGGGATCCATCGCGAAGTGACGCTATTGGCCGAACCCAATGTGCGGATTGCTGATTTTTTCGTTCAAACAGAGCTGGATGAGCAGTACCGGGATGCTCTCCTGAAGCTGAGACCCGAAATCCAGAATACAGGAGAGGTAGAACTCGATGGATACTACCTGGAGGCGATGTTATATGATCCCACCGGAAGTAAAGTATTTCAGGAACCTTTGCGTCGAGATGTTCTCTCCATAATCAATGAAAATTATCCACGGCTTGATAATGTAAAATTTGCCTTGTTTGAACAAAAAGTAAAAAGTCCGTTGAAATGGTCGGCCGAAATACCTCATCTCTATACACTTGTATTGGCATTAAAAAGCGAGACAGGATCATTGCTGGAAGCGAAAAGTTGCCATATCGGGTTCCGGTCAATCGAAACTTCCGAAGAAGGTGAGTTGCTGATAAATGGAAAATACGTACTGTTGTACGGTGTGAACCGTCATGATCATAACAGGTATAACGGGAAAGTAGTCAGCCGGCAGGATATGCTTCAGGATGTATTGATGATGAAGCAGTTTAATTTCAATGCTGTACGCACGAGCCATTATCCCAATGATCCATACTGGTACGATCTGTGTGATAAGTACGGCATATACGTGATGGATGAAGCAAACCTGGAAACTCACGGACAGGGAGGATTACTTTCAAATCAACCGCAATGGAACCACTCCTTCATGGAAAGGGCAATCCGCATGGTGGAAAGGGATAAGAATCATCCGTCCATTATTTTCTGGTCACTCGGCAATGAATCGGGTCGGGGACCGAACCATGCATCAATGGCCGCCTGGATCAGTGATTTTGATGTAACCCGCCTGGTTCATTATGAACCCGCCCAGGGAAATCACCGTGTTAAAGGGTACATCCCACCAAGTGATCCGGGTTATCCGTATAAGAACATGCACAGAATTGCAAATCCAATTGACCAGGGATATGTGGATGTTATCGGGCGGTTCTACCCAACACCTGAAATGGCTGTTGAAATCGCTGACCAGCCAGGAGATAACCGTCCAGTAATCTTTTCTGAATATGCCCATTCAATGGGTAACTCAACGGGTAATTTCAAGGAATTCTGGGATGTGTTCCGAGAAAAGAAGAGAATAATTGGTGGTTTTATTTGGGACTGGATGGACCAGGGAATTGTGAAAACAGATGATAACGGTGCAGCATATTATGCATATGGCGGAGATTTCGGTGATTCGATCAATTCCGGGAATTTTTGCCTCAATGGCGTCATTTTCCCGGATCATACCCCTAAACCGGCTCTGTATGAGGTGAAGAAAGTACATCAGCCGGTAGATATTCGGGTAAGAGAGATCTCAACCCTGTCATTTGAAGTTCTCAACCGTCATCATTTTGTAAGCCTTGAACGCTATCTTGTGAAATGGAAAATTACCAGCGATGGAGATGTGATTCAGGATGGCACAATTGTGATGCCTAGAGTACAACCGGGGGAGTCGTTCCATCTTGAACTGCCGGCAAAGAAAATAGGCAAAACCGGAAGGAAGGGAAGATATTTTGTACGGATCGTATTTACCCTGAAAGAGGAGATGCCCTGGGCAGAGGCAGGTCATGAAGTGGCTTTTGAACAGTTTGAGATTCCCCAGGATATTGCTCAGTCTGAAAAACCGGAAAACAGATTCCTTGAAATAAAAGTTGTCAGGAATGATTCCAAAAACCTTGAACTTGAGGGAAACAATTTCAAACTTTCATTTGATAAGCAATCCGGGCTGGTAAATGAATATGTTTATGGAGGTAAAAAGCTTATTAACGGAGGAGGGCTGCAACCAATTTTCTGGCGTCCCCAGACTGATAACGACAGGCGCGGCAGCAAAACACATAAGATATTAGCTGTGTGGAAAGACGCGGGATCGTCAAAAACCGTTGAATCTTTTCAATTCAATGAATCAAATCCGGCTGAAAAAGAAGTGATAGTCAAGTACAACATGCTGGAGGGGAAAGCATCATGGGAGAACCACATTATCATCTCAGGCGATGGGCAGATGAAGGTCTCATGTACCATTGTTGCTGATGAAAAATTGCCAATCATTCCCAGGATTGGAATGCAAATAGTCATTCCCGAAGAATACAACCATGTTTCATGGTTCGGGAGAGGGCCCCATGAGAATTACATTGACAGGTGCTATGCAGCATACATGGGACATTTTGAGATGAAATTGGATAAGTTTATCACACCTTATGCATATCCCCAGGAGAATGCCAACAGAACCGGAGTAAGGTGGATGCGTTTTTCAAATGGATCAGGGGAAGGAATTGAGGTGAAAGCCGAAAAAGAACTTAGCATGAGTGCATGGCCCTGGTCGGCAGAGCAATTGGAAAAAGCTACGCATACCAATGAATTACCTGAAAATGATTTTATCACCATAAATATAGATCTAAAACAAATGGGAGTTGGCGGCAATGATACATGGTCTCAAAAAGCTTTACCGCTGAACCAGTACAGAATACTGCCCGGAAAATATAACTATGCATTTGTCCTGATCCCGGTCAAATAAAAATCTAATCGCAATGAATTCGAAACGATATCCCTTTAAAATTTGTATACAGATGAAAACTGCATCGTACAGGAAAAGGTTAGATCTATGTATGCTTGTATTATTCCCTTTCCTTATGTTTGGCTGCTCTGCCTTAGACCAGAAAAGACACCAGAAACCAAATCTGTTGATCATTCATACAGATGAGCACAATTTCAGGACACTTGGATGTTACCGGGAATTACTGTCAGAGGAACAGGCCTTTGTTTGGGGTGAAGGACTGAATGTCGAAACACCAAATATTGATTGGCTGGCACATAACGGAGTATTATTTACAAAATGTTATGCTTCCACACCGGTCTGTTCACCATCGAGGGCTTCTTTTGTAACAGGGATGTATCCTCAACATACCGGTGTTACCAAAAACGATATTTCCATGTATGATGAAATGATCACGTTTGCGGAAATCCTTCAAAGTAAAGGATATCATACAGGGTATCTCGGAAAATGGCATCTGGATGGTGAGGGAAAACCACAATGGGAACCGGAAAGAAAATTCGGATTCGAAGATAACCGGTACATGTACAACCGGGGACATTGGAAAAAACTGGAAGATACCCTGGGCATACCTCGTGTTGCATCCATTGATGAGGATGGAACTCCGAATTATAACCTGGATGGTGCTGACGAACAGTCATTTACAACTGATTTCTTGATCGACCGGACAATACGTCTGATTTCTGAAAATAAAAATGATTCTTTCTGTTTCATGGTGAGTATTCCTGATCCTCATGGACCAGACAGAGTTCGTCCTCCCTATGATGAAATGTACACAGGTTTACCCTTCATTGATCCCGGTACATACAATAAATCTGAGGAAGGAGTTCCTTCATGGGCAAGGAAGGCGAAAAATGCAGGAATAGATCAGTCCCAGAATTTTGGTATGGTGAAATGCATCGACGACAACGTGGGCAAATTGATTGATTATATGAGGATTGAAGGTCTGCTTCAAAACACCATAATTGTATTTACTTCAGATCATGGAGATCTCCGGGCTGAACATCACCGCCACAATAAGGGAGTTCCCTTGGAAGCCTCAGTAAAAATTCCGTTTATCATCTATTTCCCCCGGAAAATAATGAACGGGACAGTTATTGAAAATGCGATCAGCACGGTTGATTTTGCTCCGACCATATTAGGTTTAATGCGGATCAATCACCGGGTAAGAATGCAGGGTGTAGACTTTTCAAAATTAGCCATGAATCCTGACAGACAGGAAAGATCAAAGGATATTACGTTTGTTAGAAGTACAGGTACAGGCAGTGACGGGAATTGGATAGGGGCATTTACCAGCCGGTATAAACTAATCGTATCAAAGAATGATGATCCATGGTTGCTCGACCTGGAGATTGATCCGGATGAATTGACTAATTTTATTTTAGAGCCTGGATACAGCTCAGTAGTTGAGGAGTTAGCTACCGATCTAAAAAAATATGTGAATAAATTTGATGATCCGTTTTTACTGAATACAAAGATGGCAGATGATTTGAATGCATTGCTTTCAAAATAATACTTTATGCAAATTCTTTGGATAAATTTTGTTTGGTGATTTATACTGATAAAACATCTACACCTTACTTAATCTTCTCAATCCTCATCCACTACCGGCGGGTATATATCGGAACGTTTAAGAGCTACCGGTATTTTTACTGTTTCTACATCGGGTTTTATATTGCAGGCAAAAGACGGTTTTGCATACCAGTATGATGTCATGGCGTAGTTCACAATGGTTTGTGCCCAATGCCAAAGTTCGATGTCTGACTGAATCCCGGAAGTAAAGGGGATAGCGTCCAGGGCCCTGTAACGCATATTAACTGTCATTCCCGGATGGAAATTGCCTGCACCGGTAGGTTGAGCAATAAATGGGTGTGAGAATTTTTCAGGACGGCACCAGGCATATCCGTAGTAATCTTCAGTGCCGGTACCGATGCATGAAGGAAATGCTTCACCATCAACGAAGATCTTTTCGTCGCCTTCACCCCACCAGGCATCGGCAGTATTAAAAACAGTAAGCGCATCACCAACATAAAGACCTTTTCCTTCGAGGTTTACGTAATTAACATCAAAATGCCAGTCGCCATCCTGGGTCGGGTCTGGTTTAGCGCTGTGGATCTGGTGGTACTCGTGCCAAGAGACTCCGAAATACATGCTCGATTTTTTCCATTTGTAGTCAGCAGTGTTAATTTCTGCATTAACTTCAACTTCCTGTTCTCCATAATTGGTTAGTTTTACCATGCAGTTGTCCTGGTAGGGCATTACCCACCATGCTGTCATCTGACCATCAGCTGATACTTCGCTGTACCAGGTTTTGGAAGGAAAGAGTTGGTAACCTGTTCCGAAAAATTCACCTACTGGTGCCCAGATTGTTTGGTTGCCGTCAAACGAAGTTGAAAGTACTGTTGACCGTAACGCTTGGTTCATGCTTTCAGCAGCGAGTTTAACCGATATTTTGCGAATGGCTTTGTTTTTGCGTTTCAGCTCAAATGTAAGATGATCCCCGGGTTTAAGGATTTGAGATCCGGAATGACTTTCTACCTTTTCATCAGTAAAATCAGGTCTGAGCAATGTTTTACACGTTTTTTCTACCAAAGGTGTAGCTCCTGTAAGTACTTTGGTTGAAAAGCTCTCCACTTCCGTACTTTTGGCATAGGTTCGATAGTTGATGTTATAGTAAATGCTTGGCTTGCGCTTATCACCGTCAATTTCAACAGCATCACATTCGTAGGTGATCATGCAATGTTCCGCATAGGGTAATGGCAGATAAAGATTATGGCCACGCCGTTGGTATTCCGTTTCGGGAGACACTGAAGCGCTTAGCGGTTCTCTGGCCAGCAAGCCACCGCTAAGGATTTTTAGCACACTATCTGTAATTACCGGTTCTTCCCCGTTGTCGATATATATTCGCAACGTACCTTTCGAAGCTCCCTGGCCTGCAAAGGTCATCCAAAACCGGACTATCCCGCCAGGACCATCACTGTCAAATAGCACAAATTCGTGTCTGCCTTCAATGGTATCTTCCCGGATAAAATGCGTATAGTCCCGGTTTGCAAACCAGCCGTTTTTATCTGGCGATAAGCTTTTCCTGTCATAGCTACTGAACTGTTTTATGGTGTAAGCAGGTTCCGGAAAATACGTAAGCGCTTCACGGTCAGTCATTTCTGCTAATAATGTTTCCAGTGTAACTCTCTCGTTAGTGCAGGAAAACAGAATAGCAAGAATACAAAAAGATAAGATGGTAAAGAGTACGTTATTTTTCATGATAATCAGGATTTTTTTCTTCAGTCAAAACTTTCTCAATAATTTTCCCACTTTTCTTTTCCTTCAGAATAAGCTTCGTCCGTCCATCGGGCATTAATTCTTTTTTAATTAATATATATTTTTCATCAAGATCGGTTGCTGAAATACTGGTTTCAACAACTTTCATTTCTCCACGCCATTCTTTAAGGTCAACGGACTCCCAATGTTTTGATTTAACAGAACGGTAACAGGCGTCAATAATGGCATTTACAACATATCCGTCATAAAAGGATTCCATTGGCGCTTTGTTATTATCCAACGCATTGAACATGTCGGCAAACATAGTTGTATAGCCAAGTTCATGTACTTCATCACCTACCGGGAAGAGCCATCCTGTATCACTTTCGGTTTTCTCAGCTACATACCCGCCTTTGGCAACGGCAGTAAACATCTCAAAACCGGTTCTTAAAAAATGATTAAGCCATATAGTACCTTCCGTACCAGCAACTTCATCACGGATATCCATGCCTCCGCGAAAAGTCCAGCTTGCTTCAAACTGTCCTATAGCACCGTTCTCAAAACGTATCAGTCCTATCCCATGATCCTCGGCTTCTATGGGATGAACCTGTGTATCAGCCCAGCACATTACCTCTACAGGTTTGACTTCTTTCCCAATAAAATTTCTGATTATTTCGATACAGTGGCAACCCATATCAACAATAGCACCGCCTCCTGCCTGCTCTATATCCCAGAACCAATCACTATGCGGTCCGCCGTGTGTTTCGCGGGAACGAACCCAGAGAATTTTTCCCAGTGTGCCATTTTTAACGGATTCCAGGGCCTTTAAGGTTTTTGGCGGGTAGACCAGATCTTCGAGATAACCGCTAAAAATTCCGGCTTTCTCCACTGCATCAAGCATTTCTTTTGCTTCTGCTGCATTACGCCCCAATGGTTTGGTACACAGGACAGCCTTACCAGCTTCAGCCACCATTAATACCGCCTGTTTATGCAAATTATTCGGGAGACCTATGACAACTACATCTGTCTCCGGATCATTAATAGCTTCTGCCATATCTGATGTCCATCTTGGAATTTCCCATTCTTTAGCAAACTGTTTTGCTTTCTCTTCATTCCGGGAATAAATCAAATGAACCCGATCATACCCTCGCTGATCATGTAGAGTTTTAGTGTAAAACATACCGATAAGACCGGTACCCAACATAGTAATTTTGTGTCCTTTTGACATTTGTAAGCTCCTTTTTTTTATTTGTAATTACTCCTGATTTATCTTTATTTTATAATATTTCCGGGCAGGGCCTGAATATTTGATCAGGACGAAATCATTAAAAAGGCCGTATTCAATCACATCATAGTTATTGCCGGGGGGTTGGTGAAGCGGGGCTGATTCAAACTGGGAAGGCCAGGCAGTACCTCTTTGCGGATTGTTAAAAAAAGGACCGAGCAGATTTTTTAATGTACCGTAAACTGTTACGGTTATTTCATTCTCTCCCTTTTTGATCTGACTGGTAATATCGAGTTCATAAGGAAGCCAGGCAATGATGCCGGCATGCTCACCGTTGACCTTAACTTCAGCCAAACTACCATGCCATTCAGGAAGGTGTACAATAAATCTCTCACTTGCAGGATCAAGGTGAAAAATATTTGAATACGAAACTTTGTCCGCATAATGAGGCATACCTTGTTTTTTCCATGGACCCAACCGGAGAGGTTGTGCAGGCACAAGTTTCCATCCCTTTTCCAGCGATTCAAGTCCGAAATCCCCAAGAATGTAAACGGGCTCCAGTTCAGCATGTATGCTCATTTTTTCAGCCACAAGGGTCAATTCATTTTTCCCTTCATAAATGTGTTTTCCAATGGAATAAACCCCAAAACTTCTGTCGAGCCAGAACTCTTCCTGATTTGATTCAACAATCTCCCCATTCACCTGAAGACTCCAACGCTCTGGTCGCTCAACAACAGCTTTCAGCCCTGCTCTATCTGTGTTTTTATCAATATGAAGAACAAATGTTGCTTCAAAACCTGAATTTTCAGGAAATGTATCTTTATCAAGAATATCTGTTTTGTATTGAACTGCACGACTCCACGGATTTCCGTTTAATCCGTAATGCCGGAAAATTTTATCGGCTGCCTTGAAAAAATAAATATCTTTTTCTTCAGAACCATTGTCTATTTTCACATCACAATAATCTAAAATCAACATATTGGGAGAGGTTCTGTTTATCTTCAAATCATCTATTGGATCAACCAATTTGACTTCAGGTACCATATTTTTTATCTGCAGATTTTCTTTTCCGGAGTTTGAAACAAAAAGCAATAGCTCTCCGACAGGAGGGAGGTCAAAATGAATTTCAATCTGACCGTTTTTTGTTTCTACAGGATATGGAATAACCTCACCATTCAGGGGTTTCAATTCAATTACTGATTTCCCCTTTGTCTGCAAAGTTCCGGTTGACCATTCTTCTATGCTTGTATTGGTTAACAACAGGATTTCTCCGTCTTTTAATTTTCTTCGATGGTGGAAAAGTTTCCCTTTTATCTTTTCCGGTTCCATGACCCGGAAATTTTCTGATATTAGTTTATCCAGTGCAACTTTTTCCTTCAGTGATTCTGCATTTGTCCATTGTTTTGGGAATTGCTCTGTCAGTGTTTTTATTTTATCGGTTTTACTGCCATTAATATATTGTGGTATTTGATTGAACGAAAGGACAGATCCACCTTGTTGAATATATTGTTCCAACAACCCAGCGGTAAATTTGTCAAAGTTTTCGAATGTTGGTGGAAGTACAACTAAATTATAGTTTCTTTCACCAATGATAAATTTCCCATCTTCAACTTTACCAAAATGCTGAATTATGTTTTCCGACCCCAGATCATATTCGATCTGATATTTTTCCAATTTAAAAACAAAATCCTGGAAGTCCTGACCCAGGTCATTGAATTTTTTATTGGATTGTTTTTGGGAATAATACATCCATGCAGTTGTGGTTGGCTCCAGTACCAGAATGTTGTATAGTTGTTCCCCGGAGGAAAGAGCCAAAGACATCCTGGCACAGTAATCGCCAAGAATCCCGTAGTGTATCCACCAGGGTTCATGGTAGGTGAAGGATTGGGGGTGGTCGCGCTTTCTTGCACCCTTGATGGTTACATACGAAAGATGCTGATTTAAGAAGTTTACGCCAAGCACATATTGCCAGTCGGCGATTCGTTTCATGTCTTCAAACCGAAGATCCCATCCTCCCGCACCATAGGTTTCGCTGAGTGTCCTGGTTCTACTCATTTGATTGGCAGCACTGATGAGTTCTTTTACAGCCCTTACATTTCCAAATTGGGCATTGACTTCTTCCTTGTATTGATTCATCAGGATGTCGATAGCCGGAATCTGATGCCAGGCATACATTGCCATGTTATCTCCACCATGATTTGGGCCAGGCCAGCCGTGCTCCCAGTAATGGCCTGTCCATTTAAGGTTATTTCTTTCGCAGTACTCATACCAGGGTTTGCTCCATCGCTCTATGAACAGTTCAAGAAGCAGTGCATAATAGTTATGGCGCACACGTTTCCAATCACCGTCTTCATACCATAACGACGGAAGACATGTTTTCAGGTCATATCCCCATCTTTCCAGGAATTTTGAAAACAGGTCAGGAGTCCATCTGATGCCTCCCGGGGAATTAATATTTGGCTCGTCTGTAAATATTCCGGGGACAGTTTTACCGAATTCATTCAGAGAATTCTTTTCATATCCCTCCATGGTAATCTCAATAAATTTTTCTGTAACTCCCTGGTACAACAGATCAACATAGGAGTATCCTCCGAACCATGGAGATTTCCGGTAAAAGGTCAGTTCAAACAGGTAAAAATCACCGGATTTACCGGATTCTTCCTGGTAATTACTTGTTATATCAATGTATATTTCTCCTTCCTTTTTCAGGATCAGGTAATAATCTTTTTCCAACTCAGGAGGAAACTTTTCCATTCTGGTTAATTTCAATCCCTGGCCCTGGTTCCAGGACTCAGGCATTTCTGCCGGTACATGACCTCCTGCAAATCCGCTTGGGTACGAGTTCTCGTCATATATCCATACATACATGTCCAGTCCTTTGGCTATGTCAACAGTATACCTGAATAATTCATGCCATTGATCAGACAAGTAAGGAGTGATGAGCCCCGGGCGGGGGTGGACAAAAACACCTCCGATACCTTTGTCTTTAAAATCCGTTAACTGTTCCTCGATCTGCTTTTCTGTCATATCATCATTCCATACCCAGAGAGGGGC
>CAZEWS010000003.1:0-11389 GCA_964515985.1 uncultured Rikenellaceae bacterium | reverse complement strand
GGAAGGTGGTGTTTGAAATTGGGACTTTAATTCTTTGAAAGTAACAACATGATCTTTTGTTGGGGAAGTAATCTTCTTACAAGCCATGGTTAATGAGATGGCCAGCAACAATAGGGTTAATTTTTTTAACATTTTGATATCTATATTTAGTTAATGAGTTTAATTGTTAATTCAGAATGATCTCATTAATATGTATTTTATAAATATAATTTTATTTTTTTAAAAAGAGAAATGGATTTGAAAACATTTGTAATTGCAGAATCTGACTTATATGTTTAATTTCAAATTTTGTTGCCGGATAGTTACGCCGAAAGCGAAGTTATACACCTGTTCGGATATCACAGTTTCGGCGCTTTTATTGATTGGCTGTTAGTTGTACAATAATTGAAACTACGAGGTATTCTTGGAATATTAAATAACCAAGGGAAGCTAACCGTCCGACCGCTTTCAGTCGGTCCGACGGATAGGTGGGTGGCCATAATCGGTTTTCGATAACGAACTCAGTCATTCAAATCACGTGAAACTTGAAACCTGAAACCTGAAACTTTAAACTTTCAAACAGCAGTGTTGTAAACTATTGTCAGGTTGTCTTTATTACATAAGGCTCTCTCATGACCCTCTTCATTAATTTCTCCATTTCTAATGTGGGATTGACAATTTCTTCTTCATCAGGGTCCCATTCCAATTTGCTAACTCCTGCACGGATCATTACATTACAGAGATGACTGATCGTATCGGAACGCAATGCAGTTTCAACCGGGCATATGCTTTCTTTCCCTTCCCGGACACATCGGATAAATCCCAGAAAAGGGTTCTCATTTTCATATAATAAGGTGTCATTATTACTAAACTCTATACTGAGAATATTGGGATCGCTGGCGTAAATACCTCCCCGGTCAATACTAACCCAGCCGTCCTCACAAAAGAAAGTGGTGCCATGATCATGGAATTTTCTGTATTTCTCAATTATCGGTAGTGCCATATCATCCGACATAAATCTCATTTCCACTTCATTAGCATATGTACAGTTGACATCCCAGGAGCAAATTGTATCGAATAGATTATCAGGCTTAAAGAAGGATGCGCTTCCTGAATATTTCACCGGACTTGTTTTATCAGCATTGTTTCCCCATTGAGCTATATCTAACGGATGGGCTCCCCAGCCGGCTATGAAGCCTATGGCATAATCATAGATGTAATAGGACCCTTTGCTGTTATGATCACCCTGGCATCTGTGAAAGGTATAGGGTTTTACCGGTGCAGGACCGAGCCACATATCATAATCAAAACCGTCGGGAACAGGTTCCGGATTGAATTTAGCAAAGGCATCCTTGCCTCCTGGGCTCCAGGCATCAATTTTTTCCAACTTACCAATTTTTTCATTGCGGACAAGTTGACAAGCCAGCCTGAATTTATGATCGGATCGCTGTTGTGTACCGTATTGAAATATAACACCGTTTTCGTGAACCGCCTTTCGGAGGATTTGTCCCTGCTCAATGCTCAAACCCATGGGTTTTTCAAGATAAATATGTTTTCCTGCCATGGCTGCCTCAATTGCAATTTTCACATGCCAGTGATCGGGAGTTGCAATTACAACAGCATCTATCTCACGGTCGGCAAGAAGTTCCTTGTAATCAGAATAAGCCCTGCAAGATTTGTAATTTTCTCTTTCATATTTCCTGGCATTAATCTCATCCACTTTTTTTGCCAGTTTGTCTCTCCTGTCACTAAATGGATCGCAAACAGCAAGTACATGCACCTCGTATGATTTGATAAATTCGTTCAGTAAAGCAAGTCCCCTGGGTCCAACTCCGACAAACCCAAAGTTTATCTGGTCATTGACGGATTTGCATGAGTTTAGTAAATAGGGGCTAATCAATGTGCCAGACAGGAATATACTCCCGTTTATGATAAAGCTTCTTCTTGATTGACTTTTCATAGGTTTAAAATTTATTACTTTTTTATGTGAAAATAACCAAAAGATTCACTTTACTCAAGCCTTGCTAAATAATTATTGTGATGTTTTTCTGATCTCTGGATTTACTGCCGGATATTTGCGCCGAAGGTAACGGTATATTCCTTTCCAACTATGACAGTTTCTCCCAAAGGGATGCCTCGGTAGGCGCGTTTGTAACTTGGCTGTAATTTTACAATAATCTAAGGCCGATGGCCTTGTGGATTAATTTCTTACTAACCCCGACTGGGTTTATTCGCTCCCACAGTCCTTTGCTCAAACCTGCTCATGAGACATTCCGTTCACTTTGTTCACGAAATGGTTGGAACCCTGTCGGGGTTTGAATAAACAATTATACTTTCGTTTCTTTTACAACAATGAAATGATGTAAATAAACTTCATTTAGCAATTGCTTTGTATCTATTCTTTGAACACCATCGGTGTTCGATTATTGATGAAAAAGTGATGCAGATAAGAAAACCGGTCCAAGTACTATCTTTCATTAATGATATACCGCTCCATGGACCGGACGATGACAGATACCCTTTATCGATTTTATCATTTTAGCAATAAAAAGAAACGACTCGGAGAGTCGTTCTACAATATTTTTTATCACAAATATTTTTTGTAAATTGTCAGGGTTAATAATAACTATCTTTTTTAATATTTATCAAATAAAAAAACAATATCATGAAAAAAAATTTTATTCCAACGTTACTTTTTGTTATCTTTTTTTGTTTTTCATCTTTTCTCGAACCCTCTGTCATTAATAAAACGGAAGGTGAACCAGACTGGAAAATTGGTTTTCAGGCATATACATTTAGAATGTTCTCTTTTGAAGAGGCTTTGCAAAAAGGCAAATCCATAAATTTGAAATATGTCGAGGCTTATTCCGGTCAGGTAATAAAAAAAGGTAGCGATGAGAGAACCCATTTTTCAATTACCGGTGAAAACCGGGAAAAAATGAAACAATTGCTCCGGGAAAATGATATTAAACTGGTCAATTATGGAGTGATTTCGGGTAAGAACGAAGAGGAGTGGAAAGCGATCTTTGCGTTTGCCAAAGACATGGGTATTGAGACGCTCACTTCAGAACCATTGCCTGAACATCTTGATCTGGTGGAAGGCTTATGTGAAGAGTATGGAATCAACGTAGCCATTCATAATCACCCCACACCTTCAAGGTACTGGGATCCGGATATTGTTCTCAAAGCCCTGGAAGGAAGAAGCAAGAGAATGGGTGTTTGTGCTGATACGGGACATTGGATACGGTCGGGATTAGACCCGGTGGAATGTATTAAGAAACTTGAAGGAAGGATCATTAGTCTCCATTTTAAGGATTTAAATGAAAAAGCTCGTGAAGCACATGATGTTCCGTGGGGAACAGGAGTGGCTGATGTGTCGGCTATTCTTTCAGAGTTAAAAAGACAAAATTTTAAGGGTTACTTCATGATCGAATACGAGCATAACTGGCTCAATTCACTTCCGGAAGTTGAAGAATGCGTTAAAAATTTTAAGCGGATCGCTGCTGAGCTTTAATTTTTTTGAGGGTGTATTAATTAGTCAGGGTTTGACCTGGAGTCAAGCCCTGACTATGCAAAGCTTACCAACACTAGCACAGCTAAAATTCTCCTCCTTAGACAAGGAGGCCTGTCCGGCATTTGACGGAAGTACCCGACCGGAGGGAGGGGGAGGTGGTTGGATTTCTTTATTAGCGGTTAACTTGCTCTATCGCTTTCAACATAGCTACTAAATTTCCAACAGGCATATTTGCCTGGATGTTATGGACGGTATTGAACACGAAACCACCATTTTCTCCAAATATCCGGCAGTTGTCCAATACTTGTTTCCGGACTTCTTCAGGACTTCCGAAAGCCAGAACTTTCTGAGTATCTATTCCACCTCCCCAAAATACCAGCTTGTCACCGTATGTTTCTTTCAGGTATTTTGGATCCATGCCGGTTGCATTGATCTGAACCGGGTTCAGAATATCAAAGCCGCATTCAATGAATGACTGGATTAAAGGGACAACAGCACCACAGGAATGTTTGAAGGTTTTCCACGTGGTGTTTTGATGGATCCAATCGTTGATTTTTTTATAATATGGGGCATACAAAGCGTTGAACGTAGTCACCGAACAGAATTGTGAAGTTTGAGTTCCGAAATCTGTTCCGCAGATAAAAACAGCATCAATCCGGTTGTCAACCACCTGGTAAACCTTTTCCAGATTTTTTAGTGCCAGGTTTGTTTGTGCATCGAAAATCCTGTGAATATAATCCTGTCGCGCAATAGTGGAAATATACCATTCTGAAACGTCCCTTATCCCTTTTGGATTTTTCAAATTTAGTCCCGGAACCAGGGCAATATCTCCAAGGGCTGTTCCCCCAAAATTGGCTATAATCCCTTTATCCAGTTTGGATAGTTTATCAACTTCCTTTTTAAAGTATTCAAGATCGGTGTCTGAAACGGGTGAAAATTCTTCCAGATTGTCTTCCGGATCCAGGGCGGCTTCGACAATGGGTTCCTGACATATAACAGCATCGAAGAAGAATCCGCCTTTGGGCATTTTTGCGCACGGAGCAGCTGTAGTATCTCCCTCAGGGTATATTAGAAGATCTCCCTGTTTGTCGATG
Organism: uncultured Rikenellaceae bacterium; assembly: GCA_964515985.1. GTDB lineage: Bacteria > Bacteroidota > Bacteroidia > Bacteroidales > VadinHA17 > CAZEWS01. The sequence continues at coordinate 6,802 of CAZEWS010000003.1, read as the reverse complement.
GTCGTATTAAAATTACCAGGAACCAGAACAACCTGACCCCATCCGGTTTTGAATTCTTTCCAGTTTTCATTTGCAAAACCGAACATATTATTTATCGGGGAAAATCCAACAATATCAACACCCATGATATAAAGTAGTTCATTATCGATCTCACCAAGCATTTGGTAGGGTTCGATAACTTTTACCGGCTTGTTCTCCAGACCGAAATATTTCCGTAAATTTTCAACCGCCAGAACATGGATCCCCGTAACGGGTGTACCTCCGAAATCAACCGGTATCTTATCCGGTCTTTTATAAGCCAACGCTGTTTTAACTCTTTCCTTGCTGGTCATAGTTTAGTGTAAAATAATTTTTTTGAAAGTTAAGATTTTTTTACGATTTGCAGAGCGACTCTCAGGGTCGTTTTTTTCTATGGGTTTAATTTATTCAATAACAAACCATGTTGAACCAAATGCCGGAATTATTACCGGTTTGTGTCCGACAAGCGTAAGGGTGGCAGATATTAAAATCCAGAGTAATTGATAATTATTTCTTTTCATATAATAAAAACATATATCCTGTATGTTATGAATTAAATTCCTGTACTGCATCAAACATAGCTACAATATTTTCCGGAGGCACATCGGGCAGGATGTTATGCACGGTATTAAAAACATATCCTCCACCCTGGTTGAAAATTTGCAAACGGTCCAGTACATGACGACCTATATCTTCAGGTTTTCCATGGTTCAAAACAGAGGCTGTATCAATACCTCCTCCCCAGAACGTAATTTCTTTCCCGAATTCTCTTTTAAGTTTTTCCGGTTCCATATCACGGCAGTTGGTCTGGACAGGGTTAAGTATTTCAAAGCCGGCTTCAATAAGGTCGGGAATAAGTTTATAAATGGAACCACAGGAATGAAGATATGTGTGCATGCAGCTGTTCTTTTTTGCAAAATCACACAATTGTTTGTGGCGGGGTTTAAAGAGCTTTTGATAGGTTTCCGGGCTCATAAACGGACCATTATTCATACCAAGATCATCCCCAAATTTCACCATATCAACAATGTCTCCAACTGCATGACAAATCTTTTCAAGGGTCGAGAGATGATGTTCCATAAGGGCATCGAGAAGCGCTTCAACTTTCACAGGTTCCATCACCATATCCATCAGGAAATAATCCATTCTCCTGAGGAAAGTTCCCCATTCGAAGAGGTTACAGCCAACGCCAATGATCAGGGCTTTGTCGGTTTCGTTTCGGAGTTTAAGACAATTTGTCCTGAGATCATTCCAAAAGGTGTTTTCACCTGCATGGTCCCATGGACTGACGGGAAAGGCTGACCACATTACTTTATCCATTGCTTGCGGCAGGTCTTTGAACGTATCCGGATAACCATCGATATATGGAAAGGTTGTTTGATCAAAAAAGGTGGAGCCTGGCGGCATTTTTGCAATAATTTTTCCATGTTTGTTTGGAACCCGCCATACTCCTTTTTCATCCTGATATGGACGAAACCATTTTGGGTATTGAGCCTTAGACCCGTCTTGCAACATGATGTCGTACCAGTCTTCCTTATTTGTGGTGAATGTTCGTCCGATATCCAATACATCATTTTCGAAATGGTTGAGAATATCCCATTCAGGTTCAGCAAGTTGTTGTACCACATCATATACTTTTGTGGGTTCTTTACCAATTCCAAGATGTTTCTTAAGATTATTGTATGCAATGGCAGAAATTCCTGAGCTTGGTGTTGCTCCAATGTCAACCGGTACCCGGTCGGGTTGTTGGTGGTTGATGGCGGAAAGGATACGTTCTCTTGAAGTCATAATTTTTGAAAATTCGGTTACTATTTACTAACTCCCAATTCTCCTCCTTAGACAAGGAGCCTGCCCGGCTGTATCATTGTAATACTTCACAATTTTGGTAACAATCCTATTAACTTTATGAATTTATTCAAGGCTTTTTGTTTTTTTTTCTTAGTAAATGTACTATTAATAAAAATTATTACCGTTACCTTTATTGTGAAGAAACACAGTCATTCAGGCGGGGAGTACCCGACCGAAGGGAGGGGGAGGTGGTTTGATTTTTTCAATTCTGATGAAAAATTTCCCCCATCGTCGCCCACAATTCCCCTTCTTTCCTGGTTTCCAACGGGATATGGCACGTATCAGTCAGTTTCCACCATTCCTGTGTATGTAACCTACCCGGCATTTACTCGTCTGACCACTAAAACATTATGGCTTCAAATTCAAACTAAAATTCAAGCCAATGGGTCTAACTCGTCTGACCACTAAGATGTTCAAATTTATTATTATATCTCATTATTAACATAATGTTTTAAATCTAATCATAAAGTTAAACAGTAGTAGTGGTCTGACGAGTACATATCTTTAAGCAACAGCAGTGGACGAGTATCATATAAAATCTTTAGTTGCGTCATAAATCCCCTTTGTCTCCTTTTTATATTCTTCCAGTTGTTTTCTTTTCCAGTCCTCAGCCAGCCTTCGTAGCTCCGTATCAGCATGGGCGAAAAACATTTTGTATGACAAGCAAAAATGAGAAAGTCCCTTATCCCCGGGGTCACGTATCCTGTCTTTTGTGCAACCGCCGAAGCAATGTCTGAACCAGTTACAGCGTCTGCAGGGTGGGGGAACATGTGCTTTGATCTTTCCGAACTGGTCCTGCTTCTTTGAATTGAGCAAATTGATTATTTTATCCTTCATGATATTCCCGAGCTTCCATTTTGGCTCGACAAAAAAGTCACATGAATACACATCTCCGTTATGTTCTATAACCACGTACACACCACATTCTTTGTGGAGAGTGCATTCAGTAGCCTGCAAACCCACATAAGTATGAAAGACTGAATCAAAATGCCGTACGGAGGTGGTTGGGATACCATTTTTAAAATCGGTTATCCAAAGATCCCATATTTTACACAGGAATTCACCAAACTTACCGGGTGTAACTGAAAAAGGCGCTGCCTGTGAGGGATCCGTTTTATCCGTTTCCACGATGGGAATAAATTGCATAAATTCAAATCCCAGGGATTTATGGTAATTGTAGATTTCTTCAGGAAACCTTACTGAATAATCGGTAATGCAGGTAAGGGTATTAACTGCAACCCCTTCGTCAAGAAGGAGTCTGGCGTTGTCCTCAACTTTTTGCCATGTGCCTTTCTTGTCCTTTGACCACCGGTATTTATTATGGATATGTTCCGGTCCGTCGAGAGAAAGCCCGATCAGGAAGCTGTACTCATTGAAGAATTTTGCCCAGTCTTTGTTGATTAAAATCCCGTTAGTTTGAAATCCGTTCCCGACGGTTTTTCCCTGTCCGTAAATTTTTTCAAACTGTACCGCTTTTTTAAAGAAATCCAGTCCCAGGAGTGTGGGTTCGCCTCCCTGCCATCCGATAGAAACCGACTCTCCCGATTGCTGCATGACCTGTCTGATCATTTCTTCAAGAACCGATTCACTCATTCTGTGAGTCTTTGATTCCGGATACAGTAAATCTTTCTCAAGATAAAAGCAATATTCACATACCATGTTGCAATCCGCACCGGAAGGCTTTACCAATATCGAATCCAACGGTTTTCTTCTGCCTTTCATAAAAGATATTTTACAAAGTTCTGCAATTCACCAAACCCTAAGGGTTTTTAAAAACCCTTAGGGTTTAGAGGTTTTAATATTAATAATCCGATTCCATTTTTTCGGCATATTTTTCATAAACTTTAAGCCGATGGTAATATAAAAAATTGCCCAATCCATCAAACCATTCTAAACCATTTTCAATATTTATTAATTCATCTGGGGCACTTCCTGCCTTGGATGTTTTGCTTACATAGGAGAGAAAGGATGAAAACTTCCAATCTTCAGGATTCAAACAGAAGTTATGGTTTACTGGATTAAGGTGAATATAGGTTAAAGCCTGCATCAAGTATTCTTCAGAAGTGATCTTATTTCGCTTAATGGATTGATTGAACAGACTGCCTTTTCTATGATATTTTTTGTTAAATGCTTTCGCGTATGAATTTTGTAAATTTCCAAAACGATGAGAGATAAAATCTGATATATCATCGATTTTTCCTGTTTTAAATATTGAATTTAATTTACTCTCCTCCTTAATCTGCAATAATAAATGGAAATGGTTTGGCATCAGGCAGTATGCGAATATGCTAGTTATTGGGCAAATATGTATTAATATTTTATCAAGAAAAAAATAGTAGTTGTCGTCTTCGCGAAAAATATTATCACTTCCGTTTGCATGATTGTAAACATGGTAATAATATTCCGGTTCAAATGGCTCTCGTAGATGCCCCATCGTTATTTTTTTATCCAAACCCTAACGTGAGTTTACGAATTAGGCAGAGTCAGCATAGTTAACCATTAGATATAAAAGCAATTACAGGAATCCCAATGTACCCCCTAATTTGACAGAAACTCATTCATTTTAAATATTTCAAAGAGTCGACTTTGAACCTCATCCATTTTAGAAATAACGGATTGGCTTGACAGTTTATTTTTTTTCTGTTCAAACACATTAATTACTTCTTTTATTCCCGTGAGTTTCTGATGTAGTTTTTGCATTGATATCTTTATTCCTGCCTTTTTCACTTTAATCATCATAAGCGCTCTAATAAGCAAAGTAAGGGAACAATATAAGCCATGGACGTATATCATTTGATCTGTCCAGTGAAACATTGGCCACCATGAACCACTTTTGCGGTTCTTCATCTGTTTGAAAGTATCTTCAATAACATACTGACTACGATAAGCAAGAATAATATCTTCTGTTGACCATTCATGATTATCAGTAACAATGATATTTTTACCCAGATAGGTATCAGCTAATTCACCGTAACGAGAAGCAATAACATTGTAAGATAGCTGTGGTATTCCATTATAATCTACAATCGAGAATTCTATGAGCTTTTTCATGTACTGGCCTGATAGAATTGATTTCACCTGGGAGTTAACTGAATCTAATGTTGGTGTCTTGCCCCGGGTTATTCTACCACTACGTCGATCTTCGAGTTTTGTACAAAGCAGAGAAAGTTTGTTCAAACATTTATTGATTTCATTATTGATTGATTTTATCTGTGCAGTATAGAGATTGTTATTAAAGGTAACAACGACTGTTAAGGTTTTTCCATATATTTCTTTTGTTGTTCGATACGCCTTAACTTGCTCTAAACGCGGATTGTCAAGTGATACAAACCGTTTATCCTGATTAGAAATAACCGCAAGGTCCTTATGGTCGTCTATTTTTACTGAACCGACAAAATGAAACATCGACCCCTCCGTAAATTTATTGATATTCTCAAATGAGTTATTGCCCTTATCAAATATGACAGTTATACCTTTCTCATCTACTGTGCGTTGTTTAAAGGTATCGAAAAATTTCGTGATTATCCCGGAGAATTCTTTTGAATCATGGCGGTTACCTTCATATACATCAAAATAGAGAGGGAACTGATCATTACGTGTACAGAACAGAGCATAATTGATTTGCCTGAGATCGCGCCGGCCTTGTTTGTTTTTACCCCGTTTTGCCAAACTGCAACGAACATTGAATGATCCAATAAAAGTATAGAAGTTTGTGCCGTCAAATGATGCACAAGAAAGATCTATTTGCTCACGGTCCAATATCGTATTGACTATTTTCAGCCATATACTTTGAATATCTACATAACTGATAGATGACATATTGTCCCAGAAACGTTGTGAACTAAGCAATTTTTTACTCGCGTTGGGATAGAGGCGCAAAAGTATGGTAGTTTGAAACCAGTTCCACATAGATCGTTTGCTCACTACATCGATACCACGATTTATTGCGGCTAGCACCAAATAGAAACCAATACTCAGTCCTTGATTTCTTTTAGTGAGTACACTGTTTATTATTCCTTTAATATTATATTTTTGAATAATGTGTAAATAAGCTGCCGGAGACCCCAACTGAAATATATCCGCGTAAAGAGGTACTTTTAATGGGTGATCTATTGCATTTATTATTTTTTCGATGGAACCAAGGTATTTCTGCCATTTCCGACTCACCTTCCCATTTTTACGTTCGCATTCTTCAGCATAATAATAGGTATTACCTTTAATTTTCTTTTTTGTTATGTATGTCATGTACTCCTTTTTTAATATGTTAGGGGGTACAATATACATAATTATATTGGCTTATGCAAGTAAATAAGCACTTTAATTAAAATTTTATGTTAGGGGGTACAATAATGATAGGGTAATCCATTGAATAAAAGCAAATTAGCAAATATCTGGATCAATAACTCGTAAACTCACGCTAAGGGTTTCTAAAAACCCTTAGGGTTTAAAGGTTAATAGTATTTCTTATTCCTTAATGATGTAATATTCAATGAAAAGATTAAAACAAACAGATTTTATTTATCAGTTTGTTGATCGATTTGTATAAATGGAAATTCTTTTAATGGAACCCGTGCTTCCTTCATGATTTGTCGGATCTGTTCAACTATTTCCGGGTGCTGCTCTGATACATCGTTTTGCTCGCCGATATCATCAGACAGATTATATAATTCTATGTGAAGGCTATCCTTAAACATATTCTGCCGCACCCCTTTCCAATCGCCCGTTCTCACCATTTGCTGACCACCGTATGATGCAAATTCCATGTACAGATATTCGTGTTCTTCCTGGTTGGTTTTACCCAAAAGGGTGGGAGCGAAGCTGATTCCGTCAATATTATCAGGATTTTTATCAGAAACACCGGCAACTTCACTAAGAGTTGGCAGAATATCCTGAAATGCACAAACAAAATCGTTTGTTGTTCCGGGTTTTATTTTAC
>CAZEWS010000002.1:36602-37364 GCA_964515985.1 uncultured Rikenellaceae bacterium | reverse complement strand
ACATGCTAAGGATATTGAAACCATTAAAAAAAAGATTTCCGGATTTACAATATTCGATTTTATCAACCGTAAGTGATATTAATAAAGATGTAATTCCTTTTTTAACCGGTAATTTTGAATATTTCGTATCTCTTGATACATCTATCCCGCTCCCCATTGAAAATTTGTATCAAACAAAAGAAACACTTGGAAAAGACCGGATTGCTGCTGCGGTTGGTGCAAACAATATTTTTCCAAACAGAAACGTTTTGGTAATTGATGCCGGAACGGCTCTCACAATGGATTTTATTCGTTCTGATAACCGTTTTGTAGGTGGAAATATCTCCCCCGGGCTGAATATGAGGTTTAAAGCATTACACCATTTCACAAAAAATTTACCTCTTTTGTCAGAAACCGACACATTTAATCAGTTGGGAAATAGTACTGAAAACGCTATAATCTCCGGCGTTCAGCAGGGAATGATTTTTGAAATCGACGGATATATCAACCATTTGAAATTGAAATATCCTGATCTTACGATTATTTTAACCGGAGGAGATAGTAATTTCTTTGAGAAAAAATTAAAAAATAGCATCTTTGTGAACCCTGATTTAATACTTATCGGGTTAAACAGGATATTGATCCATAATGTTGAACTTTTATAAATATATACCGGTTTGCTTATTCTTACTGTTTAGTGAGCTATTATCCGGTCAGGTATATACCAATTCGCCCTATTCCCGGTTTGGCTTAGGTGATCTCGAACAAATCGGGTTTGGCCGG
>CAZEWS010000002.1:6452-36592 GCA_964515985.1 uncultured Rikenellaceae bacterium | reverse complement strand
CGAGGACTTTCCTGTTAACCCAAACTCAAAAAGGAATGACATGCTGCCCTGGGAGGAATTTCCGTTGGAATGCGGGATCCAAACTACATCGATTACATAAATCCTGCTTCATACGCTGTACGGGACAGCATGTCATTCCTTTTTGAGTTTGGGTTAACAGGAAAGTCCTCGAAGCTTGCCACAAACGATCTTTCAAATACAGTAAATGATTTCAATTTCAGCCATTTGGCAATAGCGTTCCCCATTTCAAAAAAGATAGGAGCAAGTTTTGGAATTGTTCCGTATAGTTCGATGAGTTATAAAGTTTCTCAACAATTAAGGGAAGGCGATCCGGATTACGATACTTCCATTGGAAATATTGACTATTTGTTTAGCGGAACGGGGGGGATACACCACTTCTTTATGGGTACAGCCTATAAAATAGGAAAGAATCTGTCACTGGGTGTTAATCTTTCTTACCTTTTCGGAGCCATTGACCGGAACAGGTCAATAACCTTTTTGGATTCAATAAACTTACAGATTCGACCTGGTATATTTAACACCAGGGTTTCCGAGAAAACTATAGTCGGTGATCTCAACCTTAATTTTGGGATCCAATATACTGCTTTTATCAAAAATGATCTTGAATTTACAATTGGTGGAATTTTCGATAAAGAGAGTAAAATTAATGCTAAAAACTACATCTATAAAGAAAATACTTTGTTCAATGTTGGAGGAGGAACGATCAAAGATACGCTTGAATATATCACCGGGGTTAAGAAAACCATACTTTTACCTCAAAATATGGGTGCCGGGTTTACATTTAAAAAAGGAAAGACATTCCTGATTGGCGTCGATTATTATAGCCAGAATTGGTCGGAAGCTCTTTTCCTGGGAAAAACCGACTCTCTTGTAAATAGCAATTCCTGGCACTTTGGAATGGAGTTTACTCCGAAGCCAACTGCTCAGCGTAATTACCTTAACTGGATACATTACCGGATTGGAGGACACTATACTAATACTTATTTACAGGTAAATGGTGAACAATTAAAAGATTTTGGCATAAGTTTTGGACTGGGTATACCGATATCAACTATGCGACCTGATCTTCAAGTGAAAATGAAACGTTCAACTTTTAATATTGCTGTCGAATTGGGCCAGAGGGGAACCTACGACAACAATCTTATTAAGGAAAAATATGCCATTTTAAGTTTTAGTTTAACTTTGTATGATTTTTGGTTCATAAAACGTAAATTCGATTAAAACAGATAAAAATGAAGAAAAGAATTTCAACAATTTTTTTAGCCGTCTTTTTTACTTTTTTTGGTTTTCACGTTTTCGGACAAAAGGGTGTTGAGGATGGATCAAAATATGGACATGGTGAAGACAGTATCCGTTGTATCAAAAATTTATCCCTGTACGATCAGTATTACAGACAAAAGAATTTCGAGGATGCATTACCTTATTGGAGAATCGTATATAATGAATGTCCAAAAGCAACCAAGAATATTTATATCCATGGAATTAACATGTATAAGAATTTAATGAACAGGTCAGCAGGTAATGAAGTATTGATTTATTCGTACCTGGACACAATTATGATAATTTATGATCAAAGAATTAAATATTTCGGTCAGGAAGGATATGTATTAGGAAGAAAGGCCAGAGATTTCCTGTTAGTAAAAAAAGATAACCTGGATGATATCAGGCAGGGATATGAGTCTCTTTCAAAATGTATTCAGTTACAGAAAAATAAAACTGAAAATTTTGTTCTGGTGCTTTTCATGACATCTACAGAACAACTCTTTAAAGAGGAGGAATTTACAAACGAAGATGTCATTCAAAACTATGCACTTGTAAGCGAAATAATTGAATATAAACTCAGCCGGCAAGATACAGAGGATAATCAGGGACTTAAAAAACATGTGGATGCTATTTTTGCCCGGAGTGGCGCTGCAACCTGTGACGGACTGATTTCTTTGTTTGAACCACGGTTTAAGAAAGATCCAAACGATCTTGAAGTGATTAAGAAATCTTTCCTCCTATTACGGGATGCGAAATGTACCGAAACCGATTTTTATTACCAGATATGCAAGGCGTTCTTTAAACACGAGCCAAAAGCAGAACTGGCATACCACCTGGCGCTATTAAGCAAGGACCGGAATGATTTTAACCAGGCAGCCCTATTTTACAAACAAGCCCTCGAACTCCAGACAGATGCCAAGGAACAAGCAAGATACTATATTGAATTAGGAGATATAACATACAGGGAATTGGGAAATAATTCACTGGCTCGCAACTATGCGCGTAAAGCTATTAAAGCTGATCCTGAATCCGGGCATCCCTATATGCTGATCGGTAACATTTATATTGCATCCAAAGGTTGCGGCAATGATGAGCTGGCTGAAAAAGCAATTTATTGGCTGGCCGTTGACTATTATGTAAAGGCTAAAACCATTCAACCAGACCTGTCCAAAATCGCGAATAAAAATATCGCCTCGTATTCACAACATTTCCCTGATAATGAAACCGTATTCTTCCACGGATACAAAGAGGGTGATGTGTACCAGATGGGATGCTGGATAAATGAAAAAACCAAGGTGAGGGTTAGATAATTCTGTTGGAGATAGTTGTCATTAGGATAATAATACGTTGATAATAAGCTTACTTACAAGACTGGTACGTTACGCAATTTCTACTTTATTGATAAAAGTCATTACAGTTTTTTTAGGAATTGTAATGCTTTGCTCTTGTAAAAATGATATTGATGTTATCAATACCTTTACTGAAATTCACAATTTACCCACCCAATCAGTAAGAAATCTTGAAACAATATATACTGACTCGGGAAAAATTCAAATAAAGCTACTGTCTCCCGAATTAAAACGATTCTCAAACGTTGAGGAACCATATATTGAATTTCCTGCTGGAATCAAGGTCGTTTTTTACGACAAAAACCAGGAACCTGAATCACGACTCACAGCTAAATACGCTATTTATTCTGAAACCAATAAATTATGGGAGGCCAGGGATAGTGTTATAGCCATTAATAACCTGGGTGACACCCTTAACACCGAGCTATTGTTCTGGGATGAAAAAAAAGAACTGATCTATACCAATAAATTTGTCAAAATCACAACTGAAAATGAGGTGATATGGGGCGAAGGACTGGAGGCAAACCAGGAATTCACCGATTGGAAAATAAAAAATGTCAAAGGAACCATTTACATCGATAAATGAAAACCAAACCTTTATTTTTTCTTGAAATCGTATGGTTAACCGTTGCTGTATTTTGTGTACTGGCAGGTATTCGTAATATTTATTTCGAGGGATTTAAAGAAAGTTACCTTTTTTTCATAATGGCAGGTATCTCCTTGTTCATGTATTATTACAGACGAAATCAACGTAAAAAATTCAAGAAATAAAAGCAAAATTTATTTCAAAATAAAGCTTAAAATAAAAGCCTTTCGGGCAAATTGTAAAACATTAATTAATTTAAGTTGCGGGTTACATGTTACATGTTACAAGTGTCTGAATATAAATGTTTTAACATTATTAATTAACCAACATTATTAATTGAAAGGCTTTCGCACTGATTATGAATATATTAACCTGCAACTTGCAACCTGTAACTAGTAGAACGTTTCTTAATTAATATGGCAATAAAAAAACATTAAACAGAAATTTAATTAATCGATATGTTATTTCAAGAACGAACTACTAATGTTGTGTCAACTGGCAATTGACGCTTTAATAATCCGCTAAGCGGTTAATATATACTTCCAGCTCACGTTAAACTTAATGAATCATTTATTTATTATAGCAATTACCATCTTGTTTTATGCCTTTTTCTCAGGTATGGAAACTGCATTCATCTCATCCAATAAACTCAGGATCGAATTTGAAAAAAAACAGGGAACATTCAATTCCAGAGTTCTTTCCGTATTTACCCGTAACCCCGGCCAGTATATTGTAACCATGTTGATCGGTAACAATATCGCCCTGGTTATTTACGGTATTTTAATGGCAATCATCCTTGAACCTTTGATTTCCGGTTTTTTTTCTTCAGATATCAATATATTGGTCATTCAGACCATTATTTCCACTCTTATCATTCTTTTTTTGGCTGAGTTTTTACCAAAATCGGTATTCCTGCTTAGCCCCAATGTTTTTCTCAGATTATTCAGCCTGCCTGTTTTATTCTTTTACACTATATTTTATCCTGTTAGCAAAATAACAATCTTCCTTTCTTATTTTATCCTCAGGACTTTGTTAAACATTAAAATTTCAGAAAAGCCGGAAGATTTGGTATTTAGTAAAATTGATCTGGACCACCTGATTAGTGAGGGTCGTGTAATAATTGATACTGAAGATGATCAGGCTCTGAATATGAAAATATTCAGAAATGCTCTTGACTTTTCAAACGTTAAATTAAGGGAATGCATGGTCCCCCGTACTGAAATTATAGCATTGGAAGAAAACAGTTCAATTGATGAACTCCGTCAAAAATTTATAGATAACGGACTTTCAAAAATTCTGATATACAGGGACAATATCGACAATATCATCGGGTATGCCAATATGAAAGATCTCTTTAAGAACCTGAAAAGCATCAAATCAAAACTCGTAAAGGTTTCAATTGTTCCTGAAACCATGCCCGCTAATAAGCTCCTTGAACTGTTTGTTGAAGAAAAGAAAAGCATTGCTGTAGTTGTGGATGAATTTGGCGGAACTTCAGGAATGGTAACGATTGAAGATATTCTGGAAGAAATCTTCGGAGAGATTGAAGACGAACATGATTCGTCACAACTGGTTGAAAAACAAATAAGTGATAATGAGTTCATCTTTTCCGGGCGGTTGGAAATTGATTATCTGAATGAGAAATATCAATTTAATATTCCTGAAATTGACGATTATGAAACGCTGGCAGGTTTTATTCTATATCATCACGAAAGCATACCCAACCTGAATCAATACATAAAAATCAATCCATTTGATTTCAAAATATTGCGTGTTAGCGAAACAAAGGTCGAACTGGTAAACTTGAAATTTGCCGGTAAAAAATAACTCATCAGACCACTCCAAGTCGTCTGACGAGTTAATTTGCTGTCGGTTGCCTGCCTGTTCGCCCGCCTGACCGAGTCAACCGGGCAGACAGGTTTCCAACCGACAGATCTGTGTCAGGTGGAAACACATGACAACATGTTAATGTCTGACGAGTTTTTTTTTATATATTTGCTGCCTGAATTTTCTATTCAAATCAATCTTTTTTGATGGCAACTTTACAAACAATCAGAAATAAAGCCGGAATATTGATAGCTGTAGTAATCGGTCTGGCATTATTGGCTTTTGTCCTGGGTGACTTTTTGGGTCAGGGAAGCGGGCCGGCATTTGGCTCCAAAAAGCAATACGAACTTGCTGAAATAAATGGTAAATCCATTTCATACCAGGTGTATGAACAAAAAATCCAGAATCTCATTGAAGTATACAAATTAATAGGAAGGTCAGTAATCGACGAGGCAACCAATGAAAGTATACGTGAACAAACCTGGCAGCAGCTTATCAGAGATTATGTTCTTACAGATGAGTATAAAGAACTGGGCATAACGGTCACCTCGGATGAATTATTTGACCTTGTTCAGGGAAATAACCCTCACCCCATTATCCGGAATTTGTTTTCCGACCCGCAAACAGGACAAATAAATAAACCTGCCTTGATCCAGTTTCTAAAAACCCTTGATAATGATCCCGGTCAGAGAACTTACTGGTTATTTCTTGAAAAAGAAATCCTTCAGGACCGGACTTTCACTAAATATAATAACCTGATCGCAAAGGGGCTTTATGTTACCCAGCTTCAGGCTGAACAAGAATACATTTCATCAAACAAGAGAATTGACCTGAGTTATATTGTCCAACGATTTAATTCTGTTCCCGACAGCCTCGTAAACATAACACAATCTGATCTCGAAAAGTATTACAAAGACCACAAAAGGGATTATAAACAAACAGGCTCGAGAGATATCGAATACGTTGCTTTTGAAGTTGTACCTTCCGGGGAGGACATCAAACACGCTGAAGACTGGATCAATAATATCAAAAAAGATTTTGAGGAAAGCGAGGAAACACCACAGTTTATCAATCTTTCGGCCGATACTCCGTTTGATGACAAAAACTATAAACCCGACGAACTTCCTGAAACCATTAAAGAATTTATCCAAGATGCAAATGTGGGTGATGTTTTCGGTCCGTATTTTGAAGAGGAAACGTATAAATTAGCTAAACTGGTTGCAATCAACTATTTGCCCGACTCTGTACATGCAAGGCATATATTAATATCGCCTAATCAGAATCGAAATTATGAACAGGCCAAAATAGAGGCGGATAGCCTTAAGAACATGATTGAAGGAGGAATTGATTTCGCTATCGTGGCTACCATAAATTCAGATGACCAGGGATCGGCCCAATTGGGAGGCGACTTGGGTTGGTTTGAAGAAGGAGCAATGGTAAAACCGTTTAATGATGCTTGCTTCGAGGGTAAAAAAGGTGATCTTACGATTGTCGAATCACAATTTGGATTTCATATTATTGAAATCCTGGATCAGGAAACAGCCGTAAAGAAGTATAAAATCGGTATTCTCGACCGAAAGGTTGAACCGGGATCTTCAACTTATCAGAATATATATGCCGAAGCCAGCCGCTTTGCTGGCTTGAATGATACCTATGAGAAATTCATTGCTGTGATTGCAGAACAAGGCTATGAAAAAAGAACAGCAAACGACATTCAGGAAACCGATAAACAAATACCCGGACTGGAATCCCCGCGGACTTTGATCCGGGCAGTTTATGAGACCAAAGAGAATGAAATTGTTCTCGATTATAATGACCAGGCTATATTCGAACTGGGGAATATGTTTATTGTTGCATATCTCACTTCCGTGCGTGAAGAAGGATTTGCACCTTTGAAACAGGTAAGATCCGATGTCGAGTTTAATATTAGAAAAATAAAGAAAGCTAAAAAAATAATTGAGGATCTGAAAGCGGAAATTTCCCGGACAGAATCACTTGAGGACTTAGCCGTCAGTCTTAATTTACAAATCGAAGAAGCCGGTTCCATTAGTCTCAATTCATTTTCCATCCCCGGTGCGGGTATTGAACCTGTTGTTATTGCCACTGCCGTTAATTCTCCTCTTGACACTATTTCAAGCCCTATTGCAGGCAATAATGGTGTTTATATTATCCGTGTAAATAATATTTCCGAACCTGAAGAATCAGACTTCGAAATCGAAAAAGCAAGATTAAACAATAACTATCAGGCCAGGGCTAATTATGAAGCTTTTGAAGCACTGAAGAAAATCGCCAATATTGTTGACAAACGATCAAAATTCTATTAAGTTACCAATCCAAAATTCTCCTCCTTGGAAAGGAGGAGTACCCGACCGAAGGGAGGTGGTTGATTCATAATTTTTAGTTTTCGGTCCCGGTTCTCGATTTCAGCCGAATGAAATTCGGCTCTACATCAATCCACATTATCATTAAGGAATGAATTATCGGTTTTTAGCCGGACTTTCTTTTCCTCATCCTCAGAAAGGGAATATTTTGAAATCCTGGATTTCGAAGAATGTTCAGGTTGCTTAAGTCTTATATTTTTCCTTACATAAGCGGGTTCATCCTCAAGTTCATCAATATTCTCCTGCACTTCCTTTCTCTGATATCCATGTTCTTTATAATATTCATGAGACTGCTTTAGTTTCTGTATTCGTTTTGCGGTTTTTTCCTGATCGGTCTGATTATCCGATTCACTTGATTCATTTGTTTTACGTGACCGGACATTTTTAACGACTTCAGACACTTCAAAATCAATTCTTCGCTGACTTGTATCCGTCTCGTCAAGCCAGTATGTTCCCAGATCTTTATCCTGCACTTCAAGGATATCATCTCGTACTTGCCGGGTTCGGATATCATCCTTTAAGGGAACCCTGTCCATTTTTTTCTCAATGAAATATAGTTCAGGGATACTATTGCCCTCGAACCCGGCAGCTATTATGGTGACATTGATTTTACTTCCCAATGATTCTTCTATACCTGTTCCCCAGATAATCAGTACATCATTAGCTGCCGTTGCATTCACGTAGTCAGTTATTTCACCTACCTCATCCATACTTATTTCATCGGTTGTTCCGGATGTGATGTTCAATAGAATGCTTTTCGCCCCTGTGATATCGTTTGAATTTAATAACGGAGATGTTAATGCCTGTTCGATAGCCTGATTGATGCGTTGTTGTCCTTCGAAATTGAATGGAATGGTTACAATGGCAACCGTTAAGATTCCAACTTCCTTTGTAGCTTTGGCAATAACCGGAGCAGCCCCGGTACCTGTACCTCCTCCCATTCCTGCTGTAATAAAGACCATTTTGGTATTACCTGAGAGAATTTCCATCACATCATCGAGATTCTCAATGGCAGCTTGTTTTCCGATTTCCGGTTTATTTCCGGATCCCCTGCCTTCTGTAAGGGATTCACCTATTTGGAGCTTTACCGGAACCGGACTGCTGTTCAATGCTTGTGCATCGGTATTGCATACAATAAAGTTTACATCTTTGATCCCCTGGCGAAACATATGGTTTACTGCATTACTCCCCCCACCTCCAATACCTATCACTTTGATAATAGAAGACCGTTCAACCGGGAGTTCAAAATTCATTAAATCTTCAGACATGATGATTCGTTTTATTGAATAAAAAAAGTAATTATTCAGTTTTTAAGAGTCTTTTTATATTCAAGTTAATTGTTATTTGTTATAAGTTATACGTTATAAGCTACTACGTTTTTTCAGGACAAGCCTGAAAAAAAACCGCTTCGCGGGATATAGACAACATTCAAATTTGAACAACATGTTGGTAAAAGTGGCACCCTAAGAGCCTATATCTTCATGAAACATATTATTCTCATTAGCTTTTATATTTGTTTTAGCTTTTCTTAAAAAGACAAAAGATAAAAGTTTACCCTGTGAAACCCTGCGAAGCAGGAGCAACGAAGTTGCTGTTTCATAGGGGCAAAAGTATAAATACCAGCACCCAGAATCTAGTACCCAGCACTTAGTGCCACGTCAAGCGAATTTTTACATGTTAGATTCGTTACCCGCTTAGCGGTTTACTCGCTCCCGCAAGGCGACAATCACAACCCGCTCATGAGGTTTGGCTTCGCCAAAGGTTTGAACCGCTTAGCAGATTATTAAAGCGTCAATTGCCAGTCGACACGACACTAGTAATTCGTTCTTGAAATAACATATCAAATTAAATAAATTTCTCCACAAGGGATGCCTATGGCATAATTACTCTATCCGTCAGCTGACGGATTACCTAAATAATACACAAATTCCCAATAATCCAATTGGTACTTGGTTTTTGGAATTTATTTAGAAATTAGGTTAATTAGATTAATTAAATTTCTGATTAATGTTTATTTATTGCCATATTAATTAAGAAACGCTCTACTAGTACCAAGCAATTAACTTATAACTTATAACAGTTAACATATAACTTACAACCCCACAACCTGTAAAAGATCCCCATCACATCTCTGCATCCTTTTCGGCAAAGATATCGGTAAGGGTTTGTTTCCATCTGTCAAAGAATCTTCCTTTTTCCCTGGTTTCATCTTTCTTCTTCCCTGTCACCTTACTGTCTTCCTGTTCGATATTTTCCAACCTGTTCTTATGTTCCATATATTCATAACCTTTCAAGATCAAACCAATGCTTGTTGAAAACATCGGTTGATTGATCTCCTCGCTAACATCACTAACAAGATGTTCATTCGGGTAACCAATTCTTACATCCAATCCTGTTTTAAACTTAACCAACTGTGGCAAATGCCTGAGAAGTGCACCGCCGCCTGTCAGTACTATTCCGGCAGCCAGTTTGTCATAATATCCTGAATTTTCAACTTCAAAAGTTACAGCATCGATAATCTCCTCCATCCTGGATTGAATAATATATGCAAGGCTTTTAAATGAAATTTCCTTGGGTTCCCTTCCACTGATTCCCGGGATGGTAACCACCTTATCGTCAGGGGCAATATCACCCAACGCAGACCCAAACTGTATTTTTAGCGATTCTGCCTGCCGGTGGAGGATTGCACACCCTTCTTTAATATCTTTGGTAACAACATTACCACCGAATGGAATTACCGCTGTATGCCTGATGATATTATCATAATATACCGCAACATCCGTTGTCCCTCCACCAATATCGACCATGATAACCCCGGCTTCTTTCTCGTCATCGGTCAGGACCGCTTCTGCTGAAGCGAGTGGTTCCAGGATCATCTCATTAATTTCCAGTCCTACACGATTTATACACTTACCAATATTTTTTGCTGAAGCCACCTGTCCAATAACAATATGAAAATTAGCTTCCAAACGAGTTCCTGACATTCCAACAGGATTTTTCACTCCTGTTTCATTATCCACAATAAAGTTCTGAGGTAAAATATGGATAATCTCCTCTCCAACACCAATAGGGATTTTGTACATATCATCAATTAAATTGATAATGTCATCCTGTGTAATTTCCTCTTCTGAAGAATCACGGTTAATATATCCGCGGTTTCGCATACTTCGGATGTGTTGCCCGGCGATACCAACATATATGTCAGAAAACATAATTCCCGAACGTAGCCGGACATCTTCCACGGTTGTTTGAATAGCATGGACCGTCTCCTCAATATTCAAAACCACCCCACGTTTAATCCCTTTTGAAAGAGCTTTGCTTAAACTGAGGATTTCAAGCTTTCCGTTTTCGTTTTTCGTACCGATAATAGCAACAATTTTGGTTGTTCCGATATCTACTGCTGCAACATATTGGTTTTTGTTGTTCATGGTATATAGTTTTTGGTTTGTTGTTCGTTGTTCGTTGTTCGTTGTTCGTTGTTCGTTGTTCGTTGTTTGTTGTTTGTTGTTCGTTGTTTGTTGTTATTTGTTCATGAATTTTATTCCCTTAAAATCACTGCTTTTCAAATACGAAATCAGATTTCCTGTTTTTTTACAGATTTCTTCATTCTTCTCTAAAAGATGATTCAATTCTGATTGATTTATATACTTCTGGTCGTAAGCTCTGTATAGTTGCGACCTGGATTCTGCAACTGATCCTAATGCAATAGAGAGAAAATTTCTAAATTCATTATTACCTCCTCTACCAAATCCCTCGGCAATGTTGTCCATTATTGAACCGGCTGATTTTCGGATTTGTCGAACTAAATCAAAATCCTTTGAAAATGCAGTATATCGGGTAATTTTATAAATCTCCTTACAATATTCGCGGCTTAACTGCCAAATCTCCAAATCTTCAAACCTTTTTATTGTTGACATAATTTAAAACTATTAGTAATAAAATCACAAACTACAAACCACAAACTACAAACCACAAACCATCACCTCAACTTACACACCACCTGTCCTTTATACTTCAGATTTATGGTTTTATATTTATTCCAGCCTTCCCGGCTAAATCCTTTTTCATAGATTGCATATAGTTTGTTGAACTTTTCTTTATAACCATCAAATTCGCCAAAATAAATTATATGGGCTCCCACTCTTGGAATAAGTTCATATTCTCCGTTTTTATCTACATAGATTTGTTGGATCTGTGCATGCCAGAATTTATGATTGCTGATAAAATCAGCAAGCTGAAATAATTCCATAATAGTTCCCTCTTCTCCGGTTTCCTTAATGTTGGTTGCTGTTTTGGGTTTGAACGGTTCATTAATAAATCCATTAGCCACTAAAACACGTGACGTAAATTTGTCTGAAAGGGGTATTATTTCTCCTTCACTGTCGATATAATAGTTCTGCCTATTCCGGTAGAATATCCTTAAAATCGGTTTTCGTTGCACAACATCGATATTTAATGCGCCATCAATGGTTTTATAAATTTCAGCACTTTTAATGGAAGGAATAGTGTTCAGCAAGTTTTCCATTTTATCTGTATTTATTCCTCCAACGGAATACCCCAGTATTTTCTTTTGCCTATCCTGAATTACAGACAGAATATCTTCCTCGGTAACAAATCCCTGTTCTAATGAATCAAGGATGTTTACACGAATAAGTTTACATGGCAGGTTGTGGGATTTGTCATCGATTAATCCCAAAACAACAACCAGATAAGAGATTGTAAGAATTGAAATGATTATGTTTTTGACTTTTCTCATTGCCATGGATCAAGCCTAATGGTTTTTATTTAACAATATACTTTTTATAGGATCCACAAGTTTATCAATATCCCCGGCTCCCAGTGTAATCAGTATTTCAAAATTTTTATTTCTGATTAGATCAAGCAGTTTGTTTTTCTCACAAATCGTTTTATTCTGCAACTTCATTTTATCAAAAATGATCTTTGAACTAACACCTTCAAGGGGCATTTCACGAGCCGGATAAATATCAAGCAAAATAAGCTCATCCAATTCGTCCAAACTCGCTGCAAAGTCACCGGCAAGATGTTTTGTTCTTGTATACAAGTGGGGCTGAAATATTCCGCAAATTTTTTTCCCGGGAAAGAGTTCCCGCACCGAATGTATACATGCTTTCAATTCCCTGGGGTGATGAGCATAATCGTCGATATAAATTAAGTTGTCCGTCTTGATCTGAAAATCAAACCTTCGTTTAACGCCATTAAAATATAACAAAGCTTTTCGTATGGTTTCTGGCGGAACTTTTAATACCCATGCCACACCCGCTGCAGCAACGGCATTTTCAACATTCATTAAACCCGGAAATCCGAAGTGTACTTTTTCGATGGTTTTCCCTGGAGTAACGATATCAAAAACATATAAACCATCTTTTATATCCAGATTGCGGGCATAAAAATCTGCTTCTCCTTCAAGGGAGTACGTGTACTGTTCTAATTCATGCCTGGTAAAACAGTTAAAATCCAGTCCTTCCCTGATTAAAAGCTTTCCTCCTTCAGGGATTTGGTTTGCAAATTGTTTAAAGGACTCTTTCAGGGTTTTCTTATCCCCGTATATATCCAGGTGATCAGCATCTATTGAAGTAATAACGGCCAGGTAAGGAAACAACTGTAAAAATGAACGGTCGAATTCATCGGCTTCCAAAACAACAAAATCACTTTTACCCAAAAGAAAATTAGTGTTGTAATTCTTCGAAATACCACCCAGGAATGCCGTACAATCTAAATCTGATTGTTTCAAGATATGTGCTATAATGGCGGATACGGTTGTTTTACCATGTGTTCCTGCTATCGCAATTCCTTTCGTGTCTTTTGTAATCAAGCCCAGAACTTCTGAGCGTTTCAAAATGTCATAGTTGTGTTTCCTGAAATAAATTAATTCACAATGGTTTTCCGGAATTGCCGGTGTATATATCACAAGTGTTTCGTTCTTGTTTTTCCTGTTTTTAAAATTCCCGGGGATTTGCCGGATATTGTCTGCGAAATGAATGTCACAGTTTTCATGTTTCAGCTCATCTGTTAAAAAGGTTGAAGTCCGGTCATATCCGGCCACATCAAATCCTCCGGCAATAAAATACCGGGCAAGGGCGCTCATTCCTATACCCCCGATACCTATTAAATACACTCTGGTAATTTTAGTTAAGTCCATTTTTTACTTCGTGTCAGTACTAGTCATTTATGGTCATTAGCTCCCTACCGCTCGACTGATTCAGTTGTTTTACTTTTGAATTTTGACTTTTATCTTCTCCTTTTTGCCAGTTTAATAATTTCTTCCGCAATTCTTTCCGCTGAATTTTTCAATGCCAGCTTCTTAATATTTTCCGACAGGATTTTTTTTTCTTTTTCATGATGAATTAATTCAAGCGCTCGCTTCATTAATTTCTCCACTGCATCGGAATCTTTAATAATGATTGCAGCATTTTTTTTCACCAGTGCCATCGCATTTCTGGTCTGATGATCTTCTGCAACGTTTGGTGAAGGCACAAGTATCGAGGGTTTACCTACAAGGCATAACTCTGATACAGTACCTGCTCCTGCTCTTGATACCACAACATCGGCAGCTGCATATGCAAAGTCCATTTTTGTTATAAAATCATATACTTTCAAATTACCCTTTTTATACTCTTTCGTTTTGTTTAGCGCTTCCTTGTAATAAAATTTTCCTGTTTGCCATACAATCTGGGCATCACTTCGTTCTATCTGTTCCAGTTGATACCATACACTTTCATTAATAGTCCGGGCACCTCCACTACCCCCAAGAATTAAAATCACCGGGAAATCTTTACTCAATCCAAAAAATTGCAAGGCTGCCTCCTTTTTACTATGCAAATGATCAAGATCCTGTCGTACAGGATTTCCTGTTAGGATAATTTTTTCCTTTGGAAAATATTTCTCCATTCCTGCATATGCCACGCAGATTTTCTCTGTTTTTTTCGACAAAAGTTTATTCGTAATCCCGGCATATGAATTTTGTTCCTGAATAAATGTTGGGATATCCAGGCTATTTGCAACCTTCAACGTAGGCCCGCTGGCAAATCCACCAACTCCAACCACTACATCAGGCTGGAAATCCTTTATTATTATTTTTGCTTTTCTCAAGCTTTTCAATAATCGAAGAAAGAAGTTAAAGATCCTGAATGAAAATTTACGATCCAACCCAATTACCGGAAGAGCTGTAATTTCATAACCCGCTTCAGGCACTTTTTTCATTTCCATTTTATTTTCCGCCCCGACAAAAAGTATTTTGATACCCTGATCCAATTCCTTTAAGGCATTAGCGATAGAAATAGCCGGAAAGATATGACCGCCGGTTCCGCCGCCGCTAATGATTATTTTAATCTTATGTTGAGACCGGTTCTGCATCCATTTGATCTTTTTCAATTCCCCTGCTAACACTTAAAATGATACCAAAAGCAATACTGGTAAAGAGCAGACTGGAGCCGCCCATACTTACCAGAGGGAGCGTTTGACCTGTGACCGGAAACAGATTGACAGCCACAGTCATATTTACCATTGCCTGAAAGACAATGGTAATAACTAATCCTATTGCAAGAAATGCCGGAAAAGTCCGGGTACTTTTTTTAACAATTACACCCGCCCTGTATAATAAAAAAAGATAAGCAAACAGTATTGGCAACCCACCAAATATCAATCCGTATTCTTCAATAATAATCGCAAAAATAAAATCGGAATAAGGATTTGGTAAAAAATTTCTCTGAACACTTTTACCGGGTTTTTTTCCGAATAATCCTCCTGTAGCTATAGCTATTTTTGATTGTTCAACCTGATAATTTTCTTTACTTTCGCCACTTATGTAATCTTCAATTCTATTTTTCCAGGTACTTATTCTTCCTTCTCTGTCTATTAAAAGGGCTCCTCCGATAAAAAGTGAAACAACCAAAACACCAATTCCCGCGAAGGCAAAAAGATGTTTAATACTGATTCGGCCGATAAACATTAAAATGATGGAGGTGCCGAACAAGATCAAAGCCGTGGAAAGGTTTGCCGGCAGGATGAGCACGCAAACAAGAATCACAGGAACCATAATTGGAACAAAGGCCTCCTTATAGCTTTTTATTACCTGCTGTTTAAGGGAAAGAGCCCTTGCGATATACATGATCAGGGCTAATTTTGCAAAATCTGAAGTTTGAATTGTAAATCCAAGTCCCGGGAGTGTCAACCACCTGGAAGCCTGGTTAAAGCTTGTTCCTGCCAACAAGGTTACAAATAATAATGGGATGACAAGATAAAGGAAAACCTGGGAAAGGCGGGAATAATACTTATACGGTATTAAATGGGTTATAAAAATAATCAATATTCCAACAAAAAGGATTACGCTATGTCTTATCAGATAATAGGTTGTGTTACCTCCCATTCGCTGGTAAGCCAGCGTACCGGTTGAACTGTAAACGGCAAGAATGGAGAAAATAGATAAAATAAAAATTACCGCCCAAATGATCCGGTCTCCTTTAACATATTTCCCAAATCTTTCTCTCATATTTATAGTTCCCTTACTGCCTGTTTAAACTGACGTCCGCGATCTTCATAATTTTCAAACAAATCAAAACTGGCACACGCCGGTGATAATAAAACAGTATCACCCTTTTTTCCTAAATAATAAGCCGTCTTTACTGCTTCGGCCATTGAATTGGTATCTACAATGGTTTCAACAGCTTCGGAAAAAGCCTTATGTATTTTTGAATTATCTTTTCCAAGACATATGATAGCCTTAACTTTTCCCTTTACCAGGCCCATTAGGACTGAATAGTCATTCCCTTTATCTATACCCCCAACAATCCAGATTATTTTTCCAGACATGCTTTCCAAAGCATACCAGGTAGAATTTATATTAGTAGCCTTCGAATCGTTAATAAACCGGATACCAAAAACTTTAATTACTGTCTCCAGCCTGTGCTCAACACCCTGAAAATCCCTGAGGCTTTCCCTGATGATTTCCTTTCGGATATTCAAAATATTACCTGCTATTGCAGCAGC
The DNA here is from genome assembly GCA_964515985.1 of uncultured Rikenellaceae bacterium. Lineage (GTDB taxonomy): Bacteria > Bacteroidota > Bacteroidia > Bacteroidales > VadinHA17 > CAZEWS01. Next base: position 20,159 of record CAZEWS010000002.1, on the reverse strand, counting down.
CATTGAATTGTAAGTATTATGTTTCCCTGCTAAGGCTAGATCGTGTATTGACATGGCAAATTTTTTGTTTTTATATATTACTTGTATTTGATCTTTATTTATGAAAGCGGCTTGATTTTCTTTCTTTCTAATTGAGAAAGGAAGAGTAGCTGCTTGTAGTTTTCTCTTTTTCAATTCATCAAGAATAATTTCATCATCGGAGCAATAAATAAAAAAATCATTCTCTCCCTGATTCCGGATAACCCTGAACTTCGATTCAACATATTGGCTCATCTCGTAACCATACCGGTCTAAATGATCCGGAGTAATATTCAGCAGAATGGCAATTTCTGCTTTAAAATCATACATTCCGTCGAGTTGAAAACTGCTTAATTCGATAACTAAATAATCAAAATCATTTTCGGCTATTTGCAACGCCAGGCTTCTTCCCACATTCCCGGCTATTCCCACGTTTAAACCCGCTTTTTCCATCATGTGGCAGATAAGGAAAGTAGTTGTTGTTTTCCCGTTACTACCTGTGATACATACTTTTCGTGCGTGGGAATAGCGACCGGCAAACTCAATTTCAGAAATCACCTTAATACCCTTGTTTTTAACCCTTGCTATTATGGGGGCATTTTCCGGAATACCCGGGCTTTTCACTATTTCAGTTGCGTTAAGGATAAGGTGTTCAGAATGTTTCCTTTCTTCCCAATCTATACCGTGCTTGTATAGAACGCTTTTATATTTTTCCTTAATCTGTTCAATCTCGCTGATAAAAACTTCCAATCCTTTTTTCTTCGCCAATATAGCTGCTCCAACCCCGCTCTCTCCTGCACCTAAAATGACGAGTCTATTCTTCATTAACAATTGACTTTTTGTAACTACTTAGTTTTCAAGAATCTCATTTTTATGATGTGTTATACGTTATAGGTTAAAAGTTATAAGTTCATATGCATTATATGCGCTTCTGCAAACTGCCCGCCCGAACGTACCGTTCGGTACGGGCGGGGAGACTGCTGGCTTACGACTTATAATTGTTTTAAGGCCAAGGTTTTAGCCCTCAGTTTCAGAGTTATTAACATATAACTTATAACATATAACTTATAACTTATAACATTTCATATCATCCCGTTTCTTTTCCTCCCAACAAACCGATTAGTTACAACATTTTAACTATTAACATTAAATCCTACCTTATCTTTAAAGTTACAATTGTTATCACAGCCAGCAATATTCCAACAATCCAAAACCTTGTTACTATTTTGGGTTCCGGATAACCCTTTTTTTGATAATGATGGTGCAATGGAGCCATTAAAAAGATCCTTTTCCCTTTGCCGTACTTTTTTTTGGTTCGTTTAAAATAACTCACCTGGATAAGCACGGAAAGGCTCTCCGTCAGAATAATTCCACAAAGAATTGGAATTAGCAGTTCCTTCCTGATTATTATTGCAAACACAGCAATAATACCTCCAAGCGAAAGGCTTCCGGTATCACCCATGAAAACCTGGGCAGGATAGGAATTATACCATAAAAAGCCAATCGTTGCACCGATAAGCGCACTTGCAAATATTAACAGTTCTCCTGTATTGGGGATATACATAATATTCAGGTAATCGGAATAAATCATATTACCCGATAAATAAGCAAGAATACCCAGGGTTGTTCCTATGATAGCAGTGCTTCCTGTCGCGAGTCCGTCCAGTCCGTCCGTAAGATTAGTTCCATTTGAAACTGCTGTTATAATGAATATCGTGACAATTACAAAAACCAGCCATGCCCATTGCTTGCTTTTTTCACCCAGGAAAGCAACCAGATAAGTATAATCAAATTCATTATTTTTAATAAAAGGTATGGTCGTTTTGGTACACTTTACATCACGGGTCACGTAAGCAGGAATTTCTTGTACTTTCCCACCTTGTTCAACATAGCCTACGACCTCTTTTGTTTCGTCTATTTCTATTCTTTCCCTGACAAATACATCATCACTTAGATACATGGTGACACTAACAACCAAACCTAAAATAACCTGCCCCATGATTTTAAATTTACCGGCAAGGCCTTCCTTATTTTTCTTAAATATCTTGATATAATCATCCAGAAAACCAACAAATCCAAGCCAGATAGTAGTTACAAGCATCAATATAACATATACATTCCCCAGATCACCAAATAATAATGTTGGTATGATAATCGAAGCCAATATGATAATGCCACCCATTGACGGGGTTCCTTTTTTCCGGTAAAATTCTTCCAGTCCTAAATCCCTGACAACTTCACCAACCTGTTTCCTGCGGAGGTAATTGATTAACCTTTTCCCGAAGAGCAGGGAAATAATTAAAGATGTAATGATGGCCATTGCCGACCGGAAGGAAATATATTTAAACATTCCAGCTCCGGGGACATCCAGAGAATCCAAAAAATCGAACAAATAGTAAAACATAAATTTCCTACAAATATTTGGTTATTTATTCGTCTCTTATTCCAATAAACTTGTACCGTAGGCATTCCTTCGGAAGAATATTGGAACAATGGAATTATGGAGTATTGTTTTCTACACAAATGAATCTTCCCAACTTGCCTGCCCAATTATTCCATTATTCTATCATTCTCCCAAAAGGAAGCTTTGGCACATTATCTCATCATCCCATCATTCCACTATTCCATTACTCCATTATTCCGAAGCATTTCCCTAATCACCTCTCTGTCATCAAAATGATGTTTAACCCCATCGATTTCCTGATATGATTCATGCCCTTTGCCGGCCACGAGAATAATATCATCTTTTTGAGCCATAAGGCATGCTGTTTTAATTGCTTCCCTGCGATTATTAATCATGATTACCTTCGAATTGTATTTTCTTTCAACGCCTTTTAACATATCTGCAAATATTCTATCCTGGTCTTCGGTTCTGGGATTATCGGAAGTAAGAATTAATTTATCACTTTTCTCAACTGCTACTTTAGCCATCAAAGGGCGCTTGGTTTTATCACGGTCTCCCCCAGCACCAACAACAGTGATAAGAAGTTGATTTTTTTGTCGAACCTGGTTTATTGTTCTCAGAACATTTGTCAATGCATCAGGTGTATGTGCATAATCAATTATGGCCGTAATTCCTCCTTTCAACTTCAGTATCTCGAATCTTCCGGGTACTGATTTCAGGTTACTCAGGGTTTTCAGGATCTCCACCTGTTCCTGATCCAGCAACATGGCAGCTGCATAAACAGCAAGAATATTATAGGCATTGAATTCACCAACAAAACGGGTCCATAATTCCGTGTTATCAATATTCAAAAACATCCCGTCAAAATGGCTTTCAATAACTTTGCATTTAAAATCGGCAAGGGTTTTCATTGCGTAGGTCTTTGTCCATGCCTTCGTATTCTGAATTACTATTTTCCCATTTCTGTCATCTGCATTTGTCAATGCAAAAGCCTTTGTATCCAGTCCGTCGAAAAACTTTTGCTTCGTCTTTAAATATTCATGAAAATTTCTATGGTAGTCAAGGTGGTCGTGCGATAGGTTTGTAAATATTCCTCCTGCAAATTGCAGACCTGCTGTACGATTCTGACTGAGAGCATGAGAACTGACTTCAATAAAACAATATTCGCATCCCTGCTTTAGCATCTCATTCAATAAGCTGTTAATCTGAATAGGATCCGGAGTAGTGTATGTTGTTTCAGAGGCTATATTATGAATGTAGTTTTTAATGGTTGAGATCAAGCCTGTTTTATATCCTAAATTCTTAAATAACCTGTAAAGTAAGGTTGCTGTGGTGGTTTTGCCATTCGTGCCGGTGATACCAATAAGTTTTAATTTTGAGGAGGGATTATCAAAAAAATTACAAACCATTCTGCCAAGCAACTCACTGGTATTTTCAACTTTTACATACGCAACACCAGGTTGTTTCGATTCAGGCAGTTTCTCACATACAATAATTCTTGCTCCATTTTGTATGGCATCCTGTATGTAATCATGCCCGTCTGCCTGAGTGCCTCTTACGGCAACAAATAAGTGATCCGGTTCCACTTTTCTGGAATCGAATTGAATGGCCGGAACAGAAGTACTTCCGGCACCCAATACCTTTTCGACTTTTAGTCTTTGTAATATTTGATCCAGATCTTTCATAAATAACCTCAGCAAAACAGGATTTACACAAAACTCATTTCAAGAATAATGCTTGTTCCCCGGTTTATTAAAGTCCCCGGTGGTATGGACTGGCTTTTAACCTTGCCTCTTCCTTTCACGATCACTTTTAAGCCGGCATTTTCAAGTAAATACAATGCATCTTTCATACCCATTTCCACAACATTTGGTACAAACTCATCTCTGACTTGTAAATTTTCAAGCTCGATAAAAGAATCCCTTTTGGTAGTGATAACCCAATCCGAAATAATTTCTTTCCCATTCTTATTTATCCCCATTGTTTTTAAAACGACCATCAGATCCTGGTAGTTCCCGTTTTTTGAATACGGAGGATCAATAACCCTTTGTTTAAAATCATCAAACCCATTCTGCAAGGATAAATTTATAGCATATACCTTGTCAGCAATCTCCTTAAAAACAGGTCCTGCAACCAAATTCCCATAATACACAGAATTGGAAGGGGAATTTACAACAACAATACATGAGTATTTTGGATTATCAGCCGGGAAATAACCGACAAATGAGGCCTGATAAGAAATTTTTGATTCCAACTTATATCCATACTTTTCATTCGCTATTTGTGCCGTACCCGTTTTACCTGCTATCTTTACACTGGAGTTTTTCAGGTTTGTTGCTGTACCGTTCTCAACCACACCTTCCAGCAATTGTTTCACTTTTTCAATCGTCTCGCCTGAACAAATAGATGGATTCAATACTTTTATATCAAAGGATCTTAAAGTTTCCCCATGATAACGGATTTCCCTTACGAAACTTGGTTTTACCATCTTTCCATTATTAGCAACTGCATTATAAAAGGCAAGAATTTGCAAGGGGGTTAATCTTATCTCATATCCATGAGAAATCATCGGCAATGAAATGCCGGACCATAATTTATCACCGGGATATTTTATCTCAGGCGTTCCCTCACCTTTGATTTCAACACCTAATTTTTCGTTCAGATTCATTGAATAGAGGCGATCGATAAAATGATGTTCACGTCCTTTATAGTTTTCGTTTATAATTTTCGATATTCCCACATTTGAAGAAACCTCAAATGCCTGTTTAACAGTAATTTTTCCATAACCTCCCTTTCGGGTATCACGAACAATTTTGTCATAATACTTGATTTCACCATTTCCTGTATCGACGGTATCATCTAAATGGATCACTCCGTCTTCCAGGGCAACAATTAAGGATGCCAATTTAAACATTGAACCAGGCTCGGTACTTTCACCAATGGCATAATTGTATAATTCCCTGTATATTCCATTCTTGTCCTTTTCAAGGTTAACAATAGCCTTTATGTCCCCGGTTTGTACCTCCATTAATACCGCTGTACCATGATGGGCATCATGTTTCATCAACTGCTTTAAAAGTGCACTTTCGGCAACGTCTTGTATATTTACATCGATGGTAGTAACCATATCATTGCCATCTTTGGGTTCAACCTCATTGCCATCCTTAACAGGCATCCATATATTACCGGAAAGCTTTTGCATTAAACGAATTCCTTTAGCTCCTTTCAGTTCATGATCATAAGCTCCTTCTATTCCAACCACATTACCTGAATTCCCCCGGGTTAGATAACCAATCGTCCTTGAAGCCAAATTGTGATGGGGAAGGATCCTCCTGTTCACTTGTTCATAAATAAACCCGCCCCTGTATTTTCCCATACGGAAAATTGGAAACCTTTTCAGTTCCTGGAGTTGATTATAATCCACTCTTCTTTTAATCAGGTGATACCGTTCTCCATTTCTTCTCGAAGTAATCAGTTCTTTTTTATATTCGGATGGTGTTTTATCTTTGAATAATCCGTAAAGGCAGTAGGCCAGGGAATCGACTTTCTCACTAAAAACTTTCTGCGGCATAGCTGTGCTTTTTAAGTCCATACGGATTTCATAATAAGGAATAGAACTGGCCAGGAGACGGTTGCCTGAAGAATAAATATCCCCCCTGTTTGAATCAATGGTAATATCCTTAAGGGTTAAACTCTGGGCTTTTTGACTAAGTTCCTGCCCTTTCACGAAGTTTAGAAATAATATCTTTCCAACGATGCTTAATGCAAGAAGAAAAATAACCAGGTATACGATTCCAACCCTCCAAACTATGTCTTGTTTCAGCGACATCCTAAAACATTTAATGAATTTCAATTATTTTCGGTGGTTTCTTCAATTCTTCCAACTCCAGGTTCTTTCTTTTTACCAGTTTAGTTACTTCGGATTGTTTACTGATAAACATTAACTCTGCCGAAGTGGTAATGGCTTCCGACCTAAGTTCCCTAACCTCATTTTGTAATTCAACTGTTTTTCGAACCACCTTTTCAGCATGATACCGGTTGCCAATGTATATTAAAATCAACAAGGTCAGGAAGATAATATAAGGCAATTGTTTAATAACCGCTTCCCGCGTTAGCAGGCTTCCATCAATCAGACCCCGGACAGACATCCTTTTGCTTTCGGTCTGCTCTTTTTGTTCATCGATAAATTCAATGCTTTTCTTTCCCCTAACCATGGTTGCATTATTCAATTTCGTCGTGCTATTCTCAACTTGGCACTTCTTGCTCTGCTGTTTCTAATTATTTCCTCCTTCCCAGGAATAATTACTTTTTTGTTTACCTGGTCAAAAGGTGTTTCAACATTACCGTAAATGTCTTTTTCCGCTTCTCCCTCGAATTTTCCTTTCCTGATAAAATTCTTTACCAGCCTGTCTTCGAGAGAGTGATAAGTTATCACCACCAGGCGTCCATCCGTTCTTATAAGATCGACGGTCTGATAAAGCATTTGCTTCAGGTTTTCCAGTTCCTGATTCACCTCAATCCTCAATGCCTGAAAAACTTTAGCCAAATATTTGTTTTCATACGATTTCGCGACACAAGACTTAATAATACTGATGAAATCCTTAATCTTATCAATTTCATTATTCGTCCGGTAGTTTACGATTGTTTCTACCAGTTTTTTACTGTTATGAATTTCGCCGTATTTCAAAAACACATTTTCAAGTCTTTCTTTTGTGTACGTTTTCAATACAATCTTTGCTGTGAGCTTGCCTTTTCTATTCATCCTCATATCAAGCAAGCCACCTTTAGCAAAGGAGAATCCCCTTTCTTCAACATCAAAATGATGGGAAGATACTCCCAGATCCGCAATCAACCCGTCAATTTTATTTATTCCGTAATACTTCAGGTTATTTTTTAAAAACCTGAAATTTTGGTTTAAAAACAAAAACCGGTCGCTTTGAATTACATTCTTTTTGGCATCCTCATCTATATCAAATGCGATTAAACGTCCCGTAGTCAACCTTCTTAAAATTTCTTTCGAATGCCCTCCTCCACCAAAAGTAACATCAACATATATCCCTTCCGGCTTTACCATTAGCCCGTTTATGCTTTCTTTCAGAAGCACAGGAATGTGGTACTCAAATCTCATCCTTTTCTTCTAATGAACCACCCATAATCTTCTCTGCCAATAATGCAAACTCATCTTCATTTTCAACCATGGTTTCATAAAGATGTTTCGCCCAGATTTCAATCTTTCCAACCTGACCAGCTAATACCACTTCTTTCTGTATATCAACTGATTCCATAAGACGCTTCGGTATCAGCATTCGATTATTACTATCTAAAACCAGTTCAGCCGTTCCCCTGTAAAAATTCCTTAGAAATTTGTTGTGTTCCTTATTATAGGAATTTATCTTATCCCGGATGATTTTATTTTGTCTTTCCCACTCATCCATTGGATATAAAACCAGGCATTTCTCGAAAATGTCTTTTTTTACAACAAATTTATCCTGAACAGGCGTTGACATTTGCTTTTTAAACGATGCCGGAAGCATAATTCTTCCTTTTGCATCTACCTTACAAATATGATCTCCAATGAAACTTGCCATGAAAAAATGAATTAAACAGGTAAAAATATATAAAAATTTACCACTTTTTACCACTTTTTCCCATTTTTTCCCACTTTGTTGAAAACTTTTAAAAAAAAATTAAATATTTGACAACTAAATCATTTAAACTTTCTAATGCAGCAATAATTCAGTATTCAATGAATATTCATGATTTTTTAATAATTTTAAGGTTGAAAAAATTAATTTTCAATTACTCTTACCCACATTTCGATGGAAGGCAATGAAGAGAAGGTTAAGGTTCAACACATTGATATTGATCAGGTTTTCAGAAATAAAAACCCGAAATTGTATCAACTTATACCACGATTTGTCATTCGTTATCTGAAACGGATCCTTCATCAGGATGAAATCAATAAATTCCTGGAGAAAAGCGGGCATTTACAGGGACTTGAATTAATCAATGAAGCTCTGAAGTTCTTAAATACAAAGTATAAAGTTTTTGGTCTTGAAAACATTCCGAGAGAGGGAAGGTTTATTTTTGTTTCCAATCATCCCCTTGGTGGGCTTGACGGATTGGTTTTTATGAAAGAAGTCGGAAAGATCTTTCCCGATTTGAAATTTCCGGTTAATGATCTGTTATTGAATTTGGGGAATCTTGAATCCGTTTTTCTTCCCATCAATAAACATGGGGCTCAGGCAAGAGAAGCTGTTCGGCTAATAGAGGATGCTTATGCTTCAGATTGTCAGATATTGTATTTTCCCGCGGGATTATGTTCAAGAAAAATTTCAGGAACCATAAAGGATATAGACTGGAAAAAGCATTTTATTGCAAAAGCCATTGAACATAAAAGAGATATTATTCCAGTACATTTTTCCGGCCGGAATTCAAATTTCTTTTATAATCTGGCAAATCTGAGAACTTTTTTGGGTATTAAATCAAACATTGAAATGATTTATCTTCCTGATGAAATGTTTAAACAAAAAGATAAAGAGATCATTGTAAAATTCGGGAAACCTATTTCATATAAAGAATTTGATCAAGTGCTGAATCACCGGCAATGGGCTGACAGGGTAAAGCAACTGGTGTATGCATTGGGAAAAGATGAGATCATTCCATTAAAGACTATTTAAATTTCAAGGTGCCACATATAATTCCTATTTTTAGATTTAATTTAACATATCTTCATGGAAAAAATAGTTTCACCGGTCTCCCGATACGACCTTAAAGCGGAATTAACGGAAGATAAATTTGTTCGTAAAACAAATTACGGTAACAAAGAAGTTTACATATTCACTCACCACGATTCACCAAACCTGATGAGGGAAGTAGGCAGGTTAAGAGAACTATCATTCAGAATGGCTGGAGGAGGTACCGGAAAAGCAATTGATATCGACAAATATGATACCTCTGATGATCCCTATGGGCAATTAATTGTCTGGGACCCGGTTGAAAAAGAAATATTGGGAGGATACCGGTTCTTTTTTTGCTGGAAGTCCAAAGAAGGTCGTGAAGTAGCAAAAAAGCTGGCCATGTCCCGTTTGTTTAGATTTTCGGAAAAATTTATTCAGGAATATTTCCCAAACCTGATTGAATTTGGAAGATCTTTTGTACAACCTGCATATCAATCAACAGCAGGATCGAGAAAAGGACTTTACGTTTTAGACAATTTATGGGACGGACTTGGGGCTTTGACTGTTGACAATCCTGAGATAAAATATTTTTTCGGAAAAATAACGATGTATCCTCAATTCAACAAGGAAGCCAGGAACTTGATCCTATTTTTCTTTGATAAGTATTTTAAGGATGATGAAAACCTGGTAACACCAATCGAACCACTGAAATTGGAATTCGACAGAAAAAAGCTCAATTCCATTTTTCACGGAAAAACATATCTTGAAGATTATAAAATTCTTTCGCAGAGTGTTAGGGATACAGGAGAAAATATTCCTCCCTTATTTAACACCTATATGAATCTTTCTCCAACGATGAAAGTATTCGGAACGGTAATCAACAAAGGATTTGGAAATGTTCAGGAGACAGGAATTATGATAACCCTAAAAGATATGTATACTTCGAAGCTAAGGTATTTTACCTCCTACCGTAAAGATTATGAATTTCCATCACAATAAGAATTGGAAGAATGGAATGGTGGATACTAGTCAATAAGCTCTCTTATCCCTGCCTTCGATAAAATTTATAAAAGAAGTATTAACCACTTTATTTCCGCCAGGAGTTGGATAATCTCCGGTAAAATACCAATCGCCCAAATCATTTGGACAAGCCTGGTGAAGATTTTCAATAGATTGGTAAATTATTTTTATTTCAGCATTAATGTCGGGAGTCTTTAGCATACGGGCAATCATGCCGGAGATTTCATTTGGACTAAAAGGTTTATATATTTCCGTCACAAAATTTTTTATCTCTTCCTTGGGAAGGTGTTCCTGTACTTTCGACTGTTTATATACCTCGTTGATTATATTTTCCCGTCCCGTTTCTTTCAATAGCTCAATCGCAGCTTTGAAGGCGATAAAATCTCCCAGCTTAGCCATATCAATACCATAACAATCCGGATACCGTATCTGGGGAGATGACGACACGATCACTATTCTCTTTGGATTCAGCCGATCTAAAATTTTAATGATACTCATCTTCAGGGTTGTGCCACGAACAATGGAATCATCAATAATAACAAGATTGTCAACTTTCTGATTAACAGTGCCATATGTAATATCGTATACATGACCCACTAAATCCTCCCTTCCCTCATCACCAGCAATAAATGTTCTTAATTTTACATCCTTGATTGCAATCTTTTCTACCCTGGGTCGAAGGGACAAAATTTTTTCCAGATCCTCCGGGAATTTATTCTTACCCAGAGCAATAATTTTTTCTTTTTTAACCCCTGATAAATAATTCTCCAATTCCTTTATCATACCATAAAAGGCAGATTCTGCAGTGTTTGGAATATAGGAAAAGACTGAATTTTCAAGATCATAGTTTATCACTTTTAAAATGTCAGGTGTAAGAAGTTTTCCCAGTTTTTTTCTTTCCCTGTAAATATCTTCATCACTACCTCTTGAAAAGTATATCCTTTCAAAAGAACATGATTTTCTTTCAGCAGGTTCTCGAACTTTTTCAATTGTAACTTCCCCCGATTGTTTAACAATAAAAGCAAAACCCGGGGGAATTTCCTGAACTTTTTCCACATTAAGATTCATGACGGTTTGAATGACCGGACGCTCCGATGCTACCATTGCAATTTCCTCATCATAGTAATAAAAAGCCGGCCGGATACCCCAGGGATCTCGTACAACAAATGCATCACCGTGACCTATCAGTCCAGCCATAGCATATCCCCCATCCCAATCGCGACTTGCATTTGACAAAACTTCTGACACATTGAGATTTTTCTCAATAAGGTAAGAAATTTCCTTATTCATGTATCCCTGTTTCTTGTATTTACGGAATAAATCCTGTATTTCCTCATCAAGGTAATGGCCTAACTTTTCAAGGATGGTTACGGTATCGGAATAATCTTTGGGATGCTGACCGATTTCAATTAAAACATCAAATAATTCATCGACATTTGTCAGGTTAAAATTTCCGGCAAGAACCAGATTTCTGGACTTCCAGTTATTCTCGCGTACAACCGGATGGACTAATTCAATATTATACCTTCCGTAAGTTCCATAACGCAAATGTCCAAGAAACAGCTCCCCTGCAAAGGATAAATTCTCCTTTGCCCAATGTGAATCCTTTAATAGATCCGGATTTTGAAATTCAGTATTCCGGAATTCATTATTAATCCGGTCAAATATATCCTGTATGGAATTGCTTTGATTCGAGCGAAATCGATGTATATATTTTTTACCCGGTTGCAATTCTAATTTAATGCATACAACTCCTGCTCCATCCTGGCCCCGGTTATGTTGCTTTTCCATAAGGAGATACAGCTTTTGAAGGCCATATTTCCAGGAACCGTACTTTATCTGATAATATTCAAGGGGTTTTAACAAGCGGATCAGAGCAATCCCACACTCATGTTTAATGATATCGCTCATTCAAATATTCATTTAACTGCAAAAGGGAATAAAACTAACCTGATTAATTACCTTCGGTGATCTCCACTTCGTTCCGGTTCATGAATTAATCAAAAAGACAAAAGGCTAAAGATAAATAATTATTAAGAATAACCCGACCCATCATAACAATGAGTACATAATCTTTCTTTTGGTAAGCCAACAGCATTTACCAGATCATTTAATTGTTGATATTTTAAGGTTGTTAATTTTAATCGTTTCCTGATACATTCTATCATTTCCTTATTTTTTTCTGAACCAGACTGTACATATTCCTCAAGGTTTTTATCACCCGTTCCTTCTATTTCATAAATTGCTTTCCTTGCTGCTAATTCCAATGCAGATCTTGAAGCGGAAAAATTTAAAAACTTACATGGGAAGCAAAGAGGAGGGCAAGCAATCCGCATATGAATTTCTTTTACTCCAAAATCATGAAAAATCTGAACATTATCTTTTAATTGTGTTCCTCGGACAATTGAGTCGTCACAAAAGACCAATTTTTTCTTTTCAATTAGTTCCCTGATGGGTATTAATTTCATTTTGGCAACCAGATCCCTTACTTCCTGGTTGCTGGGCATAAAACTCCTTGGCCAGGTAGGAGTATACTTTACATATGGTCTCATATAAGGTATGCCTCTTTTTTTGGCATACCCGATTGCATGGCCAATACCTGAATCAGGAATGCCCGAAACATAATCAACGTCAACATCATCTTTTTCGGCAAGTGCAGCTCCACAATTATACCTGGTTTGTTCAACATTTATTCCTTCATAATACGCCGGTGGATATCCGTAATAAACCCACAGGAAAGCACATATTTGCATTTTATCTCCAGGTTTATTCATTTGTTCATAACCCTCAGGGGATATAAAAATTATCTCACCAGGACCTAAAAACCTTTCAATTTTATACCCAAGGTTTGGAAGACTGCTTGATTCGGAACAGACCGCAACTGCACCATGCTTTTTGCCTAAAATTATTGGAGTTCTACCCAGTTTATCCCTTGCTGCGAAAAGACCTTGTTTATTGAGAATTAACAAAGACACCGACCCCTTTATCTTTTCGAAAACATTTTTTATTCCATTAATAAACGTGTCTTCTTCATTAATAAGCATTGCAACCAATTCTGATGGATTTATCCCTTCTTCGCCCGTTTCGGAAAAATGCCATTTTTTTCGAAGGGTATCCCTTTCAAGTTCCTTCATGTTGGCTATTTTCCCCACCGTAACAATGGCAAATTTCCCCAGATGAGAGTTGATTAAAATCGGTTGCGATTCAGTATCACTAATCACTCCTATCCCACTATTCCCTTTAAACTCATTCATATCTGGTTCGAATTTCGTCCTGAAATAAGAATCCTCAATATTATGAATCTTCCTGACAAATCCTCCTGAATTCAGGACAGCCATGCCTCCTTTGCGAGTGCCCAGATGAGAATGGTAATCAGTGCCATAAAACAGATCATTTACACAATCCTTTTTAGATATAGTTCCAAAAAATCCTCCCATATAAAAAAAGCTTTATAAAATAAAGGTAATTATTCAGTTATTTATTATCTTTTCCACCAACTAGTTTGGAATGATGGAATAATGTTTTCTATAAAATGAATCTTCCCAATCTGTATTAATAAAATCGTATCTTGCCAATACCTCAATT
>CAZEWS010000002.1:0-6408 GCA_964515985.1 uncultured Rikenellaceae bacterium | reverse complement strand
ACCTGATAAATGTAAACAAGCCCAACATTCCAATATTCCAACGTTCCAACATTCCATAACTCATTATGTCCTTTCTTTTGGTTGAACTGATTAGTTACAAACAAGTTTTATAAAAAAAAGAATATATTTTAGGGTGTTAATTTATCATAATTTGAACAAAATTCCCTCACCGGACTATAATATTATTTCCATAATTTATCAACAAAACAATGAAGATGCAAAAAAACAGGAGATACTAATCGGGCCCGGTCTAATTCAGATCAGGAAAATTTATTACATCGGGTACAATGTATGCATTGGGAAATTTCCGAAGGACCCTTTTAAACATTTTCCGGGCTTCAAGCTTGGTCCTGAAATCACCAACACGTACTTTGTAAAAAGGTGTTTGGTATTTTATATAGGCTTCTTTATCAGGAAAATAGGATAAAAATTTAGCTTTTGCTTCATTTGCATTATCCCGGGAGCTTCTGCCTGATCCGAAGAATATCTGGATTCGAAAGCCTGGTATTCCTTTTTGTTCTTTATTAAATTCGATATGACGATGAATCAAAGTTTCAAGGCGTGGATCCTGATATATGGTTAATTCACCTTTTTTGAAATCCTTTTCCTGAAAATAAGTCTTAATTTCCTCAGAAGATACAGTGCGGTTTTGAGCAACAAGGTTCAGAGACAGAATTGAAAAAAAAGCAATTAGAAATATTCCTTTCATATCAGAATATTACAAATTCGGTTGCATACTTAAAATAGGAATGGGCGAATGATTGACCAACTGTTGAGCGGTTGAGCTAACACCTATTTTTACCGGAGTCCCTCTTTGATTGCTTACGATAGATATCAGGTCTGCATCAGTATGAACGGCATATGAAATGGTTAAATCAACAATATCGCTTCCATACCTTGAGGCACGGATTACTTTAACATTATGTTTGTCGATATATTGAAATACCTGATCAGCATATCTCGTTAATCTTTCCTTGATATCTTTTCTTTTTGTTGACCGTACATCTACAATATGAACCTCAGCACCTAACGAAAACGCAATTTCAGTAGTAAACGGTACTTTCTTTCTTGTCTCACGGTGAGAATCAATTGGCAGAATAATCTTTTTTATGCTTTTTTTCCTGAAGCCTGTTCTAACGGTTAATATCGGACAGGGAGCCTTCGAGACAACGCGGTAGGCATTGCTTCCAAGCCAAAATTCCTCAAAACCGGATACACCATGGGTGCCCATAATGATCAGATCGGTTTTATCCTTTTTAGCCTGGTTTATTATCCCTTGATAAATTTTTCCCCTTGCAATTATATAATCAAACTTCCCACCACCTGTATATTTTGATCTGTTTTTTTTAACTATCTCTTTACAGAAATCTTCAACTGTCTTTCCATATTTAGTGTCCGGTTTCTTTAGAATAAAAGGTTGGTCATAATTTTTCGTTTTTCTTATATGAATAATTCTTAAACTTGAACCAAGATTATTGGCAAAAACAATTGCATTTTTAAATGCATTCATAGAATCTTTGGAGAAATCGATTGGAACAAGGATATTTTTCATTGCAGTTTTTTTAAATTTTCCGAATTGATTTACAACCAAATATAAGAATTATTTTTCTACTATGCTGCTGTATCTGCATGAACTTTCTTTTACTTCGTCTGATGGATTTTTAAATTATTATGGAAATTCCTTAAAAATCAATACTTCGTCTATTTCCTTAACAGGTATGGTCATGGTAAAAATACCGGACCTGACCTTTAAAAATCCTTTTATTTCAAGGTTAACTCTTCGGCTGGCAAGTATGTTTAATACAGAAAAAAACGAACTTAGCAGATTATTCATCTCCATTTCCAGGCTCAAGGTATAAATATCTTTTGACTTTCCCGGGATCAGGACCTGATCAACATTTCTTATCTTGCCCAGATAATGTTCATTTAAGGATACATCCAGATCGATGGTGGTAACTTTGAATTTTTTATTATTCGGATTTTCAATGGGTAGCAATACTTCCAGGTTTATTTCGGAAGCTCTTAATCGATTTATCCGCAATCCGGTTGGACTGCCGACTTTTACTTCTTCAAAGTTAGAGCATGCAGTGACAATGATTACAAATAAACAAAAGCCGGATAAAAACGGTAACCTGGGTTTCCTCATTTCTAAACTTTATACCTCTATTTCTTTCATTAACTCTTCCGTTACCTCAAGGTTATGATATACATTTTGAACATCGACATCTTCTTCAAATTCTTCAATCATTTTCAGAACTTTTAAAGACAATTCCAGATCCAATGTTTTGGTATTATTAGGGATTCGTTGTAATTCAGCATTCTCTGGCCGGATTCCCATTTCTCCCAATTTCCTCTCAACGTTACTAAAATCTTCCAAAGAAGTGGTAATAATAAATACTTCCTCTTCAATCTCAAATTCTTCTACCCCGGCATCAATGATTTCGAGTTCGAACTCTTCAGGGTCAATATCTTCTTTGGGAACTGTAATCACACCTTTCCGGTCGAATAGAAAGCTTAAAGAGCCATTTGTTCCAAGGGTACCCCCTTTTTTATTAAAAATTGACCGGATATTACTTACGGTACGTAAATTATTATCCGTCAGGCATTCGATATAAACAGCTACTCCTCCGGGTGCGTAACCCTCAAATGTAACCTCCTGGAAATTTGCACCTTCACTATCCGCTTTATTAATTGCCCTTTGTATATTGTCTTTAGGCATATTGGCACCTTTTGCGTTTTGAAGGGCAAGCCGTAACCTGGGATTGGCTTCCGGGTCTAAACCTCCCTCTTTAACTGCAACCTGAATCTCTTTCACCAGTTTGGAGAAGATCTTTGAACGCCTGGCATCTGCAGCTCCCTTTTTCCTCTTTATTGTTGACCATTTACTGTGTCCTGACATAAGGATTGATTTTAAATTTCACCAAATTATCTTTTCTCGTAGCAAAATTATGAAAAAATTAAAAATATATTAATAACTCAGGTAAACTGCTTTTTTTTAGTCGATAGACATTTTTGAAATTCCGATACGGAAACATACCTTTGCGAAAATTTCATAATGGATAAAACCAGTTTGAAAAAATATCGTTTACCAAATGAACAAATCAGGATTCTGGTTTATGATAAAACCCGGCCACAATTGTATATTGAAACCTATGGTTGTCAGATGAATGTGGCTGACAGCGAATTGATTGTCTCCATTATGATTCAAAATGGCTTTTCGATCACTGAAGATATTAATGAAGCCGATCTTATTTTGGTAAACACTTGTTCGGTCAGGGAAAATGCCGAACAGCGGGTATGGGGAAGGCTCGATGTATTTAAAAATTATAAAAGACAAAAGCCTGGTCTTTTAATCGGAGTTATTGGCTGCATGGCTGAAAGGTTAAAGGAAAAATTGCTCGAAGATGAAAAAATGATTGATCTGGTTGTTGGGCCTGATGCTTACAGGAACTTGCCTAAACTGGTACAATCTGCCGAAATGGGTCAGAAAGCCGTCAATGTACTTTTATCACGTGAAGAAACCTATGCCGACATCAGTCCTGTACGAATGGACAAAAATGGTGTCTCAGCTTTCGTTTCCATCATGCGTGGTTGTAATAATATGTGTTCTTACTGTGTTGTCCCTTACACACGCGGACGTGAAAGAAGCAGAAATCCTGATTCGGTCATTCACGAAGTTGAAGACCTGATAAAAATGGGCTATAAAGAAGTTACTTTAATTGGCCAAAACGTGGATTCCTACAATTGGATCAATAAAAAAAACAATTTAAAAACGGGTTTTGCAAACTTGCTGGAACACGTAGCCCGGATATCTGCTGACATCAGGATCCGGTTCTCAACTTCGCATCCAAAAGACATGTCGGATGAAGTGTTACATGTTATGAACGAACATTCCAATATTTGTAAACACATACATTTACCCCTTCAGTCAGGAAGTTCCCGGATTTTGGATTTGATGAAGCGTGGATATACCGCGGAATGGTATATAAACAGAATCGAGTCTGTCAGGAAAATTTTACCTGATTGTTCCTTATCAACGGATATCATTGCGGGATTTTGCGCCGAAACGGAAGAAGACCACATGAAAACCCTGAAATTAATGGAATGGGCTGGATTTGACTTTGCTTATATGTTTAAATATTCCGAGAGGCCCGGTACTCCTGCAGCACGGAAACCAGATGATGTACCTGAAAATGTAAAAGCAAAAAGACTTACCGAAATCATTGAGCTTCAAAACAGCTTATCAGCAAAGAGCAAGGAAAAAGACCTTAACAAATCCTTTGAAGTACTGGTGGAAGGGGTATCCAAAAAGTCTGATCAGCATTATTTTGGAAGAACCTCCCAGAATAAAGTGGTGGTATTTCCTAAAGAAGAGTTCCGGATAGGTGATTCGGTTCTTGTAAAGATAAAGACTTGTACATCGGCAACATTGATCGGAAATGTTGTAAATAAAAGGAGATAATTCAATGATATTATACCCGCTCCTTTATCCAACTCTCAATGCTTTTTAATACTGCAGGCATATCCGTTTTTATGTCAAAGTCATCAAACCGCAGAAATTGTACACCATGATTCCAAGCGTTTCTGCCGCCTCAAATCATATTTTGTAACTTCTTCATGATCATGAATTGGTCCGTCGATTTCAATAGTCAGCATGAGTTCATGGCAGTAAAAATCAACGATGTATTTATCCAATGACACCTGCCTGTGAAATTGAACCCCCAGCGCCTTATTCTTTATTTGCTGCCACAGCAGTATCTCCGACAGGGTGCTGTTTTTTCTCAAATGCCTGGCCCTTGCTTTAAGCTTTGGATCGTAGGGTATGATCTTGTTTCTGGGCATGGTTTATGTTTTCACCCCCATTATTTCTCCCTCAAGGGGGGACTTTTGCTACTATTTAGTCGCTTACTTTTAGTAAGGCTAATACAACCAGCAGAAAAATTGTCCCCTTGAGGGGACCATAGGGGTGTGATAATGTCAATTCAATATTGTTGTCGAAGAATCAGTAATAACCGAAATCTTTTCATAATTTCTTTACCTGAAAAAACAATCGATTATATGTAATAGGATATAGTCTAATAACT
Source organism: uncultured Rikenellaceae bacterium (assembly GCA_964515985.1). Classification (GTDB taxonomy): domain Bacteria; phylum Bacteroidota; class Bacteroidia; order Bacteroidales; family VadinHA17; genus CAZEWS01. Next base: position 1,324 of record CAZEWS010000002.1, on the reverse strand, counting down.
TAGAATGCAATTCCGATCGTAATACCACCCCTGGCACCAAAACCATCAAATGTTTCGAAATCAAAATCAGACTCATCACCTGCTTTCACATCAATACTGCCAAATCCGTAGGAAGGACCGATAAAAGCCTCAATGGTGATAAGATCTTTCAATAAAGTCTGGGCACCAACCAATAACCCTCCACCAAATACCGTCAAGTCAGCTTCTGAGTTAACCGACTCAACTTCTAAGGAAAATTTTTGGTACCGGACAAAAGGAGCGATAAAAATCCCTTTTGGAGCACTGGATTCTGATAAATAATACCGAAATTCCGGTGTGACGCCAAACCCGCCAAACTTAGTGTCACTGCTACCAGGCGTCCAACTCATAAAGAAAAACCCAAGCTGGGCACTCATATCATCATTCAATACCCGTTCATAAAAAAATGAACCGGATTTTATCAATGGGCTAAACAGGTTAACCTTTAAAACATTACTTTTTTGCCCAAATGCAAGAATCGAAACTGTGCTTAAAAAGAAACCAAATAATAAAATACGTAAGACTTTTTTCATGATTGTTGATTTAAAATGGATTAAACGATTTTTATAAATTAACCAAGTTCTGTGCCAAAACCAAAAAATAAGCCAATTAATAAGGAGCAACCAGCCGTTCACTGAAAACTTTCAAAACATCATTGAAATCCATGATGTTGATCAGCTCTTTTACCTCCTCTGATACATTACATATCTCAAAGGAATATTTTTTTTCTTCAGCCATTTTTGCTACCCTGACCAGCATTGCAAAACCCTTGCTATCAATAAAATGAATTCCTTTCAGGTTTAACACGATCCTGCAACTGCCATTTTCAGTGAATTGGTTTATTTGCTCTTCTAACTCTTTGGAGAGAACAATATCAAATCGACTAGTATCGGGAAAGGAAAGAATATAAGCCTTATTTATCCTGGATATGCTAATCATAGAAGATGGAGTTACCACCGGAAATATCTACAAGGCATGAAAATAGCTGGTAGAATTTGATAATTATCCCTTTTATCTTCCTGTTTTATTAACAATTAAGGAAAGTTTTCAACGAAACGTCTTATAAAGCGCATAGAGCGAAGTGCACAGAGAGAAAAGTGGATTTTGAATGTAGAATAATGAATATTCAATAAAGAATGATAAAGTTGAAATATGTAGAAACAAAGAGATATAAATAGAAATCAAATAACTAACCCGTAACCAGTACCCCGCACCCAGAAACCGAGAACCGAAACGTTTGGTTGGAACAAAGTGAAAACCAAACTTCACGAGCAGGTGTTGGGAAGGCTTGTGGGAGTGAGTAAAC
>CAZEWS010000001.1:34394-48603 GCA_964515985.1 uncultured Rikenellaceae bacterium | reverse complement strand
GTTAAGATTTCAATGGTATTCTTAATATTCATATACTGTGAATAAAGTGTATCTGCCGGTAAAACGGAGCAACCCAGGGATGACAAACTTATTGAAGTTGAAGAAGAAAAAGCTATAGAATCCACAGACGATACCAAATCCCCTGTTAAAATTTCACAGGACCTACCAATGGAAAAAGAGAAACCGGTCGACACAAAAAAAGAACCGGAGACCCTTGCCGATCTTTTCCGGAATTCAAAAAGTTTCAGAAGTGAAGAGCTTGCTGAAAAAAATCCAGTTATGGATCTGTCATCAAAACTACAGTTTCAACCTATCTCTGATATTGGTTCTGCAATAGGGTTAAATGATAAATTTCTTTTCATTAATGAGTTGTTTAACGGGAATTCTGAAAAATTTGAAGAAACAATCAGCTATTTAAATAATGCCCCTAACTTTAATGATGCTGATGTTGTTGGAATTGATGAGGCCCAGTTTTTTTGACAAAGGCTTGGTGGATGTTTGTAATAGCTTGGCTGACAAAGGAATAAGGGTAATCGTTGCCGGGTTGGACATGGATTACAAGGGAAGGCCTTTTGGACCAATACCTGCTTTGTTCTCCATTGCTGAATACATAACAAAGGTACATGCTATTTGTATGAGATGTGGGAACCTGGCTCATTATTCATACCGGAAAACAGATATTGATAAATTGGTTGTTCTCGGGGAAAAAGATAATTACGAGCCCTTATGTCGTGCATGTTTTCTCAAAGCTATGAAATACAAATGAAATAATGCTTTACGGAAACAAATGTTCGAAAAGGAGTATAATAGGTAATATAAAAATACAATGCCTGAATTATTTATTAAAGATATAACCAGGATTTTAAACGGGAAGCAATTTGGGAAACTAAATCTGCCTGTAAAATATTTGCTTATTGATAGCCGGAAGCTAGTATCACCGGCTGAATCAATTTTTTTTGCAATTACAGGCGACCGGCACAATGGCCATGCTTTTATTGATGACCTTTATCAGAAACAGGTAAGAAATTTTGTAGTCCAGGTTTTACCAGACCATTTTGAAAACTATACAGGCTCAAACTTCATTTTAGTATCAAATACTCTGGACGCTCTCCAAAAGCTTGCTGCTTACAATAGAAGCCTTTTTCCAAATCCTGTTATCGGTATTACCGGAAGCAATGGAAAAACCATCATAAAAGAGTGGTTATTTTTTCTTTTAAGTGGAAGAAATAATATCGTACGAAGCCCCAAAAGTTATAATTCCCAGGTTGGGGTACCTCTTTCAGTTTGGCTTCTGGAACCGGATTTTGATATTGGCATTTTTGAAGCGGGCATTTCCCGGGTTGGAGAAATGGAAAAGCTTGAAAATATTATTAAGCCGGATATTGTAGTTTTTTCAAACATTGGGGAAGCACACCAGGAAAATTTCGTGGATTTCAAACAGAAAGTGTCTGAAAAATTAAAATTGTGCAAAAATGCCCGGACACTTATTTATTGTAAAGATCATAAAATAATTCATCAGGAAATTGAAAGATCCGGGCAGGGCAAAGGCAGAATTTTATTCACGTGGTCACGGATGGGAAAAGCAGATCTTGAGATAAAAAGTATTAAGAAACTTACTTCAAAAACTCAAATTACCGGCAACTTTAACCGTTCTTCCATTGAAATTGTAATTCCATTCCTGGATGATGCATCGGTGGAAAATGCTATACATTGCTGGTGTTTACTTCTTCATATGGGATGTACACAAAGCTTTATTACCAGCCGGATGAGAAATCTTGAACCGGTTGAAATGCGGTTGGAATTAAAGCACGGTATTAATAATTGTACATTGATTAATGACTGTTATAATTCAGATATCGGCTCGTTAAGTATTGCCCTTGACTTTCTTGATTTCCAGTATCAAAACAATAAAAAAACACTGATATTATCCGATATTTTTCAAAGTGGAAGGGAAAATAACGAGTTGTATTCTTTTATTGCTGAATTGGTTCATAAAAAGAAAGTTAACAAAATTATTGGCATAGGAGAATCCCTTTATCATTATGCAGGATTATTCAAAATAAAAAAGAAATTTTACAGGTCTACCGATGAATTTTTATCCCATTTCTCAAAAGAGGAATTTAAGAACGAAGTTGTATTGCTAAAAGGTGCCCGTGATTTCGAGTTTGAACGGATTTCAGGAATATTGGAACAGCAGGTTCATCAAACCATTCTCGAAATAAATCTTACAGCTATGGTTAATAATTTGAATTATTTCCGATCGAAACTTGATCCTGGTACCGGGATAATGGTTATGGTGAAAGCTTTTTCATACGGAAGCGGATCATTTGAAATTGCCAATATGCTCCAATATCAGCGTGTGGATTATTTAGCAGTTGCCTATTCAGATGAAGGTGTTGATTTAAGGGAAGCTGGAAATTTATTACCCATAATGGTTATGAATCCGGAGTTTGGCAGTTTGTATCACCTTGTGCAATATGATCTGGAACCTGAACTCTATAGTTTTGATATTCTTGAATCTTTTGCCAAAGTTGTGCGAAAGAATGGAATAAAAACATTCCCTGTTCATATTAAGCTGGATACAGGTATGCACCGGTTGGGTTTTTTACCTGATGAGGTAGATGAATTGATTGAAAGGCTAAAAAAACATCCGGAATTACATCTCAAAAGTGTATTTTCTCATTTAGCGGCAAGCGAAGAAAAAATTCATGATGATTTTACCCGTTATCAGATCAACCTGTTTAATAATATCAGCAATAAATTATTACGGTGCTTTGATTATCCCATATTAAGACATATATTGAATTCGTCTGGCATTGAACGGTTTCCTGAAGCCCAGTTCGATATGGTACGGTTAGGGATAGGTTTATATGGTATAAGTACTGTTCATCAGAACAGATTGGAAAACGTAAGCATATTTAAAAGCACAGTATCACAAATAAAAAGAATAGCAGCCAATGAAACCATTGGATATGGGAGGAAGGGTAACGTTCTTAACGAACGTACTATTGCCATAATTCCGGTTGGATATGCCGATGGATTAAATAGAAAATTGGGCAATGGAGTTGGTGAAGTTTTTGTTAATGGAAAACCAGCTGTTATTATTGGGGACATTTGTATGGATATGTGTATGGTCGATGTGAATGGTTATAATGTGAAAGTTGGAGATGAAGTTGAACTTTTCGGAGATAAAAATCCTGTTACCAGAGTGGCGGAAAAGATTGGAACCATACCCTATGAAGTGTTAACCGGAATTTCACAAAGAGTAAAACGAATCTATTATCAGGAATAGTTTTAATTAGAGACTGTAGTAAGTTTCAATAATTCAAAAATAAACACCAAAAAACAAATTACAAATGCCTAAAATTGAAAATGCCTAGAATGCCTAAAATAATAATGCCTAAATTGTCTAAAATTAAAATACAATTCTTCCTGCATTTTAGTCATTTTAGTTCATTTTTAAATTCGTTGCAGTTAGCTACGATATGATTTAGAATATTATTATAGTCTATAGATGGGCTTTAATTAAATATAAATTTTAAATGCCAAAAATTTCAGTTGTCATTATTACTTATAATGAAGCAAAAAACATCGAAAGATGTTTATTATCTATCCGGGATGTGGCTGATGAAATTGTTGTGGTGGATTCATTTTCAACAGACCGGACAGAAGAGATTTGCCGCAAAAATAACGTCAAGTTCGTCCAACATGAATTCCTTGGTCACATCGAGCAAAAAAACTTTGCCGTTTCAAAAGCCAGCTATCCGCACATTCTTTCCCTTGATGCCGATGAAGCCCTTTCACCTGAACTAAAGAAATCAATTTTGCAGGTGAAGGAAAATTGGAAATACGACGGGTACTATTTCAACCGTTTAACGAACTATTGTGGGAAGTGGATCAAACATGGATCGTGGTATCCTGCCAGAAAGTTAAGGCTGTGGGATAGCCGGAAAGGAGAATGGAGAGGTATGAATCCGCATGACATATTTGTGTTGGAACGCCGATCAAAAAGGAAATACCTGAAAGGCGATTTGTTACACTATTCTTACTATTCCATAAATGAGCATATTCAACGGATCAATAAATTTACCGATATAATTGCCGAAGCTTTTTTTAAAAATGGAGAAAGAGTGAATTATTTCAGGATAGTCTTTCATCCTTTATGGAGATTTTTCAGAGATTTTTTTCTTATGGGAGGTTTTTTAGATGGGTTTTACGGTTTAATCATTTGTGTCAATTCGTCTCATGAAACATTTTTAAAATATGCCAAGCTTCGTAAAATAATGCGACTGCACGAAGAGCAGGCAAAAAATAGAATTTGTTTTTTCAACAGCATGAAAACATGGGGTGGAGGAGAAAAATGGCATTACGATGTTTCAACCCGGTTTGTGCAAAAAGGATATTCAACATTCCTGATCACAAATAAAAAAAGTGAACTGAAAAGCAGGATTAAAGATATTGGAATACCCACCTATAATGTTCGGATCTCAAACCTGAGCTTCATGAATCCTTATAAAATCCTGAAGATTTCCCGAATATTGAAAAAGGGAAAAACCAGGGTCATAATAATGAATCTCTCGGCCGATCTGAAAGTTGGAGGGATAGCTGCAAAAATAGCTGGGGTGCCACGTATAATCTACCGGAGAGGTAGTGCCATACCTGTTAGAAACACAATACTGAACCGGTTTTTGTTTAAGAAAGTTATTACTGAGGTGATCGCAAATTCAGAAGAGACAAAACATACCATTTTGTCAAGAAATCCTGAGTTGATTGAAACCAAAAAGATAAAGGTCGTTTACAATGGCATTGACATCGACAAATATGATAAACTGGCTGTTCCCCCTTTGTACCTTAAGAAGAAAGGGGAGATTGTTTTGGGTAATGCGGGCAGATTGGTGCGACAAAAAGCCCAGAATTACCTGATTGACATTGCTCATGCCTTGAAGCAGAAAGGGTATAAATTTAAAATATTAATCGCCGGAGAAGGCAAATTGGAGAAAGAACTGAAAGCATATGCAAAAAGAATGGGGGTTGAAAAAGAAGTGGTTTTCCTGGGATTTGTCGAGAACATCAAAGCACTTATGACATCGATCGATGTGTTTTTACTTACATCCCTCTGGGAAGGCTTCGGATATGTAATTATCGAAGCAATGATTTGTAAAAAACCTGTTGTAGCCTTTGATATCAGTAGTAATCCTGAATTGGTGGAAGACAATAAAACCGGATTTCTGGTCGAAAACCAAAACATGAATATTTTTATACAAAAGATTGAAACACTGATGTTGAATAAAGCCCTCAGACAACAATTGGGCCGGAATGGCAGAAAGAAAGTTGAATCTTCTTTTAACGTTGAAAAAACGCTTGATAATGTGGAGGAAATAATAAAAAGTTAAATCTTTTTCGCTGTGTTCTAAATATTTATTAATTATTTATATAACGGCAACAACGTTCTACCTGTCTCTCTTTATTTAAGAATAACCTTGAGACTAAAATGAAAGAAAAATATTTAAAGTTAATTGTATTCTTAATTGGAATATTATCTTTTCAAAGTTGTGAAAACATATTTGAATTCAGTCCATACCAAGCCATTATAAATGAGAAATATAAAAATACAACCAGTAAAAATTTAGATAAGATTGAGATATTTAATTTAACCAGCACGGATACTTTTAAATTGGCTGTAATTGCGGATAGTCATTACCAGTATAACGATCTGGGAGATGCTCTTGAGGATATAAATAACGATTCAGAAATTATATTTGTTCTACATGCAGGGGATTTTACACACTTCGGAATGCTAAAGGGATATGAAATATTTCATAAAATTATGGGAAACTTTAAAATTCCTTATTTAACTGTTATAGGGAATCACGATTATTTATCAAATGGTGAAAAAATATATCATGAAATGTTTGGAGAATTAAATTACTCATTTGTATTTAACAATAATAAATTTATATTATTTGATAATACTGTCTGGGAAAGTAACAAAGAACCTGATTTTAGTTGGCTGGAGAATGAATTGTCTGATAATCATTCATATAATCAAATTTTTATACTAGCCCATATTCCTCCGTTTACTGATCAGTTTGATAAAGAAAAAGAAAATAGATATAAAAACTTAATGGCGAACAATAATGTAAAACTTTCAATACACGGTCATATACACACATATTATTATACTGATACATATAATGATGGTGTAAAATATTTAGTAGTTTCCAATAGTAAGAAGCGTAGTTATTGCATTATTACAGTTAATATTAATTCCTTCAACGTAGAAAAGGTAAATTATTAGTTAGTATGAAAAGTAATAGTTTTTTTTTAACGGTTATTAGCATCATATTGACTGCTAATTTGACTTATTCAAATGATACTATTTCTGTAAAAGAAAAATCGTGGTATATTCCTGATTATGCGAAATTACAATTCGCAGGGAATATTGGTTTTTTATCATTAGGTATTGGTTATGAATTATTTAGTAAACATTTGCAATCGGATATTTTATATGGTTATGTTCCGTATTCCATAGGCGGAGCAACCATTCATACAATTTCACAAAAAAATACATTTGTGTTGTATAATCACAAAAGAAATGGGTATATTATTTCACCAATAGCTGGTTTTTCGACAAATTTTGAAACAGGAAATAATTCATTTCTAATACTTCCGGATAAATACCCCAAAGGATATTATGTAACTAATGGGATACATTTTATTTTTTTTATTGGTGGGAAAATACATAAGACACTAACAAAACAATCAAAAATAAAAGGATTTGATTTATATGTTGAATTAGGAACGGTTGATACGTATTTATGGTATAAAATTTTCTCTGAAGAAATTAAAATGAAAGACATATCGAGTTTTGCTATAGGAATAAATACTTTTTTCTAAATCTGAAATATTTTAATAATTATAATTCTCTTTTTGTTTATTATTGTTTTTTGTTTACCTGCCAAACAACCTAATCTGTTTGCAGAGTAAGGAAATCAAATTTTTCATTTCATACCGGACTTATCGATTCCATAAGGCGTATACCAAATGCCCTTTTCCATAGTTTCGTTTAAAATTTCCAAATTTTTACCTGGCCTGCTTAATTTTGGATGATACAAATGGTATTGTATGGCCAGGTGCTTTACCGTTTTAACCTTTACTCCATTTAACCTGAGGCGGTATTCAAGATCAGTGTCTTCACCAACGGCAGGTGCTTCATACCTTTCATCGAAACAATTAATTGCCAGAAGATCGGATTTATGAATGGAAAAATTGCAACCGAGTATTCCACGATCTTTTTTGTTAATTCTTTTTCTAATGGCCCGGCTTCGAAAATAAAATCCGTTTTCAATACGGTTCCCCCTTCCCATAATACTTTCCCAAATCATAAGTGGAAACAGCTTCGTTTCTAAAAATCCCTTTTGTACTTTAATGTATGTTAACCGGTCACTTACTGTTTTCGAAAGGTTAACCCTCCTTCCGGCCAAAACCGTATTAGCCTGTTTATTCTTTAAATGTTCAAAGATAAATGCTTTATGGGGGATACAGTCACCGTCTATAAAAATAAGATAATCACTAGAGCTTCGTTGAATAGAGAGATTGAGGATCCTGTTTTTTCGCCAACCTTTATCTTCGTGCCAAACATGGTTTATGTTTAATCCGGAGATGCTGATATAATGTTTAATTTGTTGAACGATTTTGCCCTTTGACCCGTCATCGGCAATAATGATTTCAAAGTTTTTATGAATTTGTCTCTCAAGGCCGGCAAAAACCAATTCAAGAAAGGGGAATTGATTATAAAATGAAATAATCAGCGTAACCTCTGGTTTAGGCATTTGGTGGAGTTAAAGGATACGTTTCTGAAGATATAGCAAAAAAACGATTAAAAAACCACACACATGTTGAGTCGATGAGTCCGGTACTTTTCCATAAATTATCGATGGATTGCTCTGTTGAGCGCTCCGTTCAATAATAAAAGAAAAAAAATTACCGGGCAAACCTACCCAAGTTCGCTAATTCGTTCCAGCTTTTTCAGGTCGAGAATTTTTATCTTCCTTCCGTCAAGGGCAATAACCTTTTCACTGGCAAACGTTGAAAGCGTACGGATAGCATTTGACGTTGTCATATTTGATAAATTGGCTATGTCCTCGCGGGAAAGGTAAACTTTAATGGTTGATCCATCCTCCTCAAATCCGTAAGTCTTGTGAAGAAAAAGAAGTGATTCAGCCAGTCGTCCACGAATGTGCTTTTGGGTTAACGTGACAGTGCGGCTATTGGAGAAACCTAATTCGGTTGCCATGGTTTTAATCAAACGAAGAGTGAGCTCTGCATTTCCTTTCATGATCCTGAATATACTATCCTTATTCAGGATACAAACCGTTGAATCTTCAATGGCAACAGCTGAAGCAATATAATTCTCTTCAGCGAACAGTGCTCTGTAACCAATAAAGCCAATAGGCTTAGCCATTCTGACGATTTGTTCTCTTCCTCCGACTCCTTCTTTGAAAATTTTTACCTTACCGCTGGATAAACAAATTAATCCGGACGGTTTTTCCCCTTCTTTGTAAATAATCTCACCCTTTTTGTAATAAGAAGTTGTGTGATTCTCGTGCAGAATTTCTTTTTCCTTTTCTGAAAGAGTGCTGAAAACCGAATCATTGTTCTCAAGGCAATTCTCGCAATAAGAATTTCGATATTGCATTATTTATCAATCTATAATATGTTAAGCAGCATGTAAAATTATAAAATTCTTCAGAATATTAAAGGAAAATCTTGAATTACTGAAAATTCTAATTGTAGAAATATTATTTTGGGAGGTGGCCGGCACTAATATTTTGCAACCAATGGAATTCTACGGCCCGCACCAAAGGCTTTTGAAGAAATTCTAAGGATAGGTGGGGCTTGGTATCGTTTATATTCATTGGTGTTTACCATAAATATGACTCTTTCAACGGTGTTACCATCGAATCCTTTTGCAATAATCTCTTCTGAAGAGAGCTGTAGCTCAATGAAATAATATAATATCTTGTCAAGTATCTCATAGTCAGGAAGAGAGTCGGTGTCTTTCTGATTAGGCCTAAGTTCAGCTGAAGGGGGTTTTTTAATTGTGTTTCGAGGGATAATTTCTTTGTCCCGGTTTATATATTCAGCCAGCTTATAAACATCTGTTTTATAAACATCGCCCAATAGGGATAATCCTCCGCACATATCCCCGTATAAAGTTCCGTATCCTACTGCTGCTTCACTTTTATTTGATGTATTGAGTAAAATATGGCCAAATTTATTTGAGAAAGCCATTAAAAATATGGCTCTGATCCTGGCCTGTATGTTTTCTTCCGTAATGTCGGGAGGGTAATCCCGGAAGTAAACACGAAGAGAATCATTAAAATTTTCAACGATCGATTGAATGGATATTATTTCATATTGAACATTAAGATTGTCTGCCAGGGTTTTGGCGTCGGTTACAGAATGTTCCGTTGAAAATTTTGAGGGAAGGAGGAGTGCGTAAACATTTTTATTTCCAAGGGCATGTACTGCCAGCACCAAACTTACAGCCGAATCTATTCCTCCCGATAAGCCTAAAATGGCTGTTTGAAACTTCATTTTCAGGAAATAATCCCGGAGCCCCATAACTAAGGCATCATTGATCCTTTTATATATATCTGCTGAAGCAGAATGGTTTGAAGATATTTCCTCCATGACATCCCCGAAATCATAAATTCTGAAATCTTCTTTGAAATGATGTAGAAGATCATGAATTTCCCCTTTTTGATTAACCACCATTGAGCCTCCTTCAAAAATCAGTTCAGTCTGGGCCCCTACTTGATTTACATAAAATACCGGAACAGCATATTTCCTGGCTTTACTGACAAATATTTCTTTCTTCGCCCATTCCCGGGTATATGAAAAGGGAGAAGCGGCAATATTGATAATCAGGTCAGGCTGGTAAGTTTTAAGCATTTCCATGGGGGAGATCCTGTACAATCTTGTTTTTTCAAATTCGTTATCGAAAAGTTGCTCATCCCACAGATCTTCGCAAATGGTGAGAGCTATTTTCTTCCTCTTGTAATGAATGATCCTGAATTCGGTATTGGATTCGAAATAACGGTATTCATCAAATATATCATAGGTTGGAAGCAGGGTTTTGTGGATAACATCCAGCACCTTACCATTGGAAAGAAAATAAGCAGAATTATATAATTTTTTTCCGGAAGGATTGGGATTGATGGTTGGACTGCCTACTATTGCAGCGATACCATTGCAAACCCCAGCCAATTCATCTAAAGATTTTTTACATTGGTTAATGAAAACTTTTTGCTCTAATAAATCCAAAGGGGGATATCCACAAATCGATAACTCTGAAAAAACCACAAGATCAACGTCAGCCCTTATTGCTTTCAGGATGGCTTCACGAATAGCCGTAACATTATTCTTAAAGTCACCAATGTGATAATTTAGCTGTGCCAGAGCGATCTTCATCCAATCATTTGATAAAAAAAAATATTAAAAGATGATACCCAAATTCAAAGCAACGTTATTCATTACAACCTTGTCAGATGGTTGATTATAATGATCTGTAGTTACATCAAGAAAACCATTTGTATAGTATAGCCCTAAACATATTGCTGTACTTCCGCCCAAAGAGTATTCAGCACCCATGCCAATGTAATAACCAAGATTAAAAATATTCACTTCGTCTTTTATTGAACTGTTTGTAATATCACTTTGGAGTACGTCACCAGTCGCCTTTATAAGCACTTGTGGATACAACCCAAGGTTTCCATAATAGGTTAAATATCCGATTTCATTGGTTTTTAATTTAAGTCCAAATGGAACAGAGACATATTGAAGTTTGTAAGTGATTGTGCTACCCTCGCTTAGCATTTTTGTAATGTTCTGAGCAGTAAATGAAATCGAATCGGCATATTTTAATTTTCCGCCAAGGTGTTGGATTGAAATTCCCGAAAAAAAAGCATAATTCTCCGTGAAGTATTTTTCAAAACTCAAACCAACTTTAAAACCTATTCTGGTACCGGCATTTTCAACATCGGTTATATCAGGTTTCATCCACGCGATATTGGGATCGAGGAAAATCCCGAATCGTATTCCCTGGCTTAAACTTGTTGAGTGTTGAATGAAAAAAAAAAAGATAGTTACAAAAAAAGTAAAAATGAATTTATGCAATTTAACAGAAAGATTACATGCTTTTGTGAGATTATAAACTTTCATCTTTCAGATTTATTTATTGATGTAGCAAATTAAAAAAATAAAAAATTTCCTTTACAGATGTAAATATAAAAAATGTTACCGGAAATAATATCGGAAAGAACAGATAACTGATAAAACATGCAAGACTTTAAGAATTTATACCAAATCCTTTCGTTAAAGAATAAATGTTTTGTAACTAATCAGGATAGACAATAAATTGTTCGGATAATTTTATTTTCTTTTTTTTGAGTAGTTGATTAATAGTAATATGTAACTTTGATTATTTGAAAAAGATAAATAGAATATTGTTGCTCCTTTTTATTGCCGGGTTACTATTAAATGGTTGCACTCGAAACCGTTTAAAAGTAAATATTTCCCGGATACATTTGGAGATTGAAATATTACGCTTCGAGCAGGATCTTTTCAATATTGACCTAATGAGAATAAGTGATGAAATTCCGGAATTGAAAGAAAAATACGGAGATTTTTTCACATTGTTCAATCATGTTATAAATATTGGACAGCCGGATTTATCTGCATACCCGGAATATCTAAAGGCATTTATCACGGATCCGGTTAATAACCAGGTATATGACAAAACAATGAAAGTCTATCCTGATGTGGATGAAATAAAAGAAAAACTAACCAATGCTTTTAAACATTATCGATATTATTTCCCTGAAAAAGTTACGCCTGATGTCTATACTTTTATTTCAGGATTTAATAATTCATTGATCATTGACAGCACCATTTTGGGAATTGGGCTTGACCGGTATCTGGGAAGTGATTGTCTGTTTTATCAACGCCTGGGGCTGACCCAATATGCCAGATCCGTAATGATTAAAGAGAAAATTGTGTCGGACTGTATGTATGCATGGGCATCGACTGAATGGAAATTTGAAGAGGAATTTCAGGGAATGACACCTGGTAATAACGTGTTGAATAATATGATATACCAGGGTAAGTTACATTATTTTGTAAAAGCCATGATGCCTGGGGAGAAAGATGAAATCATTATGGGATTTTCACCTGAGGAGCTTCATTGGTGTGAAATGAACGAACAGAGAATATGGGAGTATCTTATTGAGCATAAATTGTTGTTTAGCACTGATTATATGGTAATAAACAAACTTATTAATGCCGCTCCCTTTACTACCTATTTTACAAGGGAATCACCAGCCCGCGCTGCTGTATGGACCGGTCTACAGATCGTTGAAAAGTATATGAGGAATTTTCCTGAAGTCACACTAACCGATTTAATGGCAGATACTGACTATAAGAATATTCTATCACTTTCAAAATACAACCCTTAGAGGGGTATGTAATAATTTCTGATTTATTCATTTTTTTTCATCTACAACACAGACAGCCATTAATTAGTGTCTGTCAATAAACTCTATATTTTATTCATAAATAAATTACAAATCTCAAATAATAAATAATTTACCCCGTGAAATAATGCTCCGCATTAAATCTCCGATTTATTTCACGGGGCAGGTAATATTCAAATTCGAAATCTCAAATTCCAAACTGTTTGAATATTAATATTTTGGTTATTGTGTTTTATTTGAATTTTGGAGTTTGTAATTTGTTATTTCAAGAAAAAAATTCATAATTTGACTTTTATGGACGAGCACTAATTAGGATTTGTTGAGAGATTAAGATGTAGGTATCCAAAAAAAAGTACACGGATTGTGTACTTTTTTATTAGGAAAGAATGCTATCGTTTTCTATTCAGGATGGATGGCCTCTACAGGACAAACATCTACACAGGCGCCGCAATCATTGCAGAGTTCAGGATATATGGTATAAATATCACCCTCCGAAATTGCTTCAACCGGGCATTCATCAAGACAAGAACCACATGCGGTGCATTCATCATTAATTACGTATGCCATTTTTTTAAAATTTTAATTAATACTTGTTTTTTTACGGCTACAAAATTATCTTCAATTTTTAATAAAAAAAATAAATATCAAATTAATTGTATAATTTTAGAAAAGAAACAGCCAGCCATGCCAGATTCCCCATGCCATGAATAATGGCTTCCTCATCTACATTAAACGTTGGGGTATGCAGAAAAGATGTTATGCCTTTTTGGACATTCTTGATACCGATCCTGTAGAATGTAGATGGAAAAACCTGTGAATAGAAAGCAAAATCCTCAGAAGTCATACGCAGATCGAGATCAAAAACATTCTTTTTCCCGATGAATTCCTCTGTAAATTTTCTTGCCTCAGAGGTAACCTTCTCGTTATTAACCAGAGAAGGATATCCCTGGACTACCTTGAAATCGCATGATCCACCTGATTCTTCAGCTAATGCAACAGCAAGATTTTTCATTTCAAGATGAGCTCTTTTTTGCCATGCTTCGTTAAAAGTTCTAAAGGTACCGGCAATTTTTACTTCATCGGGAATCACATTTGTTGCTCCCTTACCCTGAATTTTTCCAAATGTCAGAAGTGTTGGAGTATTAGCAGAATTAAAATGGTCTACCATTTCCTTTAATGCCACTATAATTTTTGAAGCTATTGAAACCGTATCTGTAGTTTGTTCAGGAATAGCCGCATGGCCACCCTTTCCTTTAACAGTTACGTAAATCTCATCATTGGATGCCATATATTTTCCTTCTCTGAACCCGAAAGTGCCGGTATCCAGCTCAGGCAGAACGTGTTGTCCGATTACGATATCGGGTGTTGGATCCCTGAGCGCTCCTTCCTCGAGCATCAATTTTGCACCTCCCGGCACCAATTCTTCTCCCGGCTGGAAAATCAATAATACCGTTCCTTCCAGTTCGTCTCTTAATTCGTTTAAAATTCTGCCTGTACCAATAAGAGCTGCAGTATGAACATCGTGTCCGCATGCGTGCATTATTCCTTTATTTACCGATTTAAAACTAAGACCGGATTGCTCGTTGATGGGTAAAGCATCAATGTCTGCACGTAAAGCAATCACTTTCTTTCTGGAGTTATTACCCCGAATTTTCTATCTATCCTTAAATCTC
>CAZEWS010000001.1:19116-34384 GCA_964515985.1 uncultured Rikenellaceae bacterium | reverse complement strand
AAGAAAATTTACAGAGGAATTCATCGGGAAAAAGAATGTTTTTGAGGCAATGAATTCAGAAGTCCTGAATTCCTGAAAAGAGATTTCAGGATATTTATGGATGTGCCGTCGAATCCCGATGATTTCCTGACTAAATTTTAGGGCTAACGATTTGATTCTATCTTTGAGGTCCATATTGGGAATCCTATTTTATTTTGCAAAGACTCATGGTTCATTAAAAATCGAGATTTAAGGATAGATAGAAAATTCGGGGTAAAAGTACATGGTTTTCTATTCCCCAGGCCCAGTCGGTTCTGATAAAGTACCCAAAGATCTGACTGCGAAGTCCGAAACCAAAACCTGCAACCACGGGTTCACGGTTAGCATCAATGGTTACCGTGATAGGGCCATTATAGAATATTTTTTTGTCGTAAGCATTTTGGCCTAAATAAGGATGCTCACCAGTCCAGGCTGTGCCGAGGTCGGCAAACCCTACAATTTGAAAATTGCTGAAAAAATTTGAACCTATTGGCCGGTTGATAAAATATCGAAATACAGGCCAGCGAATTTCACTGTTAATAACAACAAAACTATTTCCGTTCCTGATATTTTGGGAGAATCCCCGCATATTTGTGGCTAAAGCCTGGAATACGTATTTTTGCGTTGGATCGATCGGTACCGATTGGTCAAAGGTCTCAATTTTACCAAATAAATTCATCCAGTTATCAACTCCGCCTAAATAATAAATTAGTTTGTTGGTTCCGAATGAAGTGCTTGCCGCTAAGCGATTTGCCCAAATCAAATCCCTGTGTATCTTTTGATAGTGCCGGAAATCTGCACCCAAAACAAACAAATCTGATTTTTTACGGTCAATTTGCCGGTAAACTTCACCAAATATTTTAAACCGGGTTCCATTGTATAAATTGATACCCTTGATACGTGTATTATCATAAATAAATTCAAGCTTCAGGCTTGCCCATGTCCTGTATTCGTTCTCTTTATACAGATTTTTAGTATCTGTAGCGAGGTAAACGTTCCGGTCGTTCCTGATGCTCATGGTTCCTTTTAAAGAAGTAACCTGATTTAAAGGATACCTCATTGAAAAAAGAATCTCATGGGAATGAATTTTAACATAGGTTCTATCACTGGTGCTGGTATTAAATGCCTGCCGGTGAAAAATGAACTGCTTGTCAAACTTGCCTTTCAGGTTTTCGAAACTTAAAAGATACTCATTGCTATCGAAGTTTCCGGCAAAGCGAAAACCACCAATTATTTTGTAATCTTCAAACAAGTCATTGGCCCCGATTTTGAATAACATATTGAGCCCCGGATTATAATAAACCGCACCACCGGTAAAGGATTGATATGCATTATTCAGGAATCCGAAATCAACCTGATTGGCAATATAATTATTGTAAAATGATGTCTCATAGATCCTGATTTTTGGTAATTCGAATTCAGCCGTGTCGAGATCGATATCTACATAATCTTTTCTTAAAAGGCGTTTGTAATAATTTCTCTTTTCTTCTTCAAAAATGTACTTATTTATATCAATCAGTTCATTTTGCTCGAAATACTCGTATAAGGGTTTTGTAAGTGTATCCTGCATCCGGCGGTCTTCCTCAATTAATCTTATCCTTAATTGTTCTATACTATCCTTTTTATGTAATTCGTTAGTTAAGGTTTCCCTGAATTTAGTATTGACCAGACCGGAAATAGTATGATCTTCTACCAAAGCATCATAATACATGTTGTATTTGCCATTCAGGTACATGATTTCGGCGTATGAACCGGAAGAAGGACTGTAATTATGTTCCAGAATATTTCTGGAGTAATTGGTTAAAGGATACGATTTAGTGAAATACCTGTAATGGGTGGCTGTATCAACGTAGCTTATAGTACTATCGAACTCGGCTAAATACCTGTTTTGGATTCCATTCAGGTTATTTAAGTAAGTATAGGTATCGTCTTTGATCTGAAAAGGATTATGCTTATCAATATATTTCCATTCCGATAACCGGGTAAGCATCTTTGACCGGTTTTTAAAATCGTAGATAAATAAATCGAAATTTAAACTGGTTTTTCGAAGAATTTTTCGGCTAAACATTAAAGTATCATTGATCCTGTTGGAACTAAAAATGATTGCATCAGAGCCTTGAATGAACCTGGGGTTAAAATCATCTGCTATGTCTCTGGTAATTTGCTCGTTGGTTCCGGAGACGATGTTATGTACAAAAATATCGGTTAGCCCTTCTTTAACAGCCGAAAAAACAAACTGACTTCCATCGTGTGAATAAGAGAAATCAAGAATTTTATCAAAATATAGCAGGTTCTTTTTTTCATATTTTCCAGTCGATAACCGGTAAAAATAAAGATCCACCCCTCCCTTTTCCTCAGTAATAAAAGCCAGCAGCTTCCCGGTTGGATGCCATGCTAATAATGGATACGAATAGTCAGATATTTGATCAATCTTGGGCTCTTTCTTCAGGATCTTTTTATGTTTATCTGTTTGTGTGTTATACAACCATATTTTATATTGCCCTGATTCGTTTGTTACATAAGCAATATGCTTGCCATCAGGACTGATTTTAATTTGTTCATATACGCGTGTACGTTTTGGTTTTTTAATGATAGGGTTCTGATCGGGGATTTCCCTTGCCTGTTCAGGGGAACTGTATATGTCCTGGTAATATTCAAGCCAGTCGCCGGAGAGATCTTTAATCTTTGACCCCAGTACATATAAAAATCCCCGGTTTACATTTTTATTGATTCGTGTCAGGTAGATAATATTTGGAATGATTGCCTCTCCATAAGTCGATGCTAAAAACCGCCAGAAGCTGTGTCCTGCATAAACTGCTTCCTCTCCGGTCAGGCGATTAAATTTCTTATATTTTCCGGATAAAATACCATCTTTTACCCGGTTGTCGATCTCTATGTCCCAGGGATTTGAAATATAAGAGATTAAACCTTTTATATACCAGTCTGGTAAATTGATTAATGTGGAATTGGCTACCCTGTCTTTTACATCACCGCTGTAAAGCATCTCATTTATAAGGACCTCGGTAATGGCAGCTTTTATTTGTTGCTCATACTTCTTATGATCTCCCTGAAAAAAGATGATGACCTTATTCTTGATGATCTTGGTTACACCCCCGGTATTGTATTCTTCATTTCCTGTTAATAACCCAATATTACTTTGCTTAAAATCTGAAAGTTTGTTATAAATAATGAAGATCAATCGTTTGCTTAAATAGTAGTCGAAATAATCTTCGATTTCCATTATGCTTTTTTCAGCAATATTCCCGGTATATTCGGCTAATTCCCTGCCAAATTCATTATAGTAGGTATCAAATTTCTCAAAACGGTAAAATGACCAATAGAAATCATAATACTGTACCCGGTTTTTCCCAAAAGTCATTTGATATCCGTTATAAAATTGCCCAAAAACCCGGATGCCGGTCAGCATTATTAAAATGATCCATGCAGAGTATTTGAAAAATCGGGACTTCATACAAAATAAATGCCTAAATTTGAAATAAAAATCTAAAAAAACAGGTAAAATTACCTATAAATTACAAACTTTATTAATTTTGATTCGTTAAAATACAATGATTGTGCCAGATAAATGTTTTTTAAAAATTAAATAAAATAATTACCATGAAAAGAATGATAAATAGCGTAATGGTTTTGCTGATATTCCTGATGGGAGTGAACCTAAACGCACAGCAAAGAAATGCCACTATTGCTTTTGATAAAACAAATCATGATTTTGGCAAATTCAAGGAAGCAGATGGAAAAGTTAGTCATGAATTTGTGTTTACAAACACAGGCAGTGAACCCATCATTATAAATCGTGTTGCTGCATCCTGTGGTTGCACTGCAACAAGCTGGACAAAAGAACCAATTGTACCTGGCGGGAAAGGGTATGTTAAAGCGGAATACAATCCCCGAAACCGTCCGGGAAGATTTAATAAAACCGTAACTGTTTTTACCAATGCTGAACCACGTACTGTAATATTGAGAATAATGGGTGATGTTATACCTCGTGAAAAAACAGTTGAAGACATCTATCCTTACCAGATTGGAGGCATGCGGTTTAAATCCAATCACATTGCTTTTGTAAAGATAAAAAAGGGACAACAAAAAACTGTTCTGCTGGGAATGATTAATAACTCTAACGAAAAAATCACCCTTTCCTTTTCCCAGGTTCCATCGCATTTAAAGGTAAAAGCTTCACCTGAGACTCTGAAACCCAAAGGGAAAGGATTTATCGAAACCACATATGATGCCGGAAAGAAAAATGACTGGGGATTTGTAATCGACAGATTACAGATATTATTGAATGACAAGGCGGAAAAAAACAACAGGCTTACAGTTTCAGCTACTATTGAAGAAGACTTTTCAGGCTTAACACGTGAAGAGCTTGAAAATGCTCCTAAAGCTGAATTTGAGTCCAAAACCTTTAATTTCGGGACAATGAAGCAAAAATCGTCTGCTTCTTATGAATTTGTCTTTAAAAATACAGGTAAGAGCGACCTGATAATCCGGAAAATAAAGTCAACTTGCGGCTGTACGGTTGTAAATCCAAAAGAAACGGTTATTAAACCCGGTCAAACCAGTTCCCTGAAAGCCATATTTAATTCCGGAACCCGCAGAGGAAGACAAAACAAAACGGTTACAGTCATTACAAACGATCCCAAAAATTCGATGATTTTGCTTAGATTGACAGGTGAAGTGGAAGCTCCGAAGACAAATTAATGGCAAAAAAAACAAAAAGTGCCCTGAATATATCGGAAGGTATAAAACCACCGCCTTCGGTTAGTAAGGAGTCTGTAGCCAAATTTAAAAAACGACGAAAAAAAAAGTATTCCGTTCAGGATTATATCCGGGGGATTTTCGAAGGGAACAGGATCATTTTAAGCCAGGCTATTACACTAATAGAAAGCTCCTTATCAGACCACCAGGTTATTGCCCAGGAAATTATTGAACAATGTCTGCCGCATTGCGGAAAATCCGTTCGTGTTGGAATAACCGGAGTTCCGGGAGTTGGTAAAAGTACATTTATTGAAGCACTGGGAACCTATGTTACCGGGTTGGGGAAAAAACTGGCGGTTTTAGCCATTGACCCAAGCAGTGAGCGTTCAAAGGGAAGTATTATGGGTGATAAGACCAGGATGGAAAAACTGGCAGCCGACCCGAATGCATTTATTCGTCCTTCTCCCACAGCTGGTTCATTAGGAGGCGTGGCAAGGAAAACCAGGGAAACCATTATTTTGTGTGAAGCAGCCGGATTTGAAACTATTTTTATCGAGACAGTAGGAGTGGGACAATCAGAAATTGCTGTGCATTCAATGGTTGATTTTTTCCTGTTATTAATGTTAGCCGGAGCAGGGGATGAACTGCAGGGAATTAAGCGGGGAATAATGGAAATGGCTGATGCCATTGCAATCACAAAAGCTGATGGTGGCAATATTGAAAATGCTGAAAGAGCTAGGAACGAATTCCAGAATGCACTTCACCTATTCCCAGTTTCAAAATCCGGTTGGAGCCCAAAGGTGCTTACTTGTTCAGCCATCAATCTTTCAGGTATCGATACCATTTGGGATATCATTAATGAATATTGTGCCCTGACAAAAAATAATCTTTATTTCCGGGATAAGAGAAAAGAACAGTCAAGATATTGGATGTACCAAACCGTTGAAGATTATTTACATAACCATTTTTATAATCATTCTGATATTAAAGAAAACCTTCCGGAAATTGAGAAGGAAGTTCTTGAAAGAAACCTAAGTCCGTTTGTTGCTGCTAAAAAACTGCTGGAAGGTTATTTTGAAAAACTATAAAATTGATTAAAAATGAGAAATTTATTGTTAAGTACTGTCGCCGGACTTGTTCTGTTTTCTTGTACAACCAAAACCCAATATATCGTAACGGGTACGCTTGAGGGATTACCTGATACTTTGCAGGAAGATGCTAAAGTATACCTTCAGCAGAGAAAATCTGGCGTATGGGTTGATAAAGACTCTGTAGATCTGGTGGAAAGTTCATTTACCTTCACAGGTACAGTTGACTTTCCTGATATGTATTACCTCGGTGTAAAGGGAAAACGAGGCAAGGTAATATTCTGGCTTGAAAATTCTGAAATCAACATACAAACACATGTTGACACCATGAACAAGGCAGAAGTGACCGGTTCTTTGGTTCATAATGAATATACGGATTACCAGGATCAATTAACTCCGTATTATGATAAAAACAAGGATCTTTATTACAAATGGAAAGAGGCTAAGGATGCCGGAGATGAAGAATTAGAAAAGGAACTTGCAGCAGCAAGAGAAGCCATTTGGGAAGAAATCAAAGAGTTTCAGAAGAAATTTATTAAGGATAATCCGGCATCTTTCACTACACCTTATATTTTGAGAACCATAGCCTATGGAATGGAAGGCGATGAAATTGAATCGTATATTGAGGAATTTGATGAATCAATCAAAGGATCTCCTTTTGTGACTGAACTTCTGGAAAGAGCTGAAAAATTGAAAAAAGTTGCTATTGGGCAGCCTGCTCCTGATTTTACGCAAAATGATACTTCAGGTCATCCCGTCACTTTATCTTCACTTTTTGGGAACTACCTGCTGATCGATTTCTGGGCAGCCTGGTGTGGTCCCTGCCGTGTTGAAAATCCAAATGTTGTTGCAGTTTATAACGACTATCATGAAAAAGGATTTGATGTTTTAGGGGTTTCCCTTGACAGGGACAGAGAAAGATGGTTAAAGGCAATTAAGGATGATGGATTAATCTGGACCCAGGTCTCCGATTTAAAGTATTGGAGTAATGAAGCATCTCAAATGTATGCCGTTTTTTCCATTCCATCGAACTTCCTTTTAGACAGGGAAGGCATAATAATAGCCAGGAATCTCAGGGGAGAAGACTTCAGGGAAAAAATTGCAGAATTACTGGATTAATCAACTTAGCTCGTCCCAAAGGGATGCCTATGGCACAAAACCCTTAGGGTTTTTTATGAAATTAGCTGCCGGATCATTGCGCCGAAGGCATAGCAGGCAGGCTCTCCGAGGTTCTTTTTTCATTGATTGTCTTCTACCCTTCCAGTGTCGCCAGACCTGGAAGGGTTTTGATTTGAGGCACTACTTTTATCCAGCACCCTCATAGAGGATTGGATAATACTCTCATTTATCTTTAAAATTTAATATCTTTGATAAAACGAATGATTAATCAATGGCCACTAAAGAAAATAACACTAGCTCGAATAATTCATATAAACTAATTGGTTATTGGATTAGCACATCTGATTATGATTATGAAACCATGATAGATTTGTATCGCTCTAAAAGGTATCATTGGGCGCTATTCATGGGTCATTTGTCCATTGAAAAATTGTTAAAGGCATATTATGTCAAAGTAAAAAGAGAAAATCCACCTTTTATTCATAATTTATTGAGATTGGCTGAAAAAGCTGATTTAGAGTTGGATAATGAACAAAAAAACATATTGGCTACTCTTACAACGTTTAATATTAACACAAGATATGATGATTATAAATTGAGTTTCTATAAAACTTGCACCAGAGAATTTACTAAAAAATGGATTGAACATATCAAGGATTACAGACAATGGATAAAAGAACTTTTAAAATAATTGCAAATTATATAGAATATATTCGTGGCAAGAACATCCCAATAAAAAAAGCATATTTATTTGGATCGTATGCAAGAAATAGTTACAGCACGAATAGTGATATAGATTTAGCCTTAATATTAGGTGAGTTAACACCTGAGAATAAATTTGATACACAAGTACAACTTCTTTTATTAGCATCAGATATTGATACAAGAATCGAACCCCATCCCTTTGGATTAAAGGATTTCAATCACTCTAATCCGTTTGCATCAGAAATAATAAAAACAGGTATCGAAGTTTTGTAAACAACTCGTTGTGGAATTAGTCAGGGCGAGACTTTAAGTCAAACCCTGACTTCCATATTTTACTTCCGGATTTAATCTGAAGAAGAAAGAAGCTTATTAAGGTTAATTTCAAATTGTGGTGACTTGTAATACGGATCAAACTTAGGATTGTAAACGCTTTCCAGAGTGCTCTGATTGAAATATCCCTTTATGAATTGTTCCGGAAGTTTGTAAACCGGACTATCATCATCACTGATCCGGGGAGGCCCCTTGCTTAATACTTCGGAAAAATGAAAACGTGTATTTTTAAGCCTGCGTGTATATTCATTTATGATTTCATCGGCAATTTCAATTACAACGGTATAATGACCATAATTCCTGCGGATCATCAGAAAGTAATTTAATTCAACAAGATCAAAGCCGGAAATCTGGTCGGTTGTATGCATTAAATGATTTTCAAATTCAAACCCATCACGAATAATCAGATCAGCAAGTTCCCTGGTGGGCGTTTGGTGTATAAATTTGCTAATTTCCACTTCCGGACCGATAAACTCCTGGAATTTTTTTAATCGTGATTCTGAACCAGTATCCATTGGTACGCGTAGGTTATAAGATACGTAAGAATATTAAAAGGTAAAATGCCTAAAAAAAGAAATGTCTAAAATGCCTAGAATGCCTAAAATGAACTAAAATTAAAATTAGTAAAATTTTAACAGAATTTGTTAAACTCGTCATACGACTGCAACAGGTTTGTTTACCTGCCTGAGCAGTTATGCCGGTTCAACTCTCTATTACCGGAGAATTGGGCAGGGCAGGTGAGTCGTCTGACAAGTATCGTTCTGCACAAATGGATTCAAAAAACTGATTTACGAAAAATAGATTATTTTTGTAATCTTGTTTTTCGGAACTAACTTATAACTTCCTGAAAAAATTGTTTCAGTCCTGTAGATAATTTTTCAGATTAAAAAAACGATTTTACGATGAATTATGACATTGTAATTATAGGAAGTGGTCCGGGTGGTTATGTTGCTGCTATCAGGGCTTCACAATTGGGTATGAAAGTTGGAGTTGTTGAAAAAGCTGAATTGGGAGGAGTTTGTCTTAACTGGGGTTGTATTCCGACAAAATCTTTATTAAAAAGTGCCCAGGTCTTTGACTACCTCAAACATTCAGGCGATTATGGTATTAATATAAAAGGGGAAATTGAACCTGACTTTAAAAAGGTAATTAACCGAAGCCGTGAAGTAGCAAATGGGATGAGCAAAGGCATCCAATTTCTTTTCAGGAAGAATAAAATTGACCATATTCAGGGTTCCGGGAAAGTTACAGGTAATACGACAGTTGAGGTTGAGAACAACAATGAGAAAAAGGAGCAGTATTCTGCTAAACATATTATTTTGGCAACAGGCGCCCGGTCACGCGAACTACCTAACCTGAAAATAGATGGCAAAAAGATTATTGGATACAGGGAGGCTTTGACCTTGCAGGATTTACCAAAAACCATGGTCGTGGTCGGATCAGGGAGCATTGGGAGTGAATTTGCATATTTCTACAATTCGATGGGAACCGAGGTAACATTAGTAGAATTATTGCCCAATGTTGTTCCCCTTGAAGATGAAGAAGTGTCAAAGCAGTTGGGAAGGTCATTTAAAAAAGCAGGAATTAAGGTTTTAACCAATTCGACCGTTGAATCGGTAGACATTGCCGGAGAGAAAAACAAGGTGAAAATTAAAACGCCAAAAGGAGTTGAAGATCATGAAGCTGATATTGTCCTGTCTTCGGTTGGAATTATTCCAAATCTTGAAGAGATAGGCATTGAAGAAATGAATATCGAACTGGAAAATGGAAAAGTAAAAGTGGATGATTATTATCGAACCAATGCAGAATCCATTTATGCAATCGGAGACATTGTTCATGGTCCTGCCCTGGCTCATGTTGCTTCTGCAGAAGGTATTATCTGTGTAGAAAAGATAACCGGTTTAAATCCTCAACCATTGGATTACAGTAATATTCCGGCTTGCACTTATACCTATCCTGAAGTGGCATCCGTTGGATTAACGGAAAAAGCTGCAAAAGAAGCGGGTTATGATATAAAAGTAGGGAAGTTTCCGTTCACAGCTTCAGGTAAAGCCAGTGCGTCCGGGCATAAAGATGGATTCGTCAAGCTGATTTTCGAATCCAGGTATGGTGAATTAATTGGCGGACATATGATAGGTGCGAATGTGACGGAAATGGTAGCAGAAATAGTTGTTGCAAGGAAACTTGAAACAACCGGCCATGAGATGATTAAAGCGATTCATCCTCATCCTACTATGTCCGAAGCCATTATGGAAGCTGCTGCGGCTGCGTATGGCGAAGTGATTCACTTGTAACTAATCAGTGTGTCGAGAGGGAAAGAAACAGGATGTTATACGTTATATGTTAAAAGTTATAAGTTAACGGTTATAGGTTAATTGTTTTGCCACAGGCATTCCTTTGGGATAAGTTCAAATTACAAGATCACAAAAGAAAATTACTCCATATAACTTATAACCTATAACAAATAACAATTAACTTGAAAATCAAAAAGAGACTCTTGAAAGTTTCAGAAAATTTTTATGTTGAATTTTAATATCACATTTATATGAAGATAAAAAAAAGTGGAGCCCGCTTTTCAGCCATCGTAGGCATTGGTGAGAAAATCAAACAATTAAGTAAAGAAACAGGAAAAGAGTATCTGTATCTTAACAGGGGCATCAATGCAGTATGTCCTATCGATTTGTCTCAGGTAGTTCAGAATATTGATTTTAACTCGGATACAATCCAGGTTTATCCACCCAATTCCGGTATGTTTGAATTAAAGGAAGCAATAAACAAAGTATTTTTCGATAACAAGACTATTCCTGGGAATATCACTATTACTGCCGGGGGGATGAGCGGATTGGATCTGATTTTTCAGACTTTGGACATCAAAACCATTTATTTACCCTCTTATTACTGGGGTGCGTATGCACATATCTTAAAGATAAGAAACAAGGAATATGAAGTTTATCAGTCGTTTAAAGAGCTCAGCGGGAATGTTGAAAATATTAAAGATGCTGCAGTGATCATTTGCGATCCTAACAATCCCCTTGGTGATAAACATGCAGATGTGAACATATTGGAATTGGTCCGCAAATTAAATGATTCAGGGACGGT
The DNA here is from genome assembly GCA_964515985.1 of uncultured Rikenellaceae bacterium. Taxonomy (GTDB): domain Bacteria; phylum Bacteroidota; class Bacteroidia; order Bacteroidales; family VadinHA17; genus CAZEWS01. The sequence goes on along the minus strand of CAZEWS010000001.1, from coordinate 23,309 downwards.
TGTGGTTTTTGACTCTCCGTACAGAAGAGTTTTTTATGATGATTCAGACAAAATGCATCAGGAATTGCTCAAACTAGACCAGGTTATTATTGTAGAAAGCTTTAGTAAATCAGTAGGATTAAGTGGTCAGCGTCTTGGTTTTGTTCATTCTGTAAACAAGGAATTTAATGAAGAATTTGGGATACGTATTTTGTATATAAATAATGGAGTTAATGCTTTTGCACAACAATTGGTATACCAGCTTTTAACTTCCAAAGAAGGAAAGAAGGCGGTTGAAGATTTTAAACGGAAAACCATTCATGATATTGAATTGAACATCCAATTTTTAAAAAAACATAAACTACTGGCCGAAAAGTTTTACAAGGAGTCGGCTCCCAAAGGTATCTTTGTAATCGTAAATAAGACAGAGGAAGAACTATTAGACAACTATATAGGCAGCGTTTCCTTAAGTTTTTTCACCCGCGATAATAAAAACGAGGCCAGCAGATATTCCAGGATTTGTGTGTCTGTTCCGTATGAAAAATTTATTCGGTTTTTTAAACCGTTCATCCGTTAATTTCCGGTAACTTTATTTTTCCCCGAAGGGTTCCAATTATCAATTGTCAATAGACAATAATCAATTGAATTAGATTCTTAGTATCGAAAGGGATCCTGTTTTTATAGCATGGATAAGAGCAATAATAAAGATGATGGTAACAATTAGAAAGATAATGAAAATGCCTAAGTCAAAATGTATTCCGTTGGTAGAATTTCTTATAAAGGGATTTTTCATGATGGAAATGGACAATTTAATTTGAATTAGAAATCCACCTTCTTAGAGGGTGGATATTTACTATGTTTTTAATTTCTTCACCTTGATATTGTTGTTTTGAATCTTTGATTTTGGGAAAAATGAATACGCTGAACGTAATTTTATCCTGTTCGGGAACTCCTTATTCATTTGCCTGAGTTTCACATATTTAAGGAATGTTTCGTAGGCAATATTGAAATTTACCACCAAACCCAAAAAACCATCCAGGAAGCCCAACCGTAAGAAATAATTACGGAAAAATTTCCATGTTGGATTTCCTATAATATTGAGATATGATGATGTTCTTCCCTCTTTGTGATATGCCATGGCAAAAATATCTGAATACTTGTTGATTTGCTCCATATGATAAGGAATGGATTTGTAGGAATAGTGATATAGGTTTCCATTCAAATGACACCTCTCACTTCCATTGTAAAGCTCAAATCTGTCGTGAGGATTTACACCCCCCCAGGCACCTTTATGTTTATCCACCAGCCGGAGTTTTTTATCCGGGTACCAGCCTCCAAACCGGATCCATTTACCACAATAGTTGTTTAACCGGTTAAAATAATAGCCATCGTACTTCCAATCCTTTTTGACCTTTTTTATTGAACGAATCAATTGTTCTGAAAGCTCCTCGTCTGCATCAACAGATAATACACGGTGATATTTTGTCCGGTCGAAAGCCCAGTTTTTCTGTTCAATATGCCCTTCAAATTTGTGCCGGATAAACCTTACGTTATGTCTGTTGCTAATTTCTTCCGTCCGGTCGGTAGAGTATGAATCTACTATCAAAATTTCGTCGGCAATATCCTGAACTGATAACAGGCACCGTTCGATGTTCTCTTGCTCGTTATATGTTATGATTACTATTGAAAGACCGGACATATAAACAAATGTTGAGTAAAAATGAATTAACAGGGTTAACGTTGCAAATCTAACCTGAAGTTATTTATTATGAAGCGATTTTAGCAAGTTTAATTAAGATTTACCAGAATATGTGTTATTATAAGATCATTTTTTTATCAAAATGGTTGCGTCTGTTTCAAGTTTTTTCTGTTTTGTTGTAAACGCAACCTTTTGACTTGTTTTTTCATCTATAGTTTAAAGGTTCTTTAAAAAATATATTGATAAGCTTTTTGTCCGGTTAATTTTATTAGTAATTTTACTATATTAAAAATCGGAAAATTCATCAATAAAATTGACAAAAAGTTTATCCGATATTATTCAGGGATGCCTCGACGGGAACGCTGAAGATCAGGAAATTTTGTATAACACGTTCTCCGCAAAAATGTTTGGGCTATGCCTTCAGTATACAAATGAATACGAAGAAGCCAAAGACATTTTACAGGAGGGATTTATACGTGTTTTTACTAACCTGAATCAATATAATCAGAAAGGTCCTTTCGAAGGTTGGATCAGGCGGATTATGATTAATACCGCCCTGGAGGAATACCGTGATAAACATTATTTGGCCAGGGTTGATGATGAGATTGAAAAAAGAAAGGAAATAATTGAAGTTGATGTAGTTGACGATTTGTCAGCCCAGGAGCTCATGAAATTTATTCATGACTTGTCTCCCAAATACCGTATGGTATTTAACCTCTATGCGATTGAAGGGTATTCACATAAAGAAATAAGTGTTTTATTAAATATCTCTGAAGGAACATCCAAGTCAAATCTATCACGGGCAAGGACGATTCTTCAGGAAAAGATTTTTCACTATAGCAAGATTGCCAATAAGGTGGTTTCATGATACTTGAGAATTTAAATATCGATAAGTTATTCAGAGAAGGATTAAGAGATATTGAGGTTAATCCACCTGTTAATGTATGGGAAGGTATTAGAAGCAGCATACAAACCGGAAAGAAAAAAATACCTGTACTATACTATATGGTCGCTGCCTCATTAGCCTTTTTCATTCTTGCCGGATCAGCTTTATTATTCTTCAGGAGTAAACCGGATGAACTTGCCGAAAATGTTAAGCCTTATCAGGAACAACAAGCGAACCTTATAAAACCCAATGCGGTTGCTCCAACTCAGAAAATACTACCGGAAAAATCCGATCTGTCAACCGAAAATCAGCAAATCACTGAATTGGGACCTGAGAAAACAATACCAGCGTCAAAATTAACACAGTTAGAAAACACCTCTATACAAGTTGATAATCAGAAAGTTCAAAACATTACAGACTTGTCCACACCCGGCTTATTCAAGATCAGCAGCCAAAATAAAACCGATACAGAATCTGAAACAGGAATAAGTTTCGGAGAAAGGCAGGCAAGATTAACCCGAATTAAACCGTTTAATCTTTACAAACCACTAAAGGTCAATTATTCACTGGCTCTTCGCCAGGCAAAGGAAGAGGAATCCTATTCCGGTTATTTAAATGAATCAGAGAATACGGAGTTGATAACAAATATCTCCCACTGGTCAGTGGGAGGCCAGTTTTCACCGGTTTATACATTCAGGGATATCATCCAAAGCAGGTCTAAAGGTTTAAAAGAATCTTATAATAACCTGGAAGATGCTTTGTTGGCATTTTCAGGAGGTGTAAATGTTCAGTTCACACCAAGAAACCGGTTATCCATTCATTCAGGGATCTACTATTCCAGAATGGGCCAGAGGATCAATGAAATTCTGTTTTACCCCAATGGATCAGTTGCCAATCAGGAAGGCGTTTATATAATAAAAAATTCTACCGGTGAAATAGAGTCAACTTTACCTGACGTAACTTTTGCTGATAAAAAAACCAACCGGGTTTTTCCTATTATTACCCCTCAACAATTACCGAATATTAAACCAATCAACGCTGATATCGTACAGAATTTTGAATATCTGGAAATACCCCTGATCTTCAAATACAAACTTATTGATAAAAAATTGGATTTCCACGTGCTGGGTGGTTTTAGTACAAACTTCCTAATGGGGAATAAAGCTTTTATATGGCACGATGATGAAAAAATTCCCATTGGAAGAACCACTGATATTTATACGTTTAACTTTAGCAGCACTTTTGGAATGAGTTTTGAATACGGGCTAAGTAAGAAACTGTCACTTAATTTGGAACCTGCCTTTAAGTATTATTTGAATTCGGTAAATAAGCGGGCTTTACTTCTTACACATCCATATTCAATCGGAATCTTTTCCGGGTTGAGTTATGATTTCTAGAATTTCCGGTTTGTTACGGATCACTACCTTGTTTCTTATTTTCAAATAACCCTCTCTGTTTTTTCTAAAAAGCACTACTTTTGCTGTTTTAAAATCATTTAATAATAATTATTCCAATTAAGATGGTCAGAATGTTTGCAACTACTGCCAAAATCATTAAGTCACGTTTGTTCTTCTGGTTATGGATTGCTACCAGCGTTATTTTTATGATATTATTATTGGGTTTTGATAG
>CAZEWS010000001.1:358-19106 GCA_964515985.1 uncultured Rikenellaceae bacterium | reverse complement strand
AAAAATAACGCTGGTAGCAATCCATAACCAGAAGAGCCGAATGCTGAATCGTTCAAGAAACAATTTAAGGAAAAATATGCTGTTTTTGCTTTAGAAATTCCGGCAAGTTTGGAGTTTGCCGGAGAAAGTGTTCCTCTGGAAAATTTTGATACCCGTGAAAGTCTTGACCGGGAATTGTTAATTAATACATATTGGCAATCCCAGACAATTCTGTTCATAAAAAGAGTGAACAGATATTTCCCGGTTATTGAACCTATATTGGAAAAGCATGGTATCCCGGATGATTTTAAATATTTACCCCTTGTGGAAAGTGGTCTGATGAATGAAGTGTCTCCTGCAGGAGCTGTTGGATATTGGCAATTTATGGAAGGCACAGCCTGTGATTACGGATTGGAGGTAAATTCGGAGGTAGACGAAAGATATCATATTGAAAAGTCAACGGAGGTAGCTTGTAAATTTTTACTGGAGTCATATGAGAAATATGGCAACTGGACAATGGTTGCTGCCTCATATAATAATGGAAGAAAAGGGCTGGAAAAGCAAATAACCCGCCAAAAGGAAAATGAATATTACAATCTTTTACTTAATGAGGAAACCGCCAGGTATTTGTTTAGAATATTAGCCTTTAAAACCATATTAAACGATCCTGAAAAATATGGCTTTATAGTAAGGGATAATGATCTCTACCCTGTAATACCATCCTTTACCGTAAAAGTCGATACGGCTGTTTCTGATTTTGCTGATTTTGCCAGGAATTTCGGAACAAACTATAAGATGTTGAAGTTTTTTAATCCTTGGTTAAGAGAACCTTTCCTTAGCAATACAAAAGGAAAAACCTATTTCATTACAATACCTCAAAAAGGAACAAGAACCCGATATTACGGAAATGTCCGGTAAAATAAAAGAAAACAGAAAGGCAGAATTGAGTAAAGATCCTGGTTCAGGTACCGGACTTCCGGAATCAGAATGGATTAATGTTTTAGGAGCACGCGTTCATAATCTGAAAAATATCGATGTTACCATCCCCCGGAATAAATTTACTGTAATTACAGGTTTAAGTGGAAGCGGCAAATCCTCCCTGGCTTTTGATACCATTTATGCTGAAGGCCAGCGAAGGTATATGGAAACCTTGTCAGCCTATGCCAGACAGTTTTTAGGTGGTATGGAACGCCCCGAGGTAGATAAAATTACAGGATTAAGCCCGGTTATTTCAATCGAACAGAAGACCACAAATAAAAATCCAAGATCAACCGTTGGTACCATTACTGAAATATACGATTTCCTGCGCTTATTGTTTGCCCGTGCAGCCGTTGCTTATTCATATGAAACCGGGGAAAGAATGGTAAGATATACCGATGAGCAAATTATACAAATTATAAAAGAAGAATATTTTAATAAAAAAATAATTGTTTTGGCTCCGGTTGTAAAGGGAAGGAAAGGGCATTATAAAGAATTATTTGAACAGATCAGGCGAAAAGGATTTTTACATGTCCGCATCGATGGTGAAATTACTGAATTGGCATATGGCCTCAGGGTTGACCGGTATAAAACTCATCATATTGAAATGGTTATTGATAGAGTTTTAGTTGATCTTCATAATGACAAAAGATTACGGGAATCTGTTAAAACAGCGATGGATCATGGGAAAGGAGTTATTATGCTGTTGGATGAAGATGCCGGGGAAATAAGGTACTTCAGCCGGTTGCTGATGTGCCCCACAACCGGCATATCGTATAACGAACCTGCTCCTTTTACTTTTTCCTTTAACTCACCCCAGGGTGCTTGCCATAGGTGCAATGGATTGGGTACGATTAATGAAGTTGATGTTGAAAAGATCATACCTAACACGGGTTTAAGCATTAAAAGTGGCGGTATCGTTCCGTTAGGGCCCTATAAAAATTCACTTATTTTCTGGCAACTCGAGGCAATTGCCCGTAAACACAATTTTTCACTTAATAAACCTATAAATGAAATTCCCCGGGAGGCACTTCATACTATTTTACATGGCTCAGAGGAGTCGTTTAAATTATTGAATACCCCACTCGGGGCATCAACTGGTTATTTCCTGAGTTTCGAAGGTATAATAAACTATGTTGCAAACCAATCCATTGAAAATGGTTCAAAACGGAATCGAAGATGGTCGGATCATTATATTAAACAGACTACCTGCCCGGAGTGTAAAGGCGACAGGTTGAAGAAGGAAACACTGTCTTTCAGAATTAATGGAAAGAATATTGCCGAGTTGGCACACATGGACATTGGCGAATTGTTTGAATGGTTCGAAACCATCGAAGACCAATTGTCAGAAAAGCAAAGATTGATCGCTTCTGAAATTTTAAAAGAAATTCGTTCCAGGCTAAAATTTCTAATGAATGTAGGAATAAATTATCTTTCTCTTGACAGAACAGCAAGAAGTCTTTCTGGGGGTGAAAGCCAGAGAATACGCCTGGCAACCCAAATAGGATCCCAATTGGTAAATGTATTGTATATCCTGGATGAACCTAGCATTGGACTTCATCAACGCGATAATCACAGGCTGATTAGAGCCTTAAAACAATTAAGGGATGCAGGTAACTCGATTATTGTTGTTGAACACGATAAAGAAATGATTCTCGCCTCGGATCATGTAATTGATATGGGACCAATGGCAGGGCGGCATGGTGGAGAGATTGTTGCACAGGGCTCGCCCGGAGAAATAAGAAAATCCGGTACCCTGACGGCAGAGTACTTAACCCGCAAATTGGAAATTAAAGTGCCTGAAAAACGGCGTGAGCTGAACGGGAAATTCCTGGTTTTAAAAGGGGCATCCGGTAATAATCTTAAACATATCAACGCCAGATTTCCTGTCGGGAATTTTATCTGTATTACGGGAGTTTCAGGGAGTGGAAAATCCTCTTTGGTTAACCAAACCTTACACCCCATTTTATCAAGACACTTCTATAAATCGAAAATAACACCCTTACCTTATGAAAAGCTCGAAGGAGTTGAATATATTGATAAGGTTATCGAAGTTAACCAGTCTCCTCTTGGCAGAACACCAAGATCCAACCCTGCAACATATACCGGTGTGTTTTCTGACATAAGAAAACTATTCGAACAAACTTCTGAAGCAAAAATACGTGGGTATAAAGCCGGCCGCTTTTCCTTCAATGTGAAAGGGGGCAGATGCGAAGGCTGCCAGGGAGCCGGTGTAAAGACCATTGAAATGAATTTTTTACCCGATGTATATGTAAAATGTAAAGAATGTAACGGTAAACGGTATAACCGTGAAACGCTGGAGGTTAAATACAAAGGTAAATCAATTAGTGATGTATTGAATTTTACGATCAACCAGGCCGTTGAATTTTTTGAAAATATCCATTTTATCAACCATAAGCTCAAAACACTTCAGGACATTGGTTTAGGTTATGTGAGATTGGGACAGCCTTCTACAACCCTTTCAGGAGGCGAATCACAAAGGGTGAAACTGGCTGCTGAACTGGCAAAACGTGATACAGGCAAAACGCTTTATATCCTTGATGAACCTACGACGGGTTTGCACTTTGAAGACATCAGGGTCCTTCTGAAGGTTTTAAACAGCCTTGTGGACAGGGGGAATACCGTAATCATCATTGAACATAATATGGATGTTATTAAAGTGGCAGACTTCATAATCGATTTAGGCAAGGAAGGAGGGAAGAATGGCGGAGAAATTATAGCTGAGGGAACTCCGGAAAAAATCGCCGGGGAAATGAACAGTTATACTTCATCATTTCTGATGAAAGAACTTGGGTTGTGAAAACATCCGTTCTGCCGTTGCTACTTTCCATTCCCATCGTTCACTTTTAGCTGCTTACTGCTCTATGAACTTGCTGCCTGCAACTTACGCCGAAAGCAACGTTTCATCCATTAATAGAATACCTGTCCTGCTACGTGGCCTCATCAAGGAGAAATCGGTTACTCTCCGCCAATCGGCGGATCGTGAGAACGCTTCGCTTAGTTTGACTAAACACTTTTATCTCTCCGCCAGTTGGTGGATCATAAAAGTGTAGTCTCATTAATTTTAGGCATTTTAGGCATTCTAAATTTATTATGTATATATTGTACTAAAAATGCTATTACCAATTATTAACATTCGTTTATATGGATACAAAAGACGACAAAATACGACATGCGCTGAAGCAAAAAACATGGAATGAAATTCAAACATCCGACTCCTGGAGGGTATTTAAAATTCTTTCAGAATTTGTTGAAGGATTTGAAAAGCTGGCGCGTATTGGGCCATGTGTTTCCATATTTGGATCAGCCCGAACTACACCGGATAACAAATATTTCAAACTTGCTGAAGACATTGCATTTGAATTAACTCAAAGAGGATATGGAGTTATTACCGGTGGCGGGCCGGGTATTATGGAAGCAGCAAATATGGGTGCAAAAAAAGGCAAAGGAAGATCGGTTGGGATCAATATTGACCTGCCGTTCGAACAGGCAGCAAATTTATTTATCGATCCTGATAAACTGATTACTTTTGACCATTTTTTTGTCCGCAAGGTCATGTTTATGAAATATGCACAAGGCTTTATCGTATTGCCTGGTGGATTTGGAACATTAGATGAATTGTTTGAGGCGATTACCCTTATCCAAACCGATAAGATTGGCAAATTTCCGATTATTCTGGTTGGATCTGCCTATTGGAAAGGATTGATAGCCTGGATAAAAGAGGTGATGCTAGAGCATGAACATAATATTAGACAGGAAGATATTGAGTTGTTTTCTCTTGTAGATACAGCTTGCGAAGCGGTTGACCTGATTGACCAATTCTATTCGAAATACCTGTTAAGTCCGAACTTTTAAAATCTAAATTCAAAATGGTCAGGGAATATATATTTATTATTTTGTTTTTTCTTTATTTTGAATGTCCTTCCTTTACACAGGAAGTCAACATCAAAATGAATGTTCCTGAACATATCCAGGCTGGATCAGATATTACTGTTGAAATAGAACTTAATAAAGGGGAGAGAGGTGGTTTAGCGAGGTTTCAGCAACAGTTGCCAAAAGGGATAACCGCAACAGCCATTAATCTGGCAAATGCTGATTTTAGTTTCGAAAAAAACAAGATAACCTTAATATGGCTAAAATTACCGGATGAAAGCAGGGTCAAAGTTGTTTATTCCATTCATGCAAATAAACACCTAAAAGGTGAATTTTCAATCGGGGGGAAGTTTTCATTTGTTGAAGTGGAAAACCGGGAAGAGATAGAGTTAACCAAACATACGATAAAAATACTGCCATCATTGGAAGTGGATGAGGCCCTAATGGTAGATGTTAATGATTTTACTGAGGATGAACCTTTGGAAAGTACTACAGAATCATTAGCTATTGGTTGCTATCGTCAAAAACCTTTCCTCATACAATCGGGTGACGGATGGATAGTAAACCTGCTGATAAACCGGGGTAAAACCGAAAAGCTGGCCCGTTTGGAAGAAGTGATTCCGGTTGGATTTATTGCCGAAAATATACAGGATGCCAGTGCAATTTTTTCCTATAAATCAGGTATTGCTAAATTCCTTTGGATGACATTGCCCGAGGATCCGCTTTTTGTTGTTACATATAAAATTATTCCCGAAATAGGCCAAAAACTAAGGGACGGTTCCATTGAAGGATATTATTCATATATGGATTATGGCTCTTCTATCAGGATTCCGGTGATCGAAAAAGATATCAATCTTACCAATAGTAAGAATCGGGATTTAGCCTCAATTATCGAACATATCCAAAAACCCGAATCAGAAAAAACAAAACCTGTACTCCCGCAAAAATTAATTGAACCTGACCCGGTAAACAAAACCGGGATATTTTTCAGGATTCAAATCATGGCAGCCAGCAAACCCATTAAGGGAGATAGCTTTTTCAAATCCAACAATATCCAGGGACATATCTATACTGAATTTCAAAATGGTTTATATAAATATACAACAGGATCCTATAAACAATATGCCCGGGCCAGGGAACACTTACTTCAGATACAGCGAAATTCAGGAATTACCGAAGCATTCATTTGTGCATATCAGGAAGGAAAAAGAATTCCTGTTAAGCGGGCTTTGGAATTAACAAATCAAAGATAGTTCAAATAAAAAGTCATTTCAAAGGATTTATTTAGTAATCAGATTTTGTTAATCTGTCTATCTCCCTCTTTATATCTTTTTGCTTAATGTCTTCTCTCTTATCATACTCTTTCTTCCCTTTTGCCATGGCAATTTCCAATTTTGCAAGTCCTCTGTCGTTAATAAACAATCTGATGGCAATTATTGTTAGACTGGTTTCCTTCGTTTTCCTTTGTAATTTGTTTAATTCTCGTTTTTGTAACAACAATTTCCGTTCTCTCTTCGGGTCATGATTATAATGACCTCCCCGTAAATACCCTGCAATGTGCATTCCCTTTACCCAGAGCTCATTGTTAATGAAATGGCAATACGAATCCACAAGGCTGACTTTTCCTGAACGGACTGACTTTATCTCCGTTCCGGTAAGTTGTATGCCAGCAATATACTTCTCTAGAAAAGCATATTGAAAATAAGCCTTTCTGTTTTTTATACTTATTTTTCCACTCACCCGTTAGGCGCTTAGGTTAAAAACTTTATCAACATGTTGCCTCAGCATATTCGAAATACCCGCCTGCCGCCTGTCACGAAGCCTCGGGAGACGGGAAGGCAGATTGCAGGTTGGAAAGAATTTTTTACCTGTAACTTGCAACAGTAATTTCTTGTTTGTAGCAAAAGTGCTATGTTAGGAATGATGCAAGTTAAAATTAATATTTTAGATGGCAGTGACTAGATCATAAAACACCGGCAGCACTGGAAGTAACAAAGATCGTGGTTAAAATTAAACCACGAAAAAATGTCAGCAAGGCATATATAACAAATATAAGTAGTGCCGATACAATAACGTACCCTACTTTTTTGTCTTCAGGTGTTCCCATCAGGGAGCCCAATCCCATCCAAAGAAGGTAAACCAAATATAGACCAAATATAAGCACAAAAAACAGGATGGGAATTAGATAATATACAGCTAAAGCAATAAGGACCGGAGTGAACGAATAAATAACCAATTTAAACGCAGCATTGGTGTCTTTTTTTGATCCGAAACTTGAGGCCAGTTCATTAATCACAATAGCTGAAATATAAATTCCCAGAAATGCAACGATAAAGTCACCTACAGCTTTTGCCACAACATATCCGATTAATAATCCGAAACGAGTAAAAATTAATCCTCCTAAAAAGCTGGCGATAGCTACCAGGATGATTAACGGCAGGGCATAGTCTTTTAAGACAGCATTTTTATCGGATGTCTCACCTTTTACTACCTCCCATTCGGTTGCAGGTCGTATAAGGATATTTTTTGCACGTGTGAAAATAGCGTTAAAATCCATTTTTTATCAGTTTTAGATTAGTTTATACAAATTTAATTAAATTTAGTTATTTGTTATGAGTTATTCGATTTGTTTCGACTTTTTAAACCGATACTAATTATACTTTAAAATGTCTTTTACAAAGAAGGGAACAAGATACAATTTAATTACAGTATTAGGTCTTACGGCATCGGGTAAAACCAGGTTTGCTGCTCACCTGGCGGAGAAGATCAATGGAGAGATCATTAGTGGTGACTCAAGACAGGTTTATCAGGGAATGAATCTGGGCACGGGTAAGGATTATTCCGATTATAATGTAAACGGGAAAAATATTCCGTACCACCTTGTCGATATTGCACAGCCCGGATATAAATATAGTGTTTACGAATTCCAGCAGGATTTTTGTAAAGTATTTCGTGAAATAACCAACAGAAAAAAAATTCCTGTCCTTTGCGGAGGATCAGGCATGTATGTTGATAGTGTATTGCAAGGTTACCGGTTAATACATGTCCCCGTTAACCCTGATTTGCGAAAAGAGCTTGAAAAAGAATCCATGTCAAGCCTTGCCAAAATTCTTGCTTCTTTTAAAAAGCCACACAATGTTACGGATACCTCTTCAAGGGAAAGATTAATCAGAGCGATTGAAATAGAAACATATTATAAACAACACCAGGAGGCTGAAACAAAAAATCCTGAAATTAATTCTTTAATTATAGGGATTAAGTTTGATAGAGAAGACCGGAGAAAAAGGATTACGGAGCGACTGAAAGACCGGTTAAAAAACGGAATGGTTGAGGAAGTTGAATCGCTGATGAATAGCGGTGTTTCTCCGGAAACACTAATATATTATGGGCTTGAATATAAATACATTACATTGTATTTGTTGCAGAAACTTTCCCGTGAGGAGATGTTTACTAAACTGGAAACGGCAATACATCAATTTGCCAAAAGGCAAATGACATGGTTTAGGGGAATGGAGCGGAAAGGGATAAAAATCCATTGGTTGGATGGCCGGCTTCCTATGGAGGAAAAAATTGAAAGAACATTAAGGTTGTTAAGAACATAATTAGGCAGCAGCCGCAGGATGTAGAGCCGACTTGTATTCGGCTGGGTTAAGACCTGCCAGGGTTTGGCAACTATTTCACGAACAAAGTGAGTGAAATGTCTCACGAGCAGGTTTGAGCGAAGGACAGAGGGAGTGAGTAAACCTGGCAGAGTCTGTGAAGGAATGGAGGTTAAGATTAGTGTGGCAGTAGTAGTGGCAGAGAGAGCTTGGAGCATGGAGCATGGAGCATGGAGCAAGGAGCAAAGAACCGGGGGTGGAGAGCAGAGGAAAGGATGAAAGTAACAAAAAAACCAGAACCGTCCAAAAGCGATGTTTTTGGCAATAACCCGGAACTCGAAACGAACCCCGTAACTATCCTTATTTCAGATATTTATCCAACCAGCTGAAAAATTCACGTTGCCACAAAATACTGTTCTGGGGCTTAAGGACAAAATGGGTTTCTTCAGGAAAGAACAATAACCGGCTTGGTATTCCTTGCAACTGTGCTGCATTGAAAGCCTGAAGACTCTCAGTATAAGGGATTCTGAAGTCATTAGCTCCGGTAATGATTAAAATTGGGGTATCCCAGTTCTGAACAAATTTGTGGGGCGAAGTGGCATACGATTTTTGTGCTGTTTGGTTTTCTTTTTCCCAGTATGCGCCACCGAGATCATAATTGACAAAAAAAGATTCCTCTGTAGCACCGTACATGCTTTCGAAATTAAAGATACCGCAATGGGAAATGAATACCTTGAATCTTTTTTCGTGATGGCCTGCCAGCCAAAATACTGAGAATCCTCCATAACTTGCTCCAACAGCCCCCAATCGGTCTTCATCAATAAAGGGCTCTTTTTTCATTGCATCAATGGCACTCAGGTAATCTTTCATGTTTTGTCCGCCATAATCTCCTGAAATCTGGTTATTCCATTCCGTTCCAAAGGTAGGCAAGCCCCTCCGGTTTGGAGCAACGATAATGTAATCGTGTGCTGCCATTATCTGAAAATTCCAACGGAAAGAGAAAAACTGACTGACGGCACCATGAGGACCTCCCTGACAATACAAAATAGCAGGGTATTTTTTACCCGGGTCAAATTCAGGAGGGTAGATAATCCATACCAGCATCTCCTTATTATCGGTTGTTTTTATCCATCGTTTCTCAACTTTCCCCATTTCAATATGGTCATAAATATACCGGTTAGTAAAAGTAAGCTGTTTTTCCTCGTCCGTTTTTTTATCAACACTGAAAATTTCGGTCGCCATTGACATAGACATTTTTTCTCCCACTAAATATTCTCCGGCAAGGCTTAGTGAGTTGTAATTGTGAACTCCATGCGTAATTTGCTCTGTTTCTTTTGTTTCGACATCGATCTTATACATTTGGAAAATTGCCCTTATTCCGCTGATAAAATAAATACTGCTGCCCTCTTTATCCCACTTCAGTGAAGAAACACTCTCATCAAAATTTTCTGTTAAATATTCTTTCTCTCCGGTAGTTAGATCATACAAAAAAAGTCTGTCTTTGTCCGACTCATAACCTGGTGTTTCCATGCTTCGAAAGGCAATCTTCTTTCCGTCAGGAGAAAATACCGGATATTTGTCATACCCCGGCATTCCCTCAGTAATATTCTGTGTCTCACCTGATTCAAGATTATATAAATAAATATCCGAGTTGGTGCTTAGGGTGTATTCTTTCCCGGTTAATTTTTTACACGTATATGCAATAAATTTACCATCCGGACTCCATGATATTTCCGATTGATCGAAATAGGGGGACATAGGAGAATCAAATGTTTCTCCTTCCATGATGTCCTTTCCTTCTTGTATATTTCCATCCGAATAGTCTGCAACAAAAATATGACTGTAAGCATAATCGTGCCAGGCATTCCAGTGCCTGTACATCAGGTTATTGATTATTCGTACGTTTACCAATGGAAGGTCCGGGTAAAGGTCATTCGGGGTTTTATCCAGTTTTACATTTTTGATATAAAAAACTTTTTCGCCGGTTGAAGAATATTCAAAACCGTTTATTCCATCTTTTATGTTTGAGATCTGTTTTGGGGTTCCGGTATCCATGGCAACTTCCCAGATCTGAACCGTTCCTCCTTCTCCTGATAAGAAGCCAATTTTGTTACCTGACGGATGCCACCGGTGATTGAATTCATGTCCCTTGAACGATGTGATTTGAATGGGGTCACCTCCTTCAACAGGGATCCGATAAATATTGGTATTGCTTTTATTTGTCGGCGGGTCATATCTTGTCAATCCATACAGGATATTTTTACCGTCAGGGGATACTTGAGCTTCATGAACCCGTCCGAATTTCCATAAAATTTCAGCGGTCATTCTACCCTCTTCAATTTCTTCGGCTGTAAGTTTACTTGAAAATACCGGTTCAAGACCTTGTTTTTCTTTCTGATTATTTGATGTACAGGAACAAAGGATTACCAGGAATACCAGAAATGAGATATTGCGTACCATAATAAGGATATGTAACTATTCAGCTTTCAAGAGTCTCTTTTTTTGTTGTTGAAGTGTTGAGCGCTTCAACGATCTTTCCTTTAATTTCTTCAAAGAGTTCCGGATTATCAGCCAGGATTTGTCTGACGCCTTCCCGACCCTGGCCTAATTTTGTATCTCCATAGCTAAACCAGGAACCACTTTTTTTAATGATGTTAAAATCTACACCCAGATCGATGATCTCTCCGGTTTTTGAAATTCCCACTCCAAACAGGAGATCGAATTCGGCCTTTTTAAACGGGGGAGCCAGCTTGTTCTTAACAATCTTAACCCTGGTACGGTTGCCGATAACTTCTTCACCGTCTTTTAACTGGCCGATTTTCCGGATATCCACCCGAACTGTTGAATAGAATTTTAAAGCATGGCCACCGGTAGTTGTTTCCGGATTGCCGAACATTACTCCGATTTTTTCTCGTAGCTGGTTGATGAACATGCAACAGGTATTTGTCTTATTGATGTTCGCCGTTAATTTTCTCAGAGCCTGGGACATTAACCTTGCCTGAAGTCCCATTCTTGAATCACCCATTTCACCCTCTATTTCAGCTCTTGGTGTCAGCGCAGCGACTGAATCGATAACGATGATATCAATTGCACCGGAACGGATAAGGTGATCGACAATTTCCAGAGCCTGTTCGCCATTATCCGGTTGGGATATCAGGAGATTCTCAATATCAACTCCAAGGTTCTCTGCATAAAAGCGATCGAAAGCATGCTCTGCATCGATAAAAGCTGCTATTCCTCCATTTTTCTGCGCTTCTGCCATGGCGTGTAAGGCTAGTGTTGTTTTGCCTGAAGACTCGGGTCCGAATATTTCAATAACCCTCCCTTTGGGATAACCACCGATACCCAACGCTATATCCAAAGAGAGAGACCCGGAAGGGATTGATGGAACATTAGCTATGGGTTTGTCCCCCATTTTCATTATCGTTCCCTTGCCATATCCCTTTTCAATTTTATCAATTGTAAGTTCCAGTGCTTTAAGTTTTTCCTTTAGAACATTGCTTTCTTTCTTTTCCTGATCCATTAGTGTATTGTGTTAAATTTTTTTATAAAAAAAATTACTATTCCAGTTCTTTAAAAATCTGTTCGGTGTGTTCTTTGGTTTTTACTTTTTCAATTATTTTTTCAATGGTCCCATCTTCACCTATAAGGTAGTACGGGAAACACCCATATATGATTTCTCGTCATTTACCCTCTTCTGTTTTTTTTACTATGTTGAAGCCTCGTAACACAAACATTCAAATTTAGCAATTTCCTGTGAATTTTATTTTTTTTAATTCACCCTGTGAAATAATCCCTAACTTTAGGGATTATTAATTTGTCCCGAAACCCGATAACTATCGGGTTCGGGATGGGAATTTTATTATTCAAAATTGTAGTAGTTTATGGACAGACTCTAATTAGGGTGAAATTACGAAGTTTATATGAATTAATTATGGTGAATGCCTGAACTTTTTTAGAAACTTTATTAACAGGTTTTGTTCAGAAATCAGGAATGATTAGTTCTTTCAGTAAAATAGTAATTTGATACTTGTACCTTTGAGCGAATAACAATTTCCAAAACAGATGTAACATGAAACCCGCTTTCAGAATCTGCCTTTTTTTCTTTGTTGGTTATTTTGGAATCCTTTATTCATCGCTTTGCCAGGTACTCTCAGAGGATGAAAAAGCCATTCAAGACCAGGCGATACAACATTTTGAAAAACCCCCTGTTGATTATAATTCACTATTAGACCAGGCTTTGGATTTTCAGGTAAAAGCTGATTCAACACGCCGGCTTGCGGATGAAGAAAGAGGACGGCTTGAAAATATATCCGGCGAGGAAAAACGATCGAAAACCGAAGAAGAAATTCTTGAACTTGAAAAACAGGCATTTGAATTTCAGAAATTAGCGGATGAAAAATACACCCTTGCAAGGGAAATCGAACAGAAGAGACTGGCAAGTCAGATTCTGACCAAAAAGAAGGAACAATCGGATAAAGAACAGGAAGGAAAAGAAACAACTCCCGGATCAGGATTTGTTTCTGATGAAGCCGGGATGGATGTTATAAACCAAATCATCGATGATTTTTATTTGAAGGAAGAATTTAGAGATATCTTTAAAAAGAACGAGTTAAACGCTTTAAGTGACGTGGTAGTGATAAATAAAGAGGCGAACAAGGCAATGATTGATGCCCGGAAGATACAAAGGAACTTGGAAAAAGAAACGGTTGTGGCTAATGCAGCTCAAAGCAAAAAAGAAAACAAACGGGCATTGGAAAAAATAGCAAATCTTGAAAAGAGGATTTTAGAAAAGAAGTTTTACGCCATTGATTCTTACCGGGAAGTTAATGATATCAGATACAGAATATTCAAAGAAAAAATTAACTTCCTTAGGGAGGGTGAGGCAACTAAAGGTATTGTGAAACAGGCACAAGAATACCAGAAAAATGCTGAAATAAGCTATCAAAAAGCACTGGCATTAAGGAATGAAGCCGAAAAGGCTAACCAGGCCGACCGAAAATATGATAAACTGGCAATAGCCAATACTTATGAACTTCTGGCTTTGGAAAACCAAAAAAATGCTCTGGCAACATTTGCAGGTATTTTGCCGGTGAAGGACCAAAAACGTAAAATCAGGGAATCATTATCCCGTGTTTCGGACCAACAAAGAAAAATGGATACAATTTCTGCTGATTTGAAACGCGAGAAAGCTCTCAGAGAAAAAAGAACAGATATTACAAAAATAAGTAAACCGGAAACAAAAGGTATTTCGGAAGCACCGAAAAAGAGTGCTGAAAGAAAGAAAACGGAAGATGACAGATCCGGACAGGCACGATTTGAAAGAGAAAGAAGATCGGAAATTCAGGAATTCAAATATGAATTTACTATTTTAAAAACTTCACCTTATTCAGCCTCCAATCCGGTACCAGTGAATGTTACTTTACCGGAAAGAGTAGTTTATCGGATACAATTGGCCGTTTTTAAAAATCCCATTCCGCCTGATTACTTTAAAGGTTTATCCCCGGTTTTGGCTGAAATTATTCCTGAATCAGGCCTAACACGTTATTATACGGGAACGTTCAGGAAATTTGTTGATGCCCGGGCAGCATTACCGGCAGTGCAGAACCTGGGATTTCAGGATAGTTTTATTGTTGCACATTTTATGGGAAAGAAAATTTCACTAAACCGTGCCAGGAATTTGGAAAGTGCTGATGATTCTTTTAATAAAGACCAAAAAACACATCCTGATTCAGTTAAGAATAAGAGTCGGGAAACAGGAAGAATGACTCATAACTTAATCATTAAGGTAGAAGTAGGAGCCTATAAAGATCAGGTTTCTGAAGAGAAAATGGATTCCTTTCGAAAGATGGCACGGGATAAAAAGGTTGAATTTTACCTGAATAAAAGCGGACTTTATGTATATACTATCGGAATTTTTTTTACTTTTGATAAAGCGGAGAAATTTAAGGATCTATTGGTAGTTAATGGATTCCGGAATGCTGCCGTTGCTGCCTTTATCGGAAACAGTAAAATACCGGTGGAAGAAGCGAAAAAACTTTCAGGCATGTAGGTTTTTCCATTTTTTGTTATCTAAATGGCAGGTTAATGAAAGAGAAATCGAAAGTTCATGAGTCAATCGATAGCGGTAAGAATAAAATTTGGTCATTAACCTTGTATAATGATGATATTCACACCTTTGATTATGTTATCAAGGCGTTAATCGAGGTTTGTGGACATGATTTTGTTCAGGCAGAGCAATGTGCCTTTATTACACACTATAAAGGCAGATGCCAGGTTCGGACAGGGGAAAGGGAAGATTTAAAACCAATGAAGGAAAGATTGGTGGTCAAAGAGTTAAAAGCAATAATTGAATGATTTAATTATTCTCATACTAAATCATACAATACTAATACTTAGAACAAATTGTTCATAATATGTCAATCGCATTAATTATATTTTTAATTCTACTTGGAATTGTGCTTTTTATGATTGAATTTCTGTTGGTTCCGGGTATTACAATTGCGGGTATCGGCGGGGCGATCCTTATAATAGGTAGTGTAATCATGTCATATCATTATCACGGGACTGCAGTAGGGAATTATACACTTCTGGGTACAGCCATTATTGTTTTTTTTACTATTTATTTTGTATTAAAGTCAAGAACATGGGAAAAAGTTATGCTGGATACTAAAATTGAAGGGAAAGTAAATGTTGTTAATGATGAGAAAAGTGAAAGTAAGGTAAACGTTGGTGACCTGGGCGAAACGGTAACACGGCTTAATCCCATGGGTAAAGTATTCGTGAACGGTGAGTATTATGAAGCAAAATCGCAGGATAAATTCATCGATCAGAAAACCAGGATTGAAATAATTAAAGTGTTAAAAAATAAATTGATTGTTAAATCTAAAAATTAGGAAAACATGGAAGGAATTGGATTGTATGTAATAATTATTATCGGGGCTCTCATCCTGATATGGATAATTCTCTATTTTATACCAATAGGCTTGTGGTTTCAGGCATTGGTTTCCGGGGTAAGGATTTCCTTACTCCAGTTAATATTTATGCGCTGGAGGAAGGTCCCGCCATCCATTATTGTTGGTGCTCTTATCGAGGGTACTAAGGCAGGAATAACTGTCTTTCGGGATGATCTGGAGGCGCATTACCTTGCCGGCGGAAGGGTTCAGCAGGTTGTGCACGCTCTTGTTTCAGCAGCGAAAGCTAATATCGATCTCCCGTTCAATATGGCAACAGCTATCGACCTGGCTGGTCGGGATGTTTTAGAAGCCGTTCGAATGTCGGTGAATCCTAAGATAATTGACACTCCTGCGGTTACTGCCGTAGCAAAGGATGGGATCCAGTTGGTTTCCAAAGCAAGGGTTACGGTAAGAGCAAATATTAGGCAACTGGTTGGCGGAGCAGGAGAAGAAACAGTACTTGCCCGGGTTGGTGAGGGCATCGTTTCCTCCATCGGATCGGCCAGTTCACATAAGGCCGTACTTGAGAATCCCGATTCTATTTCAAAGCTTGTTCTGGATAAAGGGCTTGATGCAGGTACAGCATTTGAAATCCTTTCCATTGATATTGCCGATATCGATATTGGTAAAAACATTGGCGCCGTACTTCAAATGGACCAGGCAAATGCTGATAAAAACATTGCACAGGCTAAGGCAGAAGAGAGAAGAGCCATGGCTATTGCACTGGAACAGGAAATGAAGGCTAAAGCCCAGGAGGCCCGTGCAAAAGTGATCGAAGCAGAAGTCCAGGTCCCGTTGGCTATGGCTGATGCATTCCGATCCGGAAACCTGGGTATCATGGATTACTACCGGATGAAAAATATTGAGGCCGATACCGGTATGAGAGATTCCATTGCTAAACCGGGTGGTTCGAAGAGGAAATAATAAAAACCAAGGTAAATTAGTCAGGGTTTGACTCAAAGTCTATCCCTGTGAAATGTTCTTTCAGAATTTCACAGGGCGAGCAAAGCCGGAATGCCTTTTGGCATTATTTCACGGGTGTTTCACAGGGCAGGCCCTGGCTAAATATTATTAAATGGAGAGTACCTGCCTCTTCTTTTTTTTATCTTGAATTTTTTTAAAATATATTGTCATGAAGCTACTTTTTTGCTTCGGCCTTCTCTGTATTTCCTATTTGTTTTGTAATCAACTTTATGCCCAAAATACAATGTATATCGCTCATCGTGGCGCTTCCTATGATGCCCCTGAAAATACCCTGGTCTCTGTGAAATTGGCGTGGCAGAAGAATGCGGATGCAGTGGAAATTGATGTTCATCTATCGAAGGATAATAGGATTATGGTGATCCATGATAAGGATACCAAACGGACTTCCGGTGAAAAATTTGTTGTTAAAGATACGAATTCGGATGAACTGAGAAAAATGGATGTGGGTGGTTTTAAAGGCTCTGATTTTATTGGTGAGAAAATACCATTTCTTGAAGAAGTAATTGAAACCATTCCCGCCGGAAAGGAACTTTTTATCGAGATAAAATGTGGTACGGAAGTACTACCTTTTTTAAAAGATATTATTGATAAAAGAGGTAAGATAGGCCAATTGGTGATCATTGGCTTTGATTTTGAAGTGGTCGAAAAGGCCAAAAATTTGATACCCAGTGTTCCTGCCTACTGGCTCCATTATAATGTTATGGGCGAATATGACAAGAAATGGATTGAAAAAGCAAAACAAGCCGGTTTGGATGGACTTAATTTCAGGTTTAAAGGAATTACGCCCGGTTATGCGAAAGCAGTTCATGAGGCTGGTTTGAAGATCTTTACCTGGACCGTAGATGATCCGGAAGAAGCAAAAAGACTTAGTGAACTGGGAATTGACGGGATCACTACCAACCGGCCGGAATGGCTGAAGAATCAAGTCTTATCAGAAATTCGCTAATTAATATTTAAACTAAAACCAAATTCTCCTCCTTAGACAAGGAGCCTGCCCGAATGAATTCATTCAGGCGGGGAGTACCCGACTAACGGGAGGGGGAGGTGGTTGAATTGCCTGGTTAACCAACCACCCTCTAAGAGGATAACCTGGTGATCGCTTTTACGTAAGTTTTTGATGAAATTATTATATTGTGGTCCAAAATCCCGCGTAATATGAAGAGCAGGACCCTTCTACTTGCATTGATCATTTTCTTTTCATCAATTTCACTTGCCCAAAACCTGGACGCTCGACGGATCGATGTATTATTAGGACCCGGAATAACGATCGTTTTTGGTGATATCGGCGACTGGCAGATTGGACCTTCTTTGTATTCAGGAGTTAGTTACCGGTTTCAGCAAAATTGGTCGGTTAAGGCAAATCTGATATTTGGTAAAGGTCTTGGTAGTGATGAAGGAACCAGAAATCATGACCGCGGCTATGAATTTTCGACATTTATTTTTGAGCCATCCTTGCAGGTGGAATATTACTTTTTATTTCTTGAAGGAAGACGATACAATAATAAAGGACTGCTATTGGGTTTGCCGGCTGTAGGCGCGTACGGGTTCGCAGGATTAGGTGGGAGTTTCTTTAATCCAACGCCAGGAGGTGAGTTGGAAAACAATTATGATGATGATTTTACTAAATTGTCTTTAGTTGTTCCTATTGGTGTTGGGGCACGATATAATCTAAATAACGACTGGTCCGTCGGGCTTGAGTTTGGCAGAAGATCCACAACCACCGATTATCTTGATGGATATACCTCTGAAAACTCAACAGCAAAGGATGTTTATTTTTTCGGCGTTTTGAGCCTGTCGTATAAAATATTCAGTCCTGCTGCTTTAAGATCAAAAAGATAAAAACCCTCTCAACATAAATTATTGGAATTTTGAATAAATTATTGTAATTTAAGCAGATATTTTATGAATTCCCAGTTGCCTGTTATCTACGTCAATTTTCAGTTTATTTTTTCACACTAAAAAATATATAGATTATTAACATTAAATCTGGTAAAATGAAAAAACTAGCCTGGTTTGCCTGGATTTCCGGAATAATCGCTGTTATCGTGATGTTTTTCGGTTTTGTTGACTTACTGTTTAATCCTAAGTTTTTGTTTGTAAATCATGTAATAAACTATTTCCATGTGGCAAATAGTTTTTTATTGCTGACCATTTGTATTGTATTACTTGATAAGTGTAAGGGTAAAACAGAAGAATGAAATCTCGTCAGACGACTCCAAGTCGATGAGTAAAAAATGGTAGGTCTTGATCAGAAAGTGTTTTCTGACCATTTTTACAAACCCCGACAGGGTTTAGAACCCTGTCGGGGTTAAAGCATAGAAATCCATCCGCTTCCGATTTTCAGGATCCGACTGCTTT
>CAZEWS010000001.1:0-312 GCA_964515985.1 uncultured Rikenellaceae bacterium | reverse complement strand
ACATCGTCGGTCGAGTTCAATCCCGTTCACATGTGAAAGGAGGTGTTTAACATATGTGTGCCTTTGTGTGTTTTATTCCTGCAACCATTTTTTTTGACAATCAGCTATTTTGTATTGCTAACCTTACAAAAGGCTGAAGCGGAAAGGATTAAATTTTTTGGAAAGGTAGTTACTGTACTTTTATGGTGTATAGCAGCGATGGTGATCATTCTGGGCTTCTATGTTACTATTGCAGGAATATGCCCTATAAATAAGTTGCTGATACAATAGTGATTGAACCACTGAAAGGATAAGTTTACTAGTCAGAGCACG